>DAHWFY010000359.1 GCA_027336365.1 Bacillota bacterium | reverse complement strand
ACAATGCAGTACGCAGGTTCACGGCAAATTCGCTGTGCCGAAGATGCCGCACAAATATTATGGAAATATATTGGAGATGCTGATCGTGAAATATTTGTGATAATGGTGTTGTCTACAAAACATTATGTAAATTGTATCCATACAGCAAGTATCGGCTCCTTGGATGCATCCATTGTGCATCCAAGAGAGGTTTTTAAAGTGGCTATCCTAGGTAATGCCTCTGCAATCATCGCTGGGCATAATCATCCCAGTGGGGACCCGACACCCAGTCCTGAAGATGAGGCTGTCACCACACGGTTGATAGCCGCCGGAAAAATTTTAGGAATTGATGTGTTGGATCACATTGTGCTCGGGGATGAAAAATTTGTGAGTCTGAAAGAACGCGGATTAATGAATTGAATAAAAGGAGGCGAATCCCTCCGTCTTGCACGTTGGAGACGGAGGGCACCCCTTCCGTTGCCAACCGTGCTACACTGAGGGTAACAATGACGGAATCGGCAAAGGTTGTGAGTGAGAT
>DAHWFY010000358.1 GCA_027336365.1 Bacillota bacterium | reverse complement strand
CCATATCGAGCACGTGATCGTACAAGGAAAAATCGTTCGATGGAATAAGATCAATTCCCATTTGTTGCTGCAAGAGCCAGCGTTCTTTACGGAGCGCCGATGTAGCTCGATCCAATTCTTCACGGCTGATCATGTTTTGCCAATATGATTCAATCGCCCGCTTTAATTCACGGTTTCTTCCCATACGGGGAAATCCAATCGAAGTTGATAATGCCATCGTGTATTCTCTCCTCACTTATAGAGGTTGTCCGGAAAGGGGTCAGAACTCCCCGACGCATTGCCGCGTCATCGCCCAAAATGCTGCTTAATTTTACTCGAAAAAATAAAATATCCTCTGCCGTTTTGAGCAGAGGAGGAACACTGATACCCGTTTAGGTTAGTTTCAATTGGCGTACTCATTGCCCTAACGAAACAACCACAGGCCACCATACCATGTGTCCCCACCGCTCTTTCCGCGAAGTTCGGTGAAGCGATCAACAAGGCAGGTCTCCTGGCTCCTGCATCATCAAGCGTTTCTG
>DAHWFY010000357.1 GCA_027336365.1 Bacillota bacterium | reverse complement strand
GCGGGTGATGGAGCGGCGCATGGCGATACTATCCATAATCTGTGCCTTTGGATTCACGCTTCTCCGTCCTTTCGGTTGAAACTGACATCACACTGCGACTTATTTCAGTCACGTGCTTGTTTTGCGTGCCTGCCCTGGTCCCGGACATAAGAAAACGGCTGCTTCCGTCAGGGAAAGCAGCCGAGTGTGAGGGGTCTGCACCAAACCAAGGTACAGCAAACCCGTCTTATTCCGACCCCTTTCCAATCTCACGGGACTGGTTTAAAGGCAGTACATGATTCTCAATAACGTTAGCAAACCGACAGACTATCTGTCAAGTGATGAGTCTTCCGGATTCGTAATTTAGGATTCCGGACTTTGAAGAAACTCAAGTTCTCGCAGAACATGCGTCATATCTTGGGGTAAGTCAGCCGTAAAAAGAAGGCGCTGCCCGGTTTTCGGGTGATCGAACCCAAGCGTCGCTGCATGAAGAGCTTGACCGGAAATGGCCAGGGTGTGCCGCGGTCCATACACCGGATCGC
>DAHWFY010000356.1 GCA_027336365.1 Bacillota bacterium | reverse complement strand
TAAACGTCAGTCAGAAATTCTTTAAATCCCTTGTTGTAGCTTCTCTCAAGCGATTTAAGCCATCCGCCGAACTCTCCGTGAAAAAATGTTCCGTAAGGCCTACCCTGAGCAACCATGTAAAACGCTTCGGGCGTTACGTCGGAAGGATAAATCAAAGAGCCGTCTTCCGTATCGAAATTTTCAAGTATTTCCGGACAAGTCTTTATTTAATAATTTAATTTGAAGACTTTCTCTTAATCTAAAATTAACAGATTGGATATTAACGGCGTGCATTAGCGACGCATAACGCAAATCATTTGTTTGCGCGTATTTTTGGTCAAGCCAAGTTTTAAATGCTGCGGCGGATTCTCGTGAATTTTCTTTATTGATTCCGTCTTTTTCGGATATATTCCTGGATAATCCGAAGTCCGATGCTTTAATGACGTGTAAATCATCCCTATCTATATACTTCACGATATTATTAATGCTTGACTTCTTTGTCGAACAGATTTTAACACGCGGTCAAAAGCAGACGGGGGGGTT
>DAHWFY010000355.1 GCA_027336365.1 Bacillota bacterium | reverse complement strand
CGATTGTCTTTTCACGGTACATTCTACTGGCTTGGCAACACCGCCAAAGCACAGACGACCGCACATTGGGCAATCTATTCCTAATGCTGTGCGACGAAGTGAGTGAATTAGACTGGGCCGTTGCATGGAGCCAGTTGGTTGAACTTGTAAATGACGTTTCCAAGCAGGCGAGCAAACGCCTCTCAAAACTGGTTCGCAGTCAACTGCAGCAGTGGATTGACGGTTTGCCCAGTTATATCAAGGCCTATCTCCCTATTTTGGTCTGCGAAAGTTGAGTTAAGCACCCTAAGCTTGTCCGCTTTTTTCCAATGCCTCGTATCGCCGCTCTGCTTCCTGATAGAAATTCTCATGACTGCCCACCATAAACACAACGCACCGGTTTAGTTCTTCACGAACAACGTACGCGGCTCGATACGCTCCACCAGGAGCGGAGAATTCAAGGCTCCGTACGCCGTTTAGCTTGCCGGATAGGGTATGGCCGGCATATGGGGCGGTTTTGAGCTTTGCTAAGGCCTGCGCTGCCTT
>DAHWFY010000354.1 GCA_027336365.1 Bacillota bacterium | reverse complement strand
ACCTCTTAAAGTCCGTGATTGACTAAATCACTGCACCCACACCATCATCCAGCATGCGCTTGTGAGTCACATCCTCGTCATCTGGGCCCATCTTGATTGTGGTCACCAGCAAATAGACCTCAACCACCGCCAGAATCCCGTACACCAAGGCAAACCCAATCAGACTGGTCCACACCAAAGCAGGGCCAACAGTTGGTGAGGCCCCATCCGTGGTTTTCAACAAACCAAAGACAGCCCAGGGCTGGCGACCGATTTCCGTCATCAGCCAACCCGTGGTATTCGCGATGTAGGGCAGGGCAATCGCCCACATCATCCATTTATAATATTTTTGATGACCTTCCAGTTTGTCTCGCAGCATCAGATAGACTCCGTAGAGTGCCATCAAAATCATGATGACTCCGGCGAGCACCATGGTACGGAAGGTATAGAAGGTCAAGCCAACGGGCGGGATGTAGTTTCCAGGGCCGTACTTCTGTTCGTACTGCGATTGGAGTTGATTGATGCCTTCCACCTTTCCATAAGGATGGTTATA
>DAHWFY010000353.1:238-533 GCA_027336365.1 Bacillota bacterium | reverse complement strand
ACACTTGCTATCAGCTGTTCGTCGGTAATATAACATTTACGATATTCAACAGGTAGCTTTTCCAAGAACGCATCGAATTCATCAGACTCTAATTTCAGAACAATGAACTTGTCCTACTCGATATTGAAATGGGTTAGCAGTTGAATGGCCAACACTCCCGAATCCGTATTCTCCTATATGACGGATTCGACAGTTTCCTATAATTCCCCTGCAATTTTTCATTTGTATATTCGACGAAGCAAGGCTGATATGTCGGACATTACGGACCATAAGAGAATATCTCCACCTGATAAAG
>DAHWFY010000353.1:0-228 GCA_027336365.1 Bacillota bacterium | reverse complement strand
AAAGGGATGGGGCGGTGTACGGTCGAAACTGGTCTTATCTTTCAGCAATGAAAATGGGGATTACCGTGTGAACACGACAACCTAACAATAGGTATGAGCATCTCACTCTCTCCATCTTCCTCCAATGGAGTAATATATGGACTCGGCATCAGTGACAGGTCCATATATTACTCCATTACCGTATATTGCCACTCGTAGCCCCGCAGGGCTACGAGTAGCCCACGGACA
>DAHWFY010000352.1 GCA_027336365.1 Bacillota bacterium | reverse complement strand
CTCTGTCGAACTGCATACCTTCCACAACATCAAGAGAGGTTGTCATGCTTTTTGCTTCTTCAACAGTGATAACACCGTCTTTGCCAACCTTGTCCATTGCATCTGCAATCAAACGACCAATTTCAGGATCATTATTTGCAGAAATTGTCGCGATTTGAGCAATTTCTTTTTTATCCTGGCAAGGCTTGGACATTTTCTTCAGCTCAGCAATGACAGCCTGGACAGCAAGATCAATTCCTCTCTTCAGATCCATGGAATTGGCACCGGCAGTCACGTTCTTCACACCTTCCCGGTAGATCGCATGGGCCAAAACGGTGGCTGTGGTGGTACCATCGCCAGCAATGTCACTTGTTTTGGAAGCAACTTCTTTAACAAGCTGGGCACCCATGTTCTCAAAAGGATCTTTGAGCTCAATCTCCTTGGCTACGGTCACGCCGTCCTTTGTAATGGTAGGGGCTCCAAATTTCTTTTCAATCACAGCATTTCTGCCCTTTGGACCCAGTGTTACCTTAACTGCATCGGCTAGAGCGGTCACACCACGAAGAA
>DAHWFY010000351.1 GCA_027336365.1 Bacillota bacterium | reverse complement strand
AATGCGATGAAGCACACGGTCTGTGGTAGAAATCTCCGAGTTGCGCGAACCTATAGTGGGAACGATTTTCCCGGGGGGTTCGCGCAAACGAATTTTTCTTGGTATGATAGGAGTTGTTGCACCATGCTGGGGATGAACAGGTCCGTCATTGGATGGAGTTTTCGGAGGTTCGCGAAAAAGCGCCGAAATTTCGCATCATACTTGGCCTGAGAGCAGAAGAGTTACTCCGCGGTCTAACACCGCGGCCCCGTTGAAGCACGAACAGTCGTGGGGACAAGCCTGGGATCTCCTTGGGCGGTTACTCCGCGGTCTGACACCGCGGCCCCGTTGAAGCGCGTGCTGCAGTGTTAGAGCAATTGCGCCGATTATGGCTCGTCCGGAGCCATTGGACAGCTTTGGCTCCTTCTTTTCAAAGTATTCCGTCCACCCTGCGTCATGAGCCGGGTGTTTCGACGGCACTGACCATGGTGAATGGCGCGTTGATATGTCCACAGGATGGTGCATATGGAGATTCAGTATCGTGTGATCCGGGGTTTTAAACAGAAA
>DAHWFY010000350.1 GCA_027336365.1 Bacillota bacterium | reverse complement strand
TCCAAGATAAAATATCCATATCGGGTGCATCAATCGCTAAATCGATGTCCGAACGTTCTTCGTGGTCCTCTCTTGCCCGTGATCCGAACAAGATAACACGCTTTATTTTTGGAAAGGCCGAAAATGGTGGTAAAATTGTCGTTAAAGACTCCACCATGTCATTCAACTCCTGACAATTTCTTAAATCATCTTTCGGATGATATATGTGCTCGTACCTTTAAGTATACCATAGTTCCTCGAATTACAATAATTGTATCTTTTGTTAATATTTTATTTGTGTGAAAATTGTAACCTATTTTTAATGAAGACCAAGCAGTCTATCCCAGTAAATACAATTGCGTGGATTTACATCCCTTGCTGGTGCCGCTAACAGCGGCATGACGGTCTATTCCGAAAATAATTTGTAACATATGCCAAAAAGGAGGGTAACTTCAACTAAACCCTGCCTTCTGGTGTTTTTGGTAGAGACAGGGTCGAAAGAAATTCATTCGTGTGACAGATGCTTAGGCTACGGGTTGACATGAGCGCAGTATGCCATCACATGCATA
>DAHWFY010000034.1 GCA_027336365.1 Bacillota bacterium | reverse complement strand
GTGCCTCAGTCTCCCTATGTTTCCGTTTCCACGTACAACAATCAAGGTGATACTGCTATTCTTCCTACCTGGTTGACGGAGATTTTGTATGTTTGGCACACGGGTGATTAAAGAAAGTGCATGGGAACAAACCACGACTGGCTAGAGCAGGAGTTTGCCGGACGGTGTGGAATAAAACAACAGGTAAGTCGGCACACCGCCAAAAGGAGTCTGCACCATGGAGCAGTGGATTGAGCCCTTTATGGATTACCTCATTCTTGAGCGGGGACTGTCTGTCAATACCTTGGAGTCTTATCGCCGAGACTTGGGACATTTTGTACAGTTCCTCGGTCCGAATGGACAACCTTCAGCGGAAATGCTGACAACATCCAATATCATCGCCTACCTTGCGTACTTGCGGGAGCTTGGCAGAGCCACCACTACGGTTTCCCGCAACTTGGCGAGCCTGCGCTCCTTCTTTCATTATCTGGTTCGTCAAGAACTTATTGCGGTCGATCCAACGGCTTATGTTGAGGCTCCTAAGGTGGAGAAACGCCTACCTAAAGTGCTGAGTATCCATGAAGTTGAGCGACTGCTGGAAGCTCCCGATGTATCCACAGCACCAGGTTTCCGAGACAAAGCTATGTTGGAATTGCTTTATGCCACTGGAATACGAGTGAGTGAATTGGTTTCCATTCGTACTGGAGACATCAATCTATCGTCTGGTTTTTTGCGATGTATGGGCAAAGGAGGCAAGGAACGTATTATTCCTCTCGGAGAAGTGGCTCAGCAAGCACTTCTTCAGTACATTGAGCAAGGACGCCAGGAAATGTTGCATCAGAGGAACTCTGATGCCTTGTTTTTAAACCACCATGGGAAACAGATGTCTCGTCAGGGATTTTGGAAAATATTAAAGAAGTATGCTCGTTCAGCAAACATCTACAAGGACATCACTCCGCACACCCTCCGGCACTCGGTAGCCACCCATCTTCTCGAGCGAGGGGCAGACTTGCGTTCTGTACAGGAAATGTTAGGTCATGCAGACATTTCCACCACTCAGATATACACTCATGTCACTCGCTCCCATATCAAAGAGGCATACGTGGCAGCTCATCCTCGAGCTTAATACAGAGCATACTAAGTTCAGGAGGGATGAGCTTATGCCAAAAGGAGTAAAGTGTTTAGTCGAGGAGTGTGTATTCTTCGAACAACAAGACTGTAGTGCCGACGAAATTGAGGTGCGTTCCAACGGAAATGACATTACTGGGACTATAAAAGGAACCTTGTGCTCCACATTTGAATTCGGGCATCCACGCTATCCCAAAGAGAGCTATCCGGACAGTGCTCACGGTCATCAATGGTCCTAACTGAGTTTTGCCGTTCATTGAGGAGGCCAAAGTGGCCTCCCTTTTCTTTGTGCTGCATATGGAAAAAATATACTGATTTAGTCTCTTGCTCCCTCACTCGTTTGTCAGTCCACTACCTGGACAAACTACGAACGGATTGCAACCGGACCCACGGGTACACATTTTAGATAAAACAATGACAAGCCGTGCGGCCGTATCTGGACAGATAAGAGGAGGGAAGTCACTATGCGTTTGAAGCATAGGTTAGGGTTATCTATCAGTTGTGCCCTGTGCTTAGCCACTTTCGCGGTACCACCTGCGGCAGCGAAGACGCCAGAGGTCGCGTTGCAGGCTGTACCCTCAGCCACCAATGTTGAAATTCAAGTGCAAAACCCATTGGACACCAGTGAGGAAGGACAGAGTCCTGCATTGGCCTCTCTTGCCAAATCCGCCGTAATTATGGACTTCGCCACCGGAAGCGTCCTGTTCGAAAAAAATCCTCATCAGAGACTGCCTCTTGCCAGTGTGACCAAAATTATGACTCTGCTGTTGATTATGGAGGCCATTGATGATGGGAGAATATCTCTCCATGATCGTGTAAAAGTGAGCGAACATGCCGCAAGCATGGGAGGAACACAAGTGTTCCTTGAAACCGGAGAAACCATGACCGTAAAGGATATGGTGAAAGGTATTGCCATTGCATCAGCCAACGATGCCTGCGTGGCCATGGCTGAGCATCTGGCCGGCAGTGAGAAGCAGTTTGTTAGAAAAATGAATCAACGAGCCAAACAATTGGGTATGCGCAACACTCACTTTGTCAATTGCAACGGACTGCCTGCAGAAAATCATTACAGTTCTGCCTATGATGTTGCATTAATGTCTAAAGAGTTATTAAAGCATCCACAGATTACCCAATTTACAGCAAAATTCAGTGACTATTTGCGTCAAGACACAGAACATCCTTTTTGGTTGGTAAATACCAACAAGCTGGTTCGATACTATGAAGGACTGGATGGATTGAAAACGGGTTACACCACAGATGCCCGTTATTGTCTTTCCGCGACGGCTCAACGAGATGGGTTCAGGCCCATTGTGGTAGTGATGAGTGAGCCTAAGGCCGCAGACCGCACCCGTGAGGTCACCCAGATGCTCAACTGGTCCTTCGCCAGTTATGCATCCAAGGTGATATTCAAAAACGGTCAGGAAATTGCCACGGTTGGTGTCAACCGGGGAACCGTCCGTCACGTGAAGGTATACACGGGAGACACATTAGGCGTTGTCTACAAAAAAGGAGAACACGTTCAAGTGCGCACTCAGGTAGTGATGGAGCCTCTTGAAGCCCCCTTAAGAAAAATGAAAAAGGTGGGCGTACTGCGCGCTTACAATGGAGAACGTTTCATTGGACAGGTCCCCTTGGTTGTTCATCAACAGATAGCGCGAGCAGGTTGGTTGCACAGTTTTGAGCAAACTCTAAGGGATATCATTACCTTTGGCCATTGAATCGTCACCATAAGTGGTGATAGAAACGACAAGCTGTGTTCCAGTCACATGGGGCGCAGCTTTTGTATTTTTTACACAACGTTTTGACTGTCGAGAATCGCTGAAACGGTTCTAGTTTTGTCGCCGGGCAGGAGTTTGCGCTCTGGCGGGGAATTTGGACACATTGGCAGTCAAATTTTGACGTGGAAAGGAGTGTGCGCCAGTGAAAGCTGAAATGAATGTTATTGATAGAATTCTCATTATCCGCCTGCAGGGAGAATTGGACCATCACTCTGTCGAGTCTGTGCGAAACAATATTGAGCAGACTATTGCCGATGGAAATCATCGGAAAGTGGTCCTGTCCTTTAAAGGCATTGATTTCATGGATAGTTCCGGACTGGGGTTGATTTTGGGTCGCTACCGTTCCATTTCGCAGCACGATGGACAAATGGTCTTGTGTGAAGTAAGTGAAAATTTACGAAAACTGTTTGAAGTATCAGGTATATTAAAAATAATATCTCTTTATGATACTGAGGCCGATGCTTGCAGAGCCTTAGGAAGGAAGTGAGTGTCATGGAATTTTCGGAACAAATCCAAGTTCTACAGCAAAACTACTTGCACATGCAATTTCCTAGTCGTTCCGAGAATGAGGGCCTAGCGAGAGTGGCGGTGGCCGCTTTTGTTGTCGAATTGGATCCCACCTTAGAACAAGTTACAGAACTAAAAACTGCCGTTTCGGAAGCTGTGACCAATTGTATCATTCACGGGTATGAGTTGGGAGAAGGTGAAATTCGTCTGCACTGTGCACTCCACGAAGGTGCAGTGGAGATTATCGTAGAAGACGATGGAAAGGGGATTGATGATATTGAACAGGCCCGTTTGCCCTTGTATACGTCAAGACCTGATTTAGAACGCTCAGGAATGGGCATCACGATAATGGAGAGTTTCGTGGATGAATTCTCTATAAATTCTACTCCTGGACAGGGGACTCGCGTGTATATGCGCAAAATAATACAAAGAGATGATCGGTGACAGGAGCCAGACGCGAATGGAAAATCCAAAAGAGATACAGACGCGCACTCCCAAATTTACCGACGCGGAAATTCGTCAAATGATTGCCGCTAGCCATTCTGGAGACATAAACTCTAGGGATAACCTTGTACTGGCCAACCAACGGTTGGTCTGGGCTATCGTGCAACGGTTTCTTGGCCGTGGATACGAAGTGGATGATTTGTTTCAAATTGGTTGTATTGGTTTGCTGAAAGCGGTCGACAAGTTTGATTTGAAGTATGATGTGAAGTTTTCTACTTACGCTGTGCCCATGATTATTGGCGAAATCCAACGATTTTTAAGGGATGACAGCACTATCAAGGTGAGTCGAAGTCTCAAAGAGACGGCGAAAAAAATTCGCAGGGTAAAAGATGAACTGACGAAACAATTAGGACGCCAGCCCTATTTAAAAGAAATTGCTGAAACGATGGATATGGAACCGACTGAGGTTGTTTTTGCCCAAGAAGCCATGCGTGCTCCTGCTTCCATCGACGAGACAGTTTACGAAAACGACGGTGACCCAATTTACTTGTTGGATCAGATTGCGGACGAGGAAAGTCCCTCATGGTTTGACAGAATTGCGCTGCATGAGGTTTTAAATCAGTTGCCTGAACGCGAACGGCTCATTGTATATCTGCGGTTTTTCAAGGACAAAACCCAGTCAGACGTGGCTCGCGTGTTAGGCATTTCGCAGGTTCAAGTCTCACGCTTGGAAAAACGAATTTTGCAAACCATCCGCCAGCAGTTAAAGTAAGCCCCCTCTGTATTTTACTGTAAATCCCTGTGTTCCCGGCAAACCCGGCCTCTTTCCTTGGACCGGGCACCGGGCATTTGCATCTGTCCTCTCGGTATTTTCACAGCAATTTATTCCAGTGGCAAGTCTCCGATTATGACAAGATACAAACGGATAAACTATCCCAGTAAATACACTCACATGTATTTACCTTCTTTGCTGGTGCCGCTAACAGCGGCATGAAGGTCTATCCCAGCAAATGCAACGACGTGGATGTACCTTCCTTGCTGGTGCCGCTAACAGCGGCATGAAGGTCTATCCCCGGACTTCATCACAAATGGGGGCATGTTCGATTGAATACGAAGAAAGGAATTTCTAGTCTCACCTACAAACAACTGGCGGAGCATCACACACCGTCCCGCACGATTTGGCGTAACACAATTCGCGCCTTTGTCGTAGGTGGTGCCATCTGCCTCTTAGGTCAATTTGTACAAATTCTGTTTATTCGTTATGCCCATTTTTCCATTTCTGACGCAGGCAATCCTACCGTAGCGGTGATGGTTCTCCTGTCGGTGATTGCTACTGCATTCGGTATATACGACCGCTTCGCCCAGTGGGCTGGGGCGGGTTCTGCTGTCCCTGTGACGGGATTTGCCAATACCATGGCTGCTGCTGCCCTCGAATACAAAAGCGAGGGTTGGATTGGAGGAGTGGGTGGCAATATGTTCAAATTGGCTGGGCCTGTTGTGGTCTATGGCGTGGTCAGTGCTTTCTTTGTTGCCCTCATCCATTACATTATCATCCATTTGTGAGGAGTGAGTCGCCATGTCGAAATTAGGGAAACAAACATGGTGGTTTCAAAGTGAGCCGCGAGTGGTCACCACAGGGACCATTGCTGGCCGGATAGAAAGTGAGGGGCCCTTAGGATCTTGGTTCGACATACGACTAGACAAGGATGGAATGCAGTCCCACAGTTGGGAGCAGGACGAACAAGCCTTATTCAATCAAACGGCGATTCTTACCCTGCAGAAATCAGGAATATCGCCGCGACAGGTGGATTTATTGATTGGGGGTGATCTCAATGCCCAGTTGTCTGGATTTTACTTTGGGTTGCGGGATTTGCCTTCTCCCTCTTTGGGGATTTATAGTGCGTGTTCCAGTTCTACTGAGGCGTTGGCTCTGGCAGGACTTGCTCTGGACGGAGGAGTAGCTCAATATGTGCTCACGGGAACCTCTAGCCATAATAGCACGGCAGAGCGGCAATTTCGTTATCCGACGGAGTACGGAGTACAAAGGCCGCCGACGGCACAGCGTACGGTGACTGGAGCCGGGATGGCACTCCTGGGTAAAACAGGTTCCGAAATCGCCTTAACCGCAGCGACTATCGGTCGGGTGGTGGATTATGGAATTACTAGTCCGTGGGAATTTGGCGCTGCCATGGCACCTGCTGCGGAGGACACTATCATTGCACACTTACAGGATACCGGACGCAACCTAGAGGACTACGATTGCATTGCAACGGGAGACTTAGGTCACATAGGACACAAAATTTTGCGAGATCTGTTGCATAATCGAGGGTTGGATCCAGGACACCGACTGACGGATTGTGGAATTCTGATTTACCGCCCTGACCAACCGGAGGTTTTTTCAGGAGGTAGCGGTGCAGCCTGTAGTTCCTTAGTCACATTTTCTTACCTGTTGCACCAGTTGCAATTTGGACGTTGGCGCAGGATATTGGTGGCGGCCACAGGAGCGTTGTTGTCTACGGTGGCCGCCCAACAGGGGGAAACCATTCCATCCATCTGCCATGCTGTCACATTTGAGCGAAAGGACGCGTCGTCGTGATGGTTACCTGGACAACATTTGTGTGGGCCTTTTTAGTCGGTGGAGGTATTTGTGCCATTGGACAAATCATCATGGATGTAGCGAACTGGACTCCGGGTCAAGTAATGGTGGTTTTGGTGGTTGCTGGTGCGATTCTGGATGGATTGGGGTGGTATGACCCTCTCATCCGCTTTGCTGGTGCTGGAGCAACCGTGCCTATTACCAGTTTTGGAAACGCCTTGGTACATGGAGCCATGTTGGAAGCCCATCAACATGGGTGGATTGGACTGATTAGCGGGATTTTCGAGGTGACCAGTGCTGGGGTCTCGGCTGCCATCATCTTTGCCTTTTTAGCCGCTTTGGTGGCCAAGCCTAGGGGTTAACATGAACAACCCAAACCTCCATAAAGATTAAATGATTGTCGTTACAGACCGAGATGAATTTATCCTTCGAACGTTTAAGCGAACTGCTGCACATATGGTTTGGAAAGATCGGCCCGGGCAATTCTCTTCTGGGAAACATAAAGTGAAACGAGAATATCGGAAAGGGGGCTGACACAATGGTTAACTTTCTGCTCTTTCTCCCCAGATTGTTTCGATATGTAGGCATGTTTCAAAGCTTTGTTACGTTTGTACGACCCATTTGGCCGCAGATTAGCCACTTATGGACTCGCACAGGACGCAGTCCCGCCCAAGCCGCTGCCTAGCCTCGCCATCAGCGGGTTGACTCCAAGAGAGTGACCCGCCGATTCCCTCTTCCTTTGTCCACTTGCCTCCTCGCCATTTGGTGTTACGATAGAACAAGATTTCTGACCTTGTGACTGAGGATGAAACGAATGTCTGAACGGGAAAATGTACTATATCGGTCTACCGGTTTGGTCCATCCTACGGTGGAGGTTATCCAAAGGGGAGGGATACGGTACTTGCGCTTTGGACCTGGTGGGGGGTGGCAAGGAGCTATTCGCACGGATGGTGTTGACAAACCCGTGTTTGCTTATCAACGTGCATTCCTCACACTACTGGAAGGCATGGCGGCAGCAGCCATACGACCTGAGCTGTTTTTGTCTTTAGGAGTGGGAACAGGGACCGCTTTGCGCAATCTGGCACCGCTGTTTCCAGAATGTCATCTCAATGGAGTCGAACTGGATAAAACGGTACTTGATCTGGCGCTCAGATTTTTTAACTGCCCGCCTCCCCCGCAAGCAGAATTTTGGGTAGGAGACGGAATAGAGTATTTGGAAACTGAAAAACGATTTTTTGATCTCATGTTCGTCGATGCCTATCTCAAGGACCGGGTTTACAGCCGCTGTGTGCAACCGCAGTTTGCTCGGTTGCTGTCTGAGCGTTTGGTAGGAGACGGGATTGTCGTCTTAAATCTCATCACCGGGTTGCCGCCAAGAGAAGGAATGGACAGGTTTCTCAAGGCAGCGAAAGAGCACTTTGCATCCGTGCTTCTCTTGCCCGTATCATCCTCACCCGCAGTAATGGAGCAAAATGTTTTGGGGGTGTTAACTAACCGCAGGGACATCACAGAGTTGTGGATTCAACAAATTCGTCGGTCACCGACCCTGTCCTTTTGGCAACGAACTTGGTGGCCTCACAGGTTAATCCATTTCGAGTAAATAGTCGCTGTATGTACCATAACGTCTATCAGGTGTTATAATGACATGCACATGGGCGTTTATTTCAATTTTAAGGAGCGAATGGATTGTTTCAAAGCTTGTTTGGTCCCTCGTTTATTTTTCGGCTGATAGCGATTGTTGTCAGTTTGACAATTCATGAATTTGCTCATGCTTGGACGGCGGATATCTTAGGAGACAAGACGCCAAAGTTTGCTGGACGTGTTACGTTGAATCCCTTGGCTCACCTGGACCCATTGGGACTGCTCATGGTACTGTTTGCACCCATTGGTTGGGCCAAACCGACCCCCGTGAACGCTGGTAACTTTCGCCATCCCCGGGCAAGTATGGTGGGAGTAGCTCTGGCGGGTCCTGTGTCAAATCTCTTGCTGGCAATTGTCTGCATATTTGTAATGCGTATGGCGGCTCCGCAACTGTCCAGTGGTTTTATGGGGGAGTTGTTGTCCTGGATTCTTATTGTAAACATATACTTATTTGTATTTAACCTTATCCCACTACCTCCATTAGATGGTTCCCGAGTGGTGGATAATCTTTTACCCTATCGATGGGAGCGTTACTATGCCCGTTTGGAAATTTATGGTCCATTTATCTTGCTGATTCTGGTGATCATTCCGCCGGTGCGCAATGGATTTTTATTTCCTCTGCTCAATGGCACTGTCAGTGCTGTGCTTTCCTTGTTCGGTTTGCATTCACTTTTCTTTTAGAGGCTGTCCAAAACACGCAATTTAATATCAGGGCGGGGGAGAGCCGTGTATGACCTATGAGGTGATTCTCGACACCTTCAACGGACCCTTGGACTTGTTGTTGCATCTCATTGAAAAACAAGAGATGAGCATTCATGACATTCAAATCTCGGTCATTGCGGACCAGTATTTGACTTATTTGCGGACAATGGAGGAACTGTCTTTGGAGGTTGCCAGTGAGTTCTTACTCATGGCGGCAACCTTATTGTGGATTAAGAGTAGAATGTTGTTGCCGCGCACTCCGGTGATAGATACTGTGGATGAGCAAGTTGAAACAGACCCTAGATCTGAACTCATCCTTCAATTGGTGGAATATCAACAAGCCAAGTGGGCAGCTGAGCAGTTAACCGAAAGGGGGTTAGTACAAAGCCGTGTATATGCGAGACAACCTATGGATCTACGTCGATTTGCTCAGCAAGCGGTTTCAGAGTACACTGTGACCCTGTCCATTTGGGACTTGGTGGATTGTTTACGCAATTTACTCACTAGGAGCATTGCTTCACCCCCGGTTGCTCATATTACAGGAAAGGTCATATCTGTAGAGGAAAAAATGGAGGAATTGGTTGTTTATTTGCGTCGGGTGATTCGGTCCTCATTTGCCGAACTGACTTGGTTTACTCATTCTAGGAGTGAGATTGTGACCACTTTTTTGGCACTGCTCGAACTGGTTAAAGTAGGAAGTGTCCGATGCGTACAATCGCTGGGAAGTGAAGACATTGCAATTGAGTGGTTAGAAAGGACGTCCGATTAATGTCACTTTTACTCGGAGCAATCGAGGCCTTGATTTTCGCATCTGGAAGCGATGGATTGACTGCGTCCGACTTGGCTGGTATCTTGGGGATTTCCGCGTCAGAGGCAGAAAATCTGTGCCAACGTCTCAACCAATCTTATGAACAACGACAATCAGGGCTACAATTGGCCGTGTTTGGCGAACGCTGGCAGTTGGTCACCCGCCCAGAATACGCGGAGTATTTACAACGACTGGCGGGACGGCCGGTCAATCCCGGAATCAGCAAAGCGGCACTTGAAGTTCTTGCAATTATTGCATATCGTCAACCCATTTCACGGGCACAGATAGAAGCAGTTCGCGGGGTGCAATCGGACGGTGTCATTCATAGCCTCTTGCAACGCCAATTGATTATAGAGGTAGGGCGACAGGAAAGTCCCGGTCGTCCCATCCTGTATGGAACCACCACTGTTTTTTTACAGGCGTTCGGACTGCATAACCTGATTGACCTCCCTCCCCTGCCGAACATTGAGATACTAGAACAGGACTTAGACCTGTTTGACGTGATGCCAGTGCCCCCTAGAGACTAACTTTATGGTGTATATTTTACCAAATAGCGGACAGGATATGAACGTGCAAAGAAGGTGGCGCGTTTGTCCCTATGACGGTATGGATCATACTGAGCATGATATTGAGTATTTTGTTACTGCTCTTGATATGGGCACTGTGGTTGCCCATTCACGTCGTAATTGCCTTTTCCCATCGGAATCATTCCACCAGGGCCGAGGTGGAGATTCGTTATGCTTTTGGACTCTTTTACATGCATAGGGATCTAATGCAACTGTCAACCCGTTGGTCTGACGAAGGTCCTGCCCTGACTCTGAAACACGATCCGTTAAAAACCGACAACCCGTCGCAACCTCGTCACACAGAGTGGACGTTAGAAGAAGGGGTTCGCATATTAAAGCTCCTCCCTATCTGGCGTCCAGTGATTGAACGGGCCTTAAAATCGTTGCGTCGATTGCTGGTTCGCACCAAAATCCTAAAATTGGATGTTCACGCGGATGTTGGTACGGGTGACGCGTCAACCACTGGGGTGGTGTATGGAATCCTTTGGACTGGCCTCGGCGTCTTGGTCCGCATGGTAGATCGTTTTACGGTCCTGGAGAAGTCCCCTGAGATTGAAGTACAGCCCCACTTCCATTCTGTAATTCTAGAGGGGGATTTTAACTGCATACTTCAGGTGCGAGCGGGTTACGCTATATGGGCAGGAATTGCAGTCTTGCGTGCGTGGAAAAGGAGGCAATCAGATGGAACACCCGATTCAGGGACTGATGAAAACAGCGATGGAAAATATTAGGGAAATGGTCGACGTAAATACCATCATCGGTGACCCTGTAGAAACCCCAGATGGTACGGTGATTCTTCCCATTTCTCGCGTCGGATTTGGCTTTGCTGCCGGAGGAAGTGAGTTTACACAGGGTGAAGAAAAATCTGGAAACCAGTCACAAGAGCACCCGTTCGGAGGTGGATCTGGGGGTGGCGTCTCCATCATCCCCATTGGGTTCCTAATTGTCAGTGCCAATTCTGTGCGGCTGCTATCTACAGATAACCAGAATCAAATCTACGATCGACTTTTGGATATGGCTCCTGCGGTGGTAGACAAAATTCAGTCGCTCATCAAAGGTGCGCCGATAAATACGGTTTCCCAGTCGACGATGGCGCCTCCACCGACGCATTCGCAATCAACAAATCCAATGTAATTTTCGGTGTGACTTTGCCGGACAGAAGTCCTACTTCATCTTGAGCTGGCATACCTATAGCAGGAGGACAAGTCTCTGCATGGGGGTGCCAGCTTGATTGATCTTATCTGGCTGTTGCTGTTCTGTGCAGGAATTGCAACTGCCATGTGGACGGGGAGAATGGCAGAGGTCACCCATGCCTTGCTGCAAGGTGCTCAAAGTGGTGTTGAACTGTCCATAGGACTCATTAGCGTCATTGCTTTTTGGATGGGGCTGATGAACGTGGCCGAACAAGCAAGGCTGGTCCAGGCTTTGGCTAGGTTGCTCAGACCTGTGGGGAGATTTCTATTCCCCAGTGTACCCGCGGATCATCCCGCCATGGGAGCAATCCTTGCCAATATGAGCGCAAACCTGTTGGGGTTGGGCAACGCCGCGACTCCGTTGGGATTGAAGGCAATGCAAGAACTGCAAAAACTGAATTCTAACCGGGAAACGGCCAGCGATGCCATGTGTACACTCCTGGCCGTCAACACCGCAAGTATTACATTAATCCCTACAACAGTCATTGCTGTACGCATGCAATACCAATCTCACGACCCTACCGCAATCGTTGGTACAACGATTTTGGCAACTGCCATCGGAACTGCGGTCGCCATTATCCTGGACAGAATTTTTCGTGCTCTGTCTCATCGGAGGGAAAAAAGATGCAAACAGTAATCGGTAATCTCTCGACTTGGTTATTACCGCTATTAGTGGCTTTTGTGCTGGTGACAGGATATTTTCGCAATGTCCCTATCTACCAGTCTTTTGTCAATGGAGCCAAGGGGGGATTTGGTACGTCCGTGCGTTTAATTCCTCACTTAGTGGCCATGATGGTAGCTGTATCGGTCTTTCGCGCTTCCGGAGCGATGGATTTTCTGGTAACTGCACTGTATCCCGTGTTACACTGGTTACACATGCCCGCGCAAGTAGCTCCGCTTGGGTTGCTCAGACCCATCAGTAGTGTAGGAGCATTGGCACTGATGACGGATATCTTTCACCAATATGGTCCGGACTCATGGTTAGGCCAACTGGCATCCACGATGCAAGCGGCTTCTGATACCACCTTGTATATCATTACAGTTTATTTTGGTAGCGTAGGGATCCACCGCATACGCTATGCACTCAAGGTTGGACTACTTTCGGATTTAGCGAGCATTATTGGAAGCTTGATTGCGGTAGTGTTGCTTTTCGGCCCGATGCCCCACAGTTGAGGTGAACTATGGAAGAACGTTTGCAAAAAATATTGGCTGGTGCAGGCATTGCCTCGCGGCGGAAATGTGAGCAATTAATTCTTGCAGGACGAGTCACCGTCAATGGAAAAGTGGTCACAGAGCTTGGCACCAAGGCAGATCCGGTGCGCGAGGTAATCACTGTCGATGACATTGCAGTACACGTCGAGCATGACAAGGTCGGCCTCATCTTACACAAACCCACTTCCTACGTGACCACCGTATCAGATCCCCAGGGACGCCGAACGGTCATGGAGTTGCTGCAGGAAGTGACGGAACGGGTGTATCCAGTGGGACGACTGGATTATGACAGCACCGGTTTATTATTGTTTTGTAATGATGGTGAATTAACCAATCGATTGCTCCACCCGTCTTTTAAAATGGATAAGGTTTACCGTGTAACCGTTCTAGGTATGCCGAAGAGTGAAGAAGTGGAGCAGTTGCGTCGAGGAATAGAACTGGCGGACGGAATGACCGCTCCCGCACAAGTGAAGGTGTTGCGTAATCATCCCTTGGAATCTGTTTTAGAAATTACTCTGCGTGAAGGTCGCAAGCGGCAAATTCGCCGTATGTGTGAATCCATCGGCTATCCTGTGCGGCGACTTAAGAGGGTAGAGTTTGGTCCGTTGAAACTGGGAGCTCTTCCCCCAGGACACTGGCGGTATTTAACCCAAGAAGAATGGAACGCATTGTATCGAGCCGCCGGACTTCATACCCAATAATAGGTTCTTAGAAGCGAAGCAGGTGACAAGAACGGCCCTGATTATGGTGGGACAGTACTCCATCTATCTCAGTAAATACAGTTGCGTGAATTTATATCCTCTGTTGGTGCCGCTATCAGCGGCATGAGGGTCTATCCAGTAAATACAATAACGTGGATTTACATCCCCTGCTGGTGCCGCTATCAGCGGCATGACAGTCTATCTCATTGGAACCCTGACCCAGAATTCACTGAAGTGTATGATCCACCTCCTTTGTGCACACGTTAAAAAGCAAAGGAGTGAGCCTCAGTGAAATACATTTTGCTGTCTGCAGTTAGTGCAGGTCTGGTCATCCTCACCGTAGGATGTGGACCAAACGGCCTCGCCAACAATCAAACTGGAAACCCATCGCTTGTTGCTCCCAATGCCGTGAGTCCCCGTAGCCAGGGAAATTTCGGTACTTCTTCCCATCGATTGATGGCGGAACAGTCCATCGCCAATGAAGTTGCGCGGGTAAACCCTGTGCAAACTGCCTCTGTTTTAGTAGTTGGAGATACCGCTTATGTCGCAATACAATTGCGCGGTGGGACCACCAATCCCTTGACTGCAACCACGAAGGAGCGCATCGTTGCGACTGTGAAACAGCATCATCATGAAATCAACCATGTGTATGTCAGTGCGAACCCAGAAGCTTATCAACAGTTTCAAGCTTTTACCACTGACTTAGCTCAAGGTCGCCCTGATGTGGCTTGGAGTCGATTTCAAGGAGCCATACAACGTTTATGGCCGAACGGACGGTAAAAAGGGAGGGTGAGAAAGTACTGAATTTTTTGCTGAGAATTCAGGCGGTGCTCGAATGCCACCGCCTGAATTTTTTTACCTGACCAAATTAGTTGCCGGATTGTGTCGAGAGCGTCATAATATAGCTAAGTTTGATCAATGCTCAGATGGCCGTTGGAAGGAAAGAGGTCGAACATGGAACAGTTGCCACGGATTCTTATTGTCGATGATGAGGAACGGATTCGCCGACTCGTAAGAATGTATTTGGAGCGAAGCGGATTTGTAGTAGATGAAGCGGAAGATGGCAATAAGGCATTGGAATTGGCCTTAACTTTACCATACTCATTGATGATATTGGACCTCATGTTACCTGGAATTGACGGTCGAGATGTGTGTAGTCAAGTGCGTCAACACTCGGACATGCCTATCATCATGTTGACTGCAGCCGGAGATGAGATGCAACGCATCCAGGGCTTTGAACTCGGAGCAGATGACTATGTCGTGAAACCCTTCAGTCCTCGGGAATTAGTGATGCGTGTAAAAGCACTTTTGAAGCGATCTGGTGAGCCGGATTTCGTTAAGCCAGAGATGCAACAGGTATTGACATTCCCGGAAATGACTATTCACATTGAGTCTCGGCGGGTTGATGTAGCCAACCAGGAAATCAGTCTCACCCCGAAAGAGTTTGACCTGCTTGTATACATGGCGCAACGTCCAGATAAGGTGTTTAGCCGAGAAGAACTCTTACGGGATGTGTGGAATTACCAATTTTACGGAGATCAGAGAACAGTGGACACGCATGTGAAACGTCTGCGGGAAAAACTTGGCCAGTCGTCCATCGCAGTCAGCCGATACATTGTTACCGTATGGGGTGTCGGTTACAAATTTGAGGTTAATTCGTGATAATGACCGGGGCTCACTTGGGGCACCGAATTGCTAATAGTATTGTGGCAAAGTTGTGGCTGACCATTGTCGCCATGGTGGTTATTGTTCTTGTTCTACTGTCCATACTATTGCAACAGGTTTTTGACAACTACATCACGGACCAACAAGTGAATGAATTGTCCCATTTAGCTCGTACGGTGGAAACCGTGATAATTCACACTAATTCCACGGTCAGTCAGCAACTGACCCTGCAATTGTCTAAAGCACAGCATGCCACAGTGACTGTGGTGTCTCCTCACGACGGAGAACTCTCCATGATGCTTCAGCGCCTGACCCCGCAAGAAAGGCTACAGCTCAGTAGCGGTTCCTCAGTGGTCCTGCACAGCACCAACAGCGGTTCACCAACGGTGTCCGTTTATCTACAGATAACCTCCAAAACTGCCCCCACAAGCTTGGTGATTGCGTCTCAACACACCAGCGTATTAAACGCTCCCATCGCCCGTATGCGTAATCTCATTCTTTTTGCCATGGTGCTTGGAGTCATTTTAGCGACTGGATTGGCTTTTGTGGTGTCGAATAATTTGTCTCGCCCACTCATCCAGATGAATCGTGCAGCTGAGGCAATGAGTCGAGGGCACTTCACCGCTCGGGTACAGGTTGTCACTCACGATGAGGTGGGCCGTTTGGGGCGCACCTTCAATCTCTTGGCGAACGAACTAGAACGCACCATTGCTGCATTGTCCAGGGAACGAGATCGACTTTTCCTTATTCTATCTTCTTTAGAAGATGGTGTATTTTCGTCCGACTTGCAAGGAGGAGTAACCTTGGCAAATCCACCTGCCCTTCGTAAACTGGACTCTCTCCTGCTGTTGGAGAAGGAACGCTCAGGTTCTGGGGAATTGCCTAGGTCTCTCTTGGATCTGATGCACCAAGTATTGCACAGCAATACTGCCATCAAACAGGAATTATCACTTCAGGGACGAGACATTGCAGTGATTATGCAACCTTTATATCAAGTGGATGGGGTAACTTTGCGAGGAACCATTGGGGTGTTGCGGGATGTAACGGAAGAACGAAAATTGGACAGACTTCGAAAGGATTTTCTCGCAAATGTCTCTCACGAACTACGAACTCCACTGAGTATGATGCAGGGTTACGCAGAAGCGTTATTGGATGAATTTGGTGATGATCCTTTACAACGGCGGGAACTTACACAAATTATTCATGACGAAACCATGCGCATGAAGCGTCTGGTCAATGACCTGTTGGACTTGGCACAACTACAGTCTGGGCAGTTTCAAATGCATCTTGAACGGATTGACATATCCGACCTAACACATAAAATTGCTCGCAAATTTCATGCCTTGGCCATGGAACGCGGACTTTCTCTAGGCATTGACGTCTTGGACCATCCACTTTATATTTGCGCTGACGGCGATAGGCTTGAGCAGGTGTATACAAACCTGTTAGATAACGGGATGCGGCACACTCAGCAAGGAGGGCATGTTTGGATAGCTTTGAAGGAAACGGATGCTCATGTGCAAATTCGGTTCACCGACACCGGAAGTGGTATTCCCGAAGAGGACATCCCGTATATTTGGGAACGATTTTACAAAGCAGATAAATCACGCAAACGGGGAACTGCAGGGACCGGATTGGGTCTGCCCATCACTCGGCAAATAGTTTTGAAGCATGGGGGAGACATTGTGGTATCAAGCCAATTGGGTAAAGGCACAACGTTTACCGTCATCTTTCCGAAACGAACGGGAGATTGTCCACCAGCCAGTTGAAGGCTTTGATTGAAGTGATCCAATGGACGGAAGGGTTAGATTCACTTGCCGGAGAAGAGACAAATAACGGTAGCGTGAGTATACTATATCATACTATATCTGTGGATCTACGCCCCAGCGAAGAGCGTTTAGACTCAGCGTGCTGCTATTCCAAAAGTGTACAAAGGTGTACAAGTTCCTCTTCCTGCCCTGAATCCCCTTGGAGGCGGTCTTCATCTCTGACAGGCGTTACTTTCCCACCATCGCCAGCGTTTCACTTACTCTTAACGATGTGCCAACCCTTACCGGTTGATTCGCCACGGGTAGCGCAGTTTTGATTGCGAGCCGTTTCAGGTTTTGTGCGGCATTCGTGTCACGGTCATGGGGGGTTCCACACTGTGGGCAATCCCACTCGCGTGTCTTGAGTTCTAACTTTAGCAACTTGTCGTCGCACACCGAGCAGGTTTTGGAGGATGGCAGGTCCTGGAGGATGGATAGAATTAATCTGCTAACACGACAATGGTGTCGTACAGTTGTGACTTATACCCAATTTGCCTGCGAAATTCACCCAACCCCACATCAGATAATGCGAGTGCCAACTTATGATTCTTCGTCATTCCACTTACATTCAGATCCTCAATCCCGATGGCTTGGTTTTCGCTCACCAGTCTTGTGGTCATCTTGTGTGTGAAATCGCTTCGTATGTTGGCAATTCTCATGTGTAACATTGCCACTTTCATACTTGCTTTGCAACGATTGTTCCGATATAGGTAAATGTGTGCTTTTCGGAATCTTGCCTGTGATTCCTGCTTCCTTCTTGGCAACTTCTAGTTTGTGGCTGACTCGTCGTTGCCTGATTTTTAACCGCCGCAGTGCTTTCTTCAGGGGCTTTGGTGACGCAATCCCTTCTCCTGAAGACAGCACCACGGCGGTTTTGATGCCGAGATCAGCTCCGTCAATATGATGTGCTTTCCGTTTGCGTGTTTCGTGTTGCGAGGAAACTTCCACTTGAATCGACACAAACCGACGGTCAGCCTGACGCGATATGGTGGCACTCATGATCTTGCCTTCGAATCGTAAGGCTTCCGCCCAATTCCACACGAACCTGGCACACCCTGCTGCCTGACGAAAGTAGGACTCTTGCTCAGGTGTCGGATTCAGTTGGATCTTGTGCGCCAGGTTCATCATTTACATCTCCCTTGTATAGTATCTTTTGAGCCCAGTTAGTGACTAGAAATCACCTGAGTCTTTGGTCTACTGAGTTGCTTACGATGAAGATCCCCGGTCAGAGCTCCCGGTCAGGCTGTCAAGGTACTCATTCCCGCCTTAACAACCGACTTGAAAAGCAATGCACAATCGTCATCAAATCCTGCACCATTTCTTGCTCGGGTGACAATCGTTCCTAATTGAGTACCAATAACTCACAGCCGTCCACTTTAGCGTAGTGTTCAAACCACTCAAAACCGAAACGAGTCAACCGATCTTTGTGAGCAACAATAAGTGTTTCTACTTCACTGTGTCCAATGCAGTCCATCAGCACCGAGAATTTCTTGCGTTCGAAGTTCAATCCACCTCCGATTTCTTCGATGAATTCCACATTGACGAGTCCTTTTACTACGCAGAATTTTTCCAACGTTGCATTGTCTTGACTGTGACACTAAACATTTTGTCTGCGTAAACAATTACACACTAAAATTTACTTTATTTCAACCTAGGGTTAACTCCTCTTTCGTGAGCGCTTACAGGTAATAAATGCCTGCGTTCTGCCAACAGGTCAATCATGAGCTGTAGAAACTCCGAATCTTCTTTCGGCAGAGTGCTCATTCGATGAGCAGCCTGCAAATAAGGGGTAGACTCTTCGTTTAAGACGAAGTTCTGTAAGTATAAAGGTAATTCATCTGGAGAGGCTTTCATTTTTGGTGAATTCAACACACTGTTTTCATCACACAGAGCGGATAGGGACACTCCAAGAGCATCGGATAGCCTCAAAGCGTATTCCAGTGATGGATACCGTTTTGCGTTTTCTATTGACGAAATATGGGGTGTGGAGATCCCAGACCTAAGCGACAATTCTTGTTGCGACCATCGGTACTCTAGACGCATGCGCCGCACTCTCACACCAAAGTTTTCGTTCAATTCATTGAATCCCCCTTCGAAAACAATGAAATAGGTTGAATGATGACTCGGTATTTCTGTATACAATGTATTATTTTCCTGACGAGTTGTAAATAACATATGTGGTATTTAGATTAACTATTGAATAGGGATTGGTCTTCATGATTATATCTGTGAACGTTTATAATTTTGAATCGATTGTGTCCAAACACGCCTATTATCTTCGGGGAATCCACTCCTGGTTGGCATTGACTGGAGCGGGTATCAGCCAGGCCAGTGGTCTACCCCTGCTAACCGGGGACTTACAGGGACTTGCGGTGGCTGAACTATTTGAATCTCGGCTATTCCTATCAAATCCTAGCCGATACTGGACATTATACCGAGAGGTGTATAGAAAGTGGCGACTGGCTACACCAAATGCCGCGCACATCGAACTTGCCCTCCAAGGTGTCAGAGTGGTTACTCAAAACGTAGATGGATTACATCGAGATGCTGGCACTCGAGAGTTGGTAGAATTACACGGAAACTTGCAAGAACTGCACTGCAAGCGCTGTCAGCAGGTTTTTCCTAGTACCCTTGTGTTCCGGAACTCTATCCCTCAGTGTCCAACCTGTAAAGGTGATCTATACCCTGGTGTCGTGTTTGTTGGTGAAGAGATACAACATTTCAGTGTTGCTGTAGATTGGGCAGGACAATGTGAATTGCTGTTGATTATAGGTACTTCCTTATCTGCTGAACCTGTACGTCAAATGCCTGAGATTGTCGAAAAATCAGGGGCAATTGTCTTCCAAATTAATGACAATGCCGAACTGTTAGTTCCCCGATTTATGGCGTCTATCGACACCCAGATGACTTCAAGAGATTGAATAACCAGGGAACCAACTTCACATTTTTGGTATCTGCGTCCCACCCCATGAAGGAATTCCCTATTTCTTTTCGGAGACGGGTTGGCTATAATGACTTCAGACTTTCCCATATCCTTTTTGAGAGCGCCCCCTAATCCGGTTGGTTTACCAAAGGGGGAAGCTCGTGTACTTTTATTTGACTTGCGTTATGATGGAATAGAAAGGTAAGATGTTTTCGCGGGACGGAGGTTGTAATACCCGTGCAAAATCATTGTCTCATTATGGAACAAAGTCGCAAAGCAAAAATCACCCGTAACCTGTATGAACTTTTAAAGCAAAAAACAAAAAAACGAGATATTGTTCCATCCTGTCAGTGGGAGTCTTATGTAGGCCAAGAGGGTTTGCGCGTGCCTGTGCAAGATCGGATTAAAGCGTTAAACTTACGCGTGCACGATGAACACATGAGTCCGTATTTTAAAACGGATATGAATCTTTTTCAGCTTCACATGCTGGATGAAACAGTGGACATCATTGTGTACAAATCGGATGGCGGTTGGTTGCTGGTATATGACGGAGTCCCACTTGGTCCTAAACCCTTTGGTCAAGCCGGATATGATACTCGATAACGGTAAGATGCATTTGAAAATTTATTCAGTAAATACAGTTGTGTGAATTTGCGTCCCTTGCTGGTGCCGCTAACAGCGGCATGAGGGTCTACTCTAATCCTTCTGTTTTATGTACTCATTCGTGGTTTGAGGAGAGATATTTCATATGTTCAAGGGGTACCTACAGGAACTGGAGCCGATTATCGAGGATACTCTCACTTACAGTT
>DAHWFY010000349.1 GCA_027336365.1 Bacillota bacterium | reverse complement strand
CAGACTCTGGGGCCGCAGCGGCACTTATCAGTCGGGCGGGGCCTACGGTTTCCGCGATCAACTACAAGACACCATGGCCTTGATCCACACTACACCGTGGTTGGCCCGCGAGCATCTGATCCGTTGCGCAGGGCGCCAATTCCGTCAGGGCGATGTCCAGCACTGGTGGCACCCGCCCTACGGCCAGGGCGTCCGTACGCATTTCTCGGACGACTATCTCTGGTTACCCTATGCAACCTGTCGTTTTGTGATGGCGACCGGGGACAGCGGCGTACTCGACGAGACCATTCACTTTCTTGAAGGCCGCGAGCTGAACCCGGAGGAAGAGTCCTATTACGACCAGCCGCAGCAATCTGCCGAATCTGCCACCCTCTATGATCATTGCGTGCGGGCGCTTAAAAACGGATTGCGATTTGGTGCGCATGGATTGCCGCTGATGGGCTGTGGCGACCGGGGACAGCGGTGTACTCGACGAGACCATTCACTTTCTTGAAGGCCGCGAGCTGAACCGGGAGGAGGAGTCCTATTACGACCAGCCGCAGCAATCTGCCG
>DAHWFY010000348.1 GCA_027336365.1 Bacillota bacterium | reverse complement strand
AAAACATACGGAATAATTGAGAAGGATGGAGAGATTGTGAAAGAGGGGTACTTTCTCACAAGCAGAGAGGAATTCAACAAATTCATCGATGGCATAAGCGAAGCAACTGTGATAGTGTAGGAGGCTTCCACTATCGATAGGATAGTTTCATTCCTGCCTGGCCACAAGATCAGGGTGGCCAATCCCGCTAAGGGCTTACCGAACATTAACATAACGAATATTATTAAACTACATATGCATGTATCACCATGGATAATGACGGGCAGTATGCATGGTGGATAAAAGCTATTTCAGGCGCAGATGAGGTCCAGGCAAGGCGTTTTGCTGCAGCAATAGCGCTTGAGATGGGTCGTGGGGGAGTATCAAGGGTTGTTGAGTTGACAGGCATGTCACACCTGACCATCGATAAGGGGATAAAGGAACTGAAATCCACTGAAAGGCTCGAAGTTCCGGAAAGACTCCGTTCACCGGGAGGAGGAAGAAAAAGAGTTGAGGATAAAGATCCGGGGATTGTTGCAGACATTGAGAAGATCATGAATGAGAACACTGCAGG
>DAHWFY010000347.1 GCA_027336365.1 Bacillota bacterium | reverse complement strand
AACGACGAAGTGGAACAGGCTCGCGTCGCCCTGCAAGTGGCAACTCGGGCTTTGGATAAAGCCGCTACCAAAGGGATTATTCATCGCAATACAGCAAACCGCAAAAAGTCCCGGTTAACCCGACGTTTTAACGCATCCGTTGCGCGAAAAGCAGCGGCAGAGTGAAGTCTACACAAATCGCAATTTACAACTTTATCCGGTGTCTTCTCCCTTTGGGGGGAAGACACCCACATGAGGTGGTCTCTGGACCATGGTTGTTATACGAAAATAGCTCGTCCTGACCCTTTGGCTATTTTCACCCCTGATGACCGTCACAGGCCATGGATGTTTTGGACAATCTCTTTATGAAACCTTCGCAGCTACGGCGATGGAGAGAATCATTCTTTCCAGAGCCAACCCTGCGTCCTCTCTCCCCGACTTGACCGCAAATTCCAGATCTGCACTCACCTTAATGAGACTGGCCAACGCAATCTCATCCAATGCTTTGCTTTGCTCTGCGGCTACTTTTAATGCATACGGATGCGCGCCAACCTGAACAGCAACTTCTTGCAATTT
>DAHWFY010000346.1 GCA_027336365.1 Bacillota bacterium | reverse complement strand
TCAACAGCGAATTCAGATGTGTCATGACTCTTTCCCACGTTAACCATGCCCTCATTCTTTCCAGTATCGGATATGCCATAAGGTGTAGCTTTGCCCATACCAAGATTGGGAAAATCGTACACGTTAACTTCCTTTGCTTCCCCTGTCCTGTTCCATGTCCTTCCGGGATTCTTGAATTCCCCTATGAGTTCCTTTTTCTTTGCATCCACTGAGATCACAGGGTTTCCATCCTTCACGAATTCCTTCCCTTTTTCGTTTATGTACCTGAACTGTGCATCCCTGTCCTCTGATGTACCACCCTCTATATTCTTTATGTTCGCCTGCAATGAGTAATCATTTTCCTTCAGTATTCTTCCCACAGTATCAGGATCAATCTTATGGCCAATCAATTTCAATTCATCCGCAATCCTGTACGTGGATTTATTGCTCCATCTCACGAGACTCATGTTGTCGCCTGCAGTGTTCTCATCCATTATTTTTTCCAGATCTGCAGTAATACCTGGATCTTTATCCTCAATTCTTTTCCTTCCTCCTCCCGGAGAACGGAGTCTTTCAGGAACTTCAAGCT
>DAHWFY010000345.1 GCA_027336365.1 Bacillota bacterium | reverse complement strand
CTCACACGGCTCTGGGCCTGGGCAATGGCCCGGTCGAAGTCGTCCCGGGCCGGATGTTTGTGGTCTTTCTTTTTTTGGAGGATCATCCGGTACCATCCGCGGATCAGGTCGGCGTGGATCGACCGGATGACATATCCGGGGTGGCTTCGGTAGATCTTGAGCGAGAGGATTTCCTTGTCGATGAAGTAGCGGGATTTTTCAAAATTGAGGTCTTTGAGTTCCGCCTTGGCGAGTGTGCGGTAGTCGACCGGAGTGATGTAGCCGAACTCGGGCATGCCCAGTTTTTTTTGAAGAACGACAATCCGGTTTTCGAGATATTCGGCCCGTTGCAAAAGGATTTCCCGTCCATGGGTATCCGGTGTCGGCTCGAAGAAGCTTTTGTCGGAGCAATGTCCGCCGGAACGGTACCCCTGGAAGCAGTGGAGCCGGTCCATCTGAAGAAGCGTCTGGTGGAAGACCTGTCCGTCCACCTGGAGGTTGTGGAGAAGGATGTTGCGATTACGGATCATGTCGCTGATCAGGGTGCCGAGAGAAAAGACCAGTGCGGCGATACTGACGATCAGCGTGAT
>DAHWFY010000344.1 GCA_027336365.1 Bacillota bacterium | reverse complement strand
TCTGCAGAAACTGCCAGTAGATACAGTGAAAGTGGATCAATCTTTTGTACGGAACCTAATGCAGGAGCCAAAAGACTTAGCAATTATTTCTGGTGTGGCCACCGCTGCATCTGCTCTGGGTCTGACCGTGGTGGTTGAGGGGGTAGAAACGGCGGACATCTTTCAACTTTTATCCCCGCTGGATGTCCACCAATTTCAGGGTTTTGCCATTGCTCACCCCATGCCACCCGAGGATTTGCCTAACTGGGCAATTGGTTTCTCTGGTCTAGAGACGTTACATGGGGGTGGCCTCTAGGCCATGCGAGTTCAGACAATTTTTGCAGTGCGTGTCCGGAAAGGGGTCTGACCAGACCCCTTTCCGGACAACCCTTACAGTGTCGTACGATGACAAAACTCGTCAATGTGACTCGTTCAGAATCAGTAAAGGCTTGTGGAATTCTTTCCCGTACCGTAAACTTTGTTCATCTTTAACAAGGCTTCACCACGGGGAGATGGAATGACGTGAAGTGTGCAGTCAGTGAAAATGCAGTGCAACAGATGCAGGAGATTCTCAATGGGGAAGAGGACAAA
>DAHWFY010000343.1 GCA_027336365.1 Bacillota bacterium | reverse complement strand
AGACCGGCACCATCACCCAGAACCTCCTATCCGTCACCGCGGTCAGGGCCTACGACGGGCTCAGCGACTCCGAGGTCGTCACCCTTGGGGCGGCGGCCTCCGATGCGGCGACTCAGGACCCGATAGACCTGGCGATCATCGCCGCGGCGGCGGAAGCAAAGGGGCCCGGCCAGAGAGTCGGCTTCATGCCCTTCGACCCCCGGACCAAGCGATCGGAGGCAAGCTACGCGGCCGGCGGCGCGACCTTGCGGGTGGCCAAGGGCGCCCCTGCCGTGATCTCGGCCATGTCCGATGCCCCGGCCTCGCTCGAATCCGACGTCGAGAAGCTCGCCTCCGGCGGCGCCCGCGTGCTCGCCGTCGCCTCCGGAGCGGACCGGCTGCGGGTAGCCGGCCTGGTGGCTCTGGGAGACCCGCTCCGCCCGGACTCTGGCGCACTCGTCGAGCACCTTCGCAGGCTGGGAGTCAGGGTGCTGATGGTCAGCGGCGATGCCGCGCCCACCGCGGTTGCCGTCGCACGCGAGGTCGGCATCGGAACCCGCCTTGCCACCCCGGAGGCGCTGTGCGCCGGCGCCCG
>DAHWFY010000342.1:274-574 GCA_027336365.1 Bacillota bacterium | reverse complement strand
CAGACAGCGTTTGATCCACCTCTTGCGGAATCGATTCCAGCAGCTTTACCGCTCCGGTAAACAGAAAGACCTCCACAGCATCAATCTGATTCTCTTCTTTCGCATCAAAAATCCGTTTTGCGACGTGTAGACCAGAGGTCACCTTATCTTTTTGATCCCATCCTGAATTGATCACAATCGCAATTTTCCCGCTCATCGTAGAGCCTCCTTGGGTTTCTCGATCACTTCTTGAGCAAACCATTTCAACAGTTCTGCACCTATTATTTCATCGTCCTGAAGTGTGGCTACCGCAATCGTTCG
>DAHWFY010000342.1:0-264 GCA_027336365.1 Bacillota bacterium | reverse complement strand
GTTCGATTCGTATTTCGCTCCTTCAAATGGTTGATATGCGTCATCTGCAGTTCCAAACGTTTTCCGAAGAGTCGACTCGTCACCACTTCTTCGGGCAGTACTTGATTGACAATAATGCCCTGGGTATGAATGTGGGTTCGTTCTAAATCCACAATCGCCCGTTCCATTTCCGCAATCGGCGTCGACTCGGGTAGAGTGACGAACAACATGCCGGTTTCTTTTTCATCTTGCAGCGTCCGGATGGCGGCATTCATACGTGCCAAT
>DAHWFY010000341.1 GCA_027336365.1 Bacillota bacterium | reverse complement strand
TCAACGTCTAACCGGCGAACAATGACAACCCGTCGAGGTTTTTCCCAAGATGTTGCCTGATACATGGTGGAGGCGACATCGCAGTGTTCGTTATCGCTTTGGGTGATGCAGCGCCAGGCAAGGTTTGGCGCCAGTGCTGCAAGTCGTTTTGTCCACTTGAGCTTAACGACATAATCCCGTCCGTCTTGTTCCAGTGGCTGAAACACTTTCTCTCCCGTAAACCCTTTGTCAATGCGGATAGCACGGATGTGAACGCCCACGGGCAACTGTTTCTTTATCGCTTCGTAGAAATCTGCAAACCCATCTGCTGTGTGAGCGTCACCAGAGCGCAATTCGTCATAGATACAGCAACCCGTCTGCGAGTCAAACGCCAGCAAGGGATGGAAACTCGCTCTTCCATGATGATGCGGATTAAACCCGACGGCAGACTGTTCCTGATGTCCGAACACCGTCTCTACGGAGGAGTCGATGTCAACGACGATGTCACGTCCTTCAGGAAGTAAGGACTTTAGTATTTGGCGCTGGGCTGAGCGAATCGCCTTCATGCCTGCAGAAGAGCCCATCCGCTTTAAGTCCTT
>DAHWFY010000340.1 GCA_027336365.1 Bacillota bacterium | reverse complement strand
GAGGATGTGGGTGTAGATTATCGTGTGGTGGACGCGGAAAAAAACGTGGATTTGGTCGGTTCGTATGGAATCATGCAGGCACCAACGCTGATTATTGTTCGTGACGGGACAATATCCAAATATGCAAATTTATCAAGTATCCAAAAGTACGCAGCAGAGTCTTGCCGGTCAAATAGGGCATAACAGTGATTAGAATTGGCCACAACGCGTAATGGCGTGTAGAACGCTGGACTCAGTACGATCTTGCCCTTGCTGGTGCCGCTAACAGCGGCATGAGGGTCTATCATGTCTATTGCTTTTTCAATTGACGAAATAGTAGCGTAGGATCAACTACATACGGACGGATGGAGCATCCTATAAAATGGGAAAAGACCGAATGGTGTGAGGCTGGTTACACGATGATTCTATGCCGCGCTAACCCAAGCAGCCAAGGACATGCTGCCTGGCTTTTAACATTTCGCCCGCGCATTCCCCCGCCTAGGCGCGAAGTGCCAGGCGGCGGGTCAAGCGGGCGCTTATCCCTTCCCCTGCATTTCCACATATCGTTTTACAGTTTCAAGACTGGCGTGGCCTACGCTCCCAGCATA
>DAHWFY010000033.1 GCA_027336365.1 Bacillota bacterium | reverse complement strand
GACTGGGTATCAAAAATCTGGTTTTTATTAATGCTGGCATCGGAGTGGGCGGAGGAATTATTGCGGGCGGCCACCTCTATCGGGGTGCAGGTGGAATTGCTGGAGAATTCGGTCACACTACCATTTCCGTCATGGGTTTACGTTGCTCCTGCGGGAGCTATGGCTGTTGGGAACAGTACAGCTCAGAACGAGCCCTGCTCCGTTTTCTGCAAGACAAAGAAGAAGGATATGACCTCGCCATTCCCGATGCAGACTTTGTCACCACATGCGTGGAACAGGCCCAGGCCGGACATCCCGTTTACCGTCAGGCATTCAGAGAGGTAGGTCGATATCTGGGAATTGGTATTACTAATATCGTAAATTCAGTTAATCCACAGCAAATTGTCTTGGGAGGATCTATTTCTCAAGGGTTTGTTTTCATTCGAGAAGAGATACAGAGCGTGCTCGCTCATCGTCCGGTGGCCAACAACAAACACACTCCGGTGATGCTCGCCCCACCGGACAGCGTGGTCCGCGGCGCCGCCAGTTTAGTGACTGCAGAACTGCTGTTCGGCCAAGACGGACGCGCATTAGAAGGATGAGAGCACGCCATACCACGCCATACCATAGAGTGGGACTCAAACAAAGTCTCACAGAGAGGACGCTTAAAGTGCGTGTTCGGAAAGGGGTAAGGTTAGACCTAAGCAGTGAGCATTTTAGGCGACAAACGAGGGAATGTGTCGGGGAGTTCTGACCCCTTTCCGGACAACCTCTATAAGGAAATTGGTCGATAAGTCTGTAGAAAATCCAGATGTACCTCGGTGTGTACAGAGGTCTTCATTCTGTGAAACATGGTGTACCATTCTTTGTCTCCATGCCACATATGAGGGTTGTGACGATAAACAAACAATCCAGTTCCTAAAATATCCGTTTCAAGCGTCTGTTGACACTGCGTGAGACTCGTCTGAACCATGCTTTGCAATTCCTCCGCAATCCGTTGCTTGAGAACTTGCAATTCGTGTTGATCCTGTTGGAGAATATAATTGCCGCCTTCCACGTACCCATGAAGCTCCACCCTCACCCACATCTGTGGAACACCCATTTGGTAAGCACTTACCCGTATGACACTCTTGACATTACGGATATCAATCACAAATCGATTGGGTTGATCCGAGGCACAGGAAAAGGTCAAAGGTGATCTGGGAAACTGATTTACTATGAATTCCCAACCAAGAGATTGACTGGGGTTTAATTTCCCCACAAATTTGTCTCCCAAAAAAGCGGCAAGTCCTTGAATTTTTGGAGCAGAAAGTGCCTTATCTTCAACATCGAGCCACACCGCAATCGGTTCGATCCCAGGAGTTGCAAACCGTTGATGAAACCCCCCCAAAGTGACTTCATAGGGACGTTTAAAAAACAACCGATTTTCAAAAAAATTTGCTAAGTATGTGGATGGAATCGCATCTAATGCGGGAGTCTGTTTCAACACCTCTCGTGCTGAATGATGCGAAACAAACAACCACGCTTCTCGCGGCACCGTCCGGCTTTGTAATAAAGGGTCCATTATAGAAAGAAGTCCGTGACGAGCCAGACTTTCCTGAATCACAAGCCCGTGTACATGCCCAAAAAATAGTTTTCGATCGATAGCCAGTTGAATTTGGCGGATGGCATCGGTAACTTCCACACCGCTACGGCTCACCACCACTATGTTTTGGCTGTCGGAACCAGTGTCTCCCTTGGAGGATGGAGCAAATTTTTGAGGGCGCGCCAATTGTAAACTGACAATCACCCCTTGTCCTGCTTCATTCTGGTCGATTCCAATCATAAGGACCACGGCCCTTTTCTGTAGTTCCACTGCATCCCAACATCCCGTTAAACTCAAACATACCAGAAGGCATATTAGCAAGATGCCAATCTTTTTCTTCATGAAACGTTCTCCGTCTTTTGTAAAAACAAAACATTCTTCCACCAAAGGACTGGAAGCAAGAAGAGGGATAGTCCTTCAACAACATAAAACGCCCAGTTATACCACAAAAGAATATGATCCAACGTGTCGGGTAATGTTGCGAGTAATATAATTGTAAAAAAATACAATCCCATTCCAAGTTTGCTTCGAACCCCTCCATTGTATTGAGACAGAACATGATACGCACCAAAAGCATACAAGTTGACTGCAGATGACACAGCAATGAGAACTGGTAAGAAAAAAACCAAATCCAAGCGCTCCAAAAATAAGGAAGGGAGTTTTTGAATTCTTATTGCTTCCAATATTGGCCATTGTAAAGAAGAGGTTTCAAATGGTCCCAATACGGAAAGTGCCACCAATACGTTGAGACTGTTGAAAAAAATCACTCCCAAACCGGCTATTAAGACACTCCGAGAAGAAATCTTCTCCTGACTATAGCGATGAATCAAAGGAAAGTATACAAAAAGCAGCAGGAGTCCAGTCAGAAGATCCATGACCCGTTTACACGAATCCATGATGGCCCCCCAGGAAGACGGCCAAAGAGGAAGCAAATTTCCAAAATCCGCATGAACGAGCGGCATCAAGAGCAAAAATCCTGCCACAAGAATGGCTGGCCAGAATAAAAAAACTTGATACCGCAGCAAAGATTCAAATCCCCCCAGGAAGAGTTGCACAGGAATCAGCAACGCTAACAGAACCAAAACGAGTGTAGGTGTGTAAGGAAGTGCAATATAATGTACCAAATGGGTGCCAAGTCGTAATGTTCTCGCTGCCTAGAGAGTAAATACGCAGGCGAGCAAAATATTAAAAAAACCACCAACTCGGGAACCAAGCCAAAAATCCCATAGTGAAATTTCATGGACAATTTTCTTCTTGTCTGGCGTTACGCGTGCCAACACCAGACTAAGTCCCAAGAGCAATACGGCGTACAGAATAAAAGGAAACCATATACCTGATTTTGCATCTCTTGTCCATAACGGGATCCATTCCATTGTGCCTGACCCGAATAAGGACTCAAATGTGAAAATCATGAACACGTGACGATTGACGGAATGTATCATGATGGAGCGTATTCCTTCCTTTTTTTATACCTTCCTCTCCCCAACCATGCACGAGGGCTCCAATAGGTAGCGGGACGCGTCGTAGACAACTGGACGGGACCGCGTATGAGAGTATCCTGCCAATCCAGTAAAGCCAATTGAGAAAGGGTGTTAAGTAAGGAATCCCAAACGACTTGAGTGTGCACAGATGGGCAATCAAAACCAGTGCAAATCCCAATGTTCCAATGACTCCAAACATGGCAGTCATCAATAACATTGGAAAACGGACCATGCGCGTCACAAAGGCGGCCTCGTAATTGGGAATTGCAAATGCCCCCAAGGCCGTTAATCCGACAGCTACCACCATAATTGGGCTGACCACTCCGGCTTGCACCGCAATGTCCCCGATGACCAATCCGCCAACAATCGTAAAAGATTGTCCCATTTGTTGAGGCATTCGATTGCCCGCTTCTCGAACCAACTCCACCATCACCTCCATAAATAGGGCTTCTAGAAGGATGGGGAGAGGGATACCCTCTCGTGTCGCTGCCAATTGCAACACCATTTTTACCGGAATCAACTCCGGGTTATACATGGTTAATGCAATATAAAGAGATGGAGCAAAAATGGACATGGCCAAGGCAACAATGCGAGTGAATCGCATGGCGGTGCCTGAAATCCATCGTTGTGCATAATCATCCGTAGTTTGGAAGAAAGAGACCATCACAGCCGGGGCGAGTAGCGCAAACGGGGTTCCATCCACCAAGATGGCCATTCTTCCCTCCAGCAACGACGCGGCAACCTTGTCCGGGCGCTCCGTGGATTGCAGTTGTGGATATGGAGACCAATGATTATCTTCAATCCATTGCTCCAACGTTCCACTATCAATGACTCCGTCCACATGAATCTGTCCCAAACGTCTCTCAACTTCATCGACAATTCTTGGATTCGCCAAATCTTGAATATAAATAAGAAGCACTCTGGTTTGCGTTCGTTCACCAAGCACCCACTGTTTCAAACTTAGCTTTGGGTCTTTCAGCCTGGAACGAACAAGAGACACATTGGTATCCATGGATTCCGTAAATCCATCCCGTGAACCGCGGATTGACATTTCTGCCGAAGGCTCTTTCGGGGTTCGACGAATGAGTCCTTGCACATCGACCAAAACAAATTCTCTGGGCAGGCAAAGTACTGCTTTATTTTCCAATAAGCCGCGTACGGCTTGTCTTACTTCTGCACTTTGTTGGATACTAGTTAATTGCAAGGTATTTTGTAACCAAGTGATTGTATTCCGACTCTTTTTTATCGAATTACTCGTTAACGGCCCCAGTAAGCGTTCCTCTACCCTGGTCAGGTCCACCATGGTTGAAATAAATACCACTTCAATTTCTGCTTCCGGGACGGATCTTACCACAAGATCAAACGACGGTTCCAAATCATTGAGCAACATATGCGTGGTCTTGAACATCACAGGACTCCTCATCCTACTGCCTTCGTACTTCATGTAGTATAGGATGTCCAACCCACAGGAATATTTATGTTGCGTTCAGTGACACTCCGAGCCTATGTGGCACCTGTTCATGGCGCTCTTACGATAGATGTGAAGGTATCGAGGATATGTAGGCAGGCAAAGGTCTGCGGCTTGTTAAATGAATGAGTTTCACCGCTGCCTGCCTTAAGACTTACAATCTTAGAAAGTCAACTTTCATCAAGTTCGCACACAAGGAGTTTATTGTAACTGACTATAGGGAAGAGTCCGATTTTGTTTTTTCCAATGGTTTCTCCCCTCTCTCCTCACTCGACGAGCCCCCACTCAACAATGACCGTGCAAACATGAGCCAAATAAGTCCAACTACTGCTAACATGACAATTCCACCCGTTGTCATTGATTACACCTCCTCTCATCATACAGATTGTTTCCTGTTTCTTCGGTGACTTCCTTCCATTTTCGTCACAAAATTATTGCAATAAGCAGGTTTGACATCAAGTTGATCTACATGTGAGACTCCCACTTGTACAAGTGGGAGTGGAACTCCGTACTCTGCTTCGGTGAGGGTAGATTCCCCCACCGAGGTTTCGATGTTCAATCATCTCAGAAACGTCATCAAAAATAAAGTTGTGAGTCCTCAGGCAGAAAATAGAGTGAAAATATGGTATGTGTCTCAATGTACCAGTTTCTTTATTTTCCTACTTTTTAAGTAAATAAAATCCATTTATTATAATATACTTCTGTTCCCTCCAGCCATTGCCTCCGTCTGGTATATGCGTTATACTAAGTAAAAGAAATTATGGAAAGAGGCGGTGGAGTCGATGCGAGTCAGTGAGACGGCACGTTTTCAAGTGAGTGTGCCCACTCTCAGTCTGTTCAGCATCGGCTTGTCCACACCTCGCGGTCGGAAACGCTAGTCGACAGAAACGCGATGGAACGCCACGGACGGGTCGGTCCGTGGCGTTTTTGCGTGTCTAAGTCTGTCCACTTGTGCCATGCAGCCCACAACGACCACCCTCGTGTGTCCCATCCTGTCGTCTCTGCTCCCGCCTCGCGAATCTTGTGCAGAGAGGAGACCCTTATGACATTTCGTCAGCTTCACCCTAACATAAAAATTCGTATCTATGTCATGTTTGCCTTCGGTACAGTCCAAGCCACCACCATGCCCTTTATGGCGATTTATTTTTCCCGCCAGTTTGGGCTTGAACTCACTGGCAGCTTGCTGGCCGCCACGATGTTTGCCGGAATGATGAGTGGGGCCTGGGGCGGTTACGCCGCAGACCGCTTCGGTCGACGAAAACTGATGATCCTATCCGAATTTATTTTCCTGTTGAGTTACGTGTGGATGGCCATTGCCAATAGTCCTTGGTATCATTCGGCCGCAGTGACTTTTGCCGCCTTTCTGATGCAAAACCTGTGCTGGGGAGTGTACGGTCCGGTAGATGATGCCATGATTCTCGATGTGACGAATGCGGATAGCCGCCAGTACGTGTTTGCCCTGTTTTACTGGCTCATCAACTTGACGATGGCAGTGGGAACCAGTATTGGTGCCGTATTTTTCAATACCGCCCGGTTTTTTCTGTTTGCCAGTATGTCAGTCGTGCTTGTGGGAACGCTGTTGACAACAATTTTTTTCATTCAGGAAACCCACCATCCTCATGCTACCATGCAAGACGAAGGAATACTGTATAAATATCGGCGTGTCTTATCTGATCGGCCATTTCTGCTCATGCTATTTGCTGGAACAATGACGGGAACCGTCGAGATGCAACTCACCAATTACATCGGAGTTCACTTGTCATTCGCCATGCCACCTCACGTAGTGCATTTGGGACAGTGGGCAGCACATTTCAGTGGCCTCAACATGGTGGGATTTCTGCAAACCGAAAACACCCTGATTGTAGTCCTGAGCGCGTCGATGGCCTTGGTTGTCGCTCAACGTTGGCCTGACGGAGTGGTGCTTGCCCTGGGAATTGGCATGAATACCGTTGGCTATGCGGTCATGTGCCTGGCCACATCGCCGTGGATATTGGGAGTTGCCATGTTAGTGGCAACCCTTGGCGAGGTGCTACGGGTTCCGGTGACACAGGCCTACATGGGAGACCTAGCTCCACCGCACGCACGCAGTTCCTATCTCGCAGCTACGGCCATGACGTTTGGTCTCTCGCGCGTGTTGGCTTCCATGGAGATCTCTCTGGGTGCACATGTGCCAGCGTGGACCATGGGTGCCCTTACCCTCGCGCTTGGTGTAGCTGGTTTCGTGGGGTACACACGTGTAGTGCCAATTGCGCATGCCCGTCGCCAAGCGGAATGTGAACATTTGGAGAGTGATCTGACATTCGACTGACCCCGGTGGATGTGAGTGTGTGGGGTATCCATCATCCCTATCGGCGACATGCACAACCTGATGTACAATGTTATCCGACCGCGCTATACTTATGTGAATTAACAGGCCGTTTGCATTGTACAGCAAGTATCCTGGATTGGAACAGGAGGAGATTCGATGCCCATTCTATCGACAGGACTTGCGATTGTCGCCGCGGTTGTGGCGCTTTACTTCTTTTCATCCATCCGCATTGTAAAGCAGTGGGATGAAATGTTGGTCTTCACTTTGGGACGATTTGTCGGTATCAGAAAACCGGGAATTCATATGGTGTATTCGTTTGTCCAGCGTGCAACCATTATTGACAAACGCATCACCACCACCGAATTTCGCACAGAAGGCACTTTGTCCCGAGATAAGGTTCCTGTGACACTGTTGGCAGTTATGTTTTGGAAAGTATCCGATGTGAAGCGGGCAGCCCTGGAAGTGAAAAATTATCGGGAAACCATTGATTTGGCCGCCCAGTCATCGCTCCGTGACATTGTGAGCCGAAGCGATCTTGAGACTTTGCTTTCAGATCAGCAAAAAATTGATGACAGGATTGCCGAGTTAATTCGTGAACGGGCCACCTCCTGGGGAATTGAGGTTCAAAACGTGCAAATTCGAGATTTGGAAATTCCATCCTCACTACAGGATGTGTTGAGCCGCAAGGCACAGGCCGAGGCGGAAAAAGGGGCACGGCGAATTTATGGCGAGGCCGAAGTGGTTGCGGCTGAGGAGTACGTGAAGGCCGCTTTGCTGTATGAAAACTCACCTGTCGCGTTTCGCTTAAGGGGTCTGAACGTGTTACTCGAGGCGGTAAAATCGGACCAAAACACGCTGTTGTTTCTGCCCACAGAGTTAACCGATATGTTGCGAACATTTGGGCCAACGACAGGAGCAATCCTCCCGTCGGAATCCTTAACTGCAGAAGTTACCAAAACAGCTCCTCCAAAGGTGTAGGGATAGACCGTCATGCCGCTGTTAGCGGCACCAGCAGGGAAGGTAAATCCACGCATTTGTATTTACTGGGATAGGTGCTCGTACATCCATACCTCTGAACCGTGACGCAGTGGCAGATCACGGTTCAGAGGTAGATGGCTCGCTATCATTTCTTGATTTTCCCTATTCGTCCATTTGTCATCTGGATTAATTCCTCTGGGGTCAACCGGAATACGGCCCTCGGGTGTCCTGCCGCTGCCCAGATTTCCTGGTACTGAAGCAAATCGGCATCAATCCATGTTTCAATGACTCGCGTGTGCCCAATGGGCGGAACACCGCCAATGACAAATCCCGTCTGTGTTTTCACAAAGTCAGCATCTGCTTTGCCCAGGGGCTCACCAATTGACTCCGCAATCAATTGTTCGTTCACACGGTTGACTCCGCTGGCAACCACCATCAGTGCACTGCCTGTGGTCATCTTGCGAAACACCAACGATTTAGCGATTTGTGCCACGTTACATCCAATGGCCTGTGCGGCTTCTGCGGCCGTGCGGGTACTGTCTGGTAGCTCCACCACCGTACTCGTGTAACCCATCAAGAATAGAGCTTCTTGGACCCGCTGAGCACTTGGCTTCAATTGGGTCATGCATGTGACTCCTTCCCGATGTCCTGCAATTGTTCCTGCATCAGCTTTGCCACTTCACCAGCCAAGCAGTCCCCTGATGTCTGCAAACCCTTAATCACGCCACGTACGGTCTCAGGAGACTTGTTCTGGCTCAATTTGATTTTCCCCTCTATTGCTGTGATTCCCAACTCGAATCCCACCACAGCTTGTGCCATCTGAACGTAAAACGCTTCATCTAGGTGTTTGGGCAAGTCCGAATGCGGTTCATAGTACTGCACCATTTCCCGCAGAATGGAGATGACTTGCTGCTCATCTTGAACAATCCGACACCGACCATAGACATGAACCGACACATAGTTCCACGTGGGAACTGCCTGGGGTTCCACATACCAAGATGGTGAGATGTAGGCATGAGGTCCTGGAAACACGACCAAAACCTCTTCCCCCTCCAAACCTGTCCAATGCGGGTTCAACCGCGCAAAATGCCCCAGCAGCCGACCGTTTTCTCCTTCATGTGCGGCAAAAAGCAGAGGTAAGTGCGTTGCCATAGGCTGACCCTGCACATGCGAGAAAAGAATGCCAAAACTGTTCTGCCGAATGAATTGGATCATTGCTTTGGTATCTGGCATTTGAAAAGGTGCCGGAATATACATGCATCCACCTCCACATCAGAATTCCAGGTTCTCAACCGAATGATTGACACAGAGTTCATTTGCATGCGGCATCCCCTCTCCCCTCGCCCCTCTCCCTCACAAACATTCTCTCTTGATAAAGTCTATTTCCGTAAAGCATTTACTGTTTAACGTATTCATTAAGTTCCTACACTCATAGACAGTTCCTTTTTGATAAGTAGCTCATTATTTTCATGATAATGTCTCATTCCTGATGAAAATGGATATTCATCCAACATATGAGTGATTTTATTATGATTGTTGTTTTGCACATACGTTCTTAACATTTTAATATACTCCAAAGAACGTTGTTTACGAAAATGAATTTCTGTGATTTGAGTGGTAGAGTTTCCATGGCCAGGAACAAGTAGATTTATCGAATGGCTTTCAAGAATATCATCCACTTTGTGCAGGGTCTTTTCATAAGCCTCACTGCTGTCCTCTATGTATGGAAACTCGACATCTGAAAGATAGTCCCCAGCAATGAATACTCCAAGTGGCTCAATAATGGCAAATAATCCGCATATTGTGTGGCCAGGCGCTTTATAAAATGTGACAAGTGTGTCATCCAGCACAAACCGCTGCTTTTCATTTTGAATTACCCTATCGATGCAAGGGTAGACAATTTCATAATCGCGCGTAAGGTAGTATTGACTGTCAAAAGCGAGTATCTGATCTACACGAGATTGTTTCTCCGGATGATTAACAAATTCGGAACTTCCAATAGTTATGGCCTCAGGAAACGCTTTGTAGCCGAGAATATGGTCCCAATCGGAATGTGTAAACAAAAGATAAAGCGGTCGGCCCTTGCGAATCTTAATAACGAATGTGCGAATATCGTCGACTTCTTGTGGCAACCAACTGGGATCTACAATAAAAACACACGACGGCGTTTCTACAACGGTTGAAGTCGTTTGATACAAAGCACTTTGAAACACCGTCACTCCATTTGCGCGGTATTGAATCATAGAATCACCTCAGACTCAAGCTATCTCCCTGGTACGCTCACACGGGCTTAGAACAAAGTACCATCCACTCATCCACATGCAAGGAATCTAGATGTCCTTCCTGAATGCGGACTCCAAAGTATTCCCGAACCGTTGGACTGGCAGACAGGATATACGCCTCGACTCGTTTTTCTTGTTCCTCTGATTGAATCATACGGTGAACCCACGAGGAAAAATAGTATTCTTTCTGTCGAATTTGAGAGTTTTTCAGATGAAAACCCGCCGCCTTTATCCAAGACTCCCATTCACGAACAGATGGACATTGCACGTGACTTTCGTCCCGCATTTTCTCAAACGTATTCATGTAGACAGACAACTCAGAGTCATCGGGAGCTACATTGTCAATCAAGAGCCAGGAACCACCTGGTTTTAACACCCGCCATGATTCTTGAACGAATTTCTCTGGCTGGGGGAAGTGATGTGCGGCAATCCGACAGATAACGGCATCAAAAGTTTCATCAAGGAAGGGTAAAGACTCTGCATCGGCCAAGACAAAGTGAACGTTACGGATCCCCTCACCCATCAGGTGATGACGGGCTGCCTCCAGCATCGTCTGCGTCAGGTCAGTAGCAAAGACCGTACGTACCCATGGCGATACAGCCTTAGCCACATGTCCGCCTCCTGTAGCCACATCCAGGGCAATCCAGGTCTTGCTTGGAGACAGCCAATCAACCAAAAGGGAAAGGTCTTCTCCTTTGGCATGACTTTCACTGGTCACGTATTCCTCCGCCGTCCGACCAAACTGTTTTTTCACCCTGTCCTTCAAGCCACTCTCCTGTTCCATTGTCAACCTCCCCATCTGTCATAACAACATCATCTCGTCGTGCAACTCGGTGTACATCAACGCCTCCGACGAAGCAATCCTACGTCCAACGTTCAGCATCGTTTCCAAATCACCTGTGTTAGGGTATTGTTGTAGAATATCCTTGCACAGTTGGTAGTGCCTGGGCTCGTGCTCGTTAGCATGGACCGTCCAGAACGTCAAATCCAGATTCCAATCTTGATTAAACTGGGGATGTGCGAATCCTTGAGCAATCCTACCCATGACATTTCCTGCAAAAAATTCAGAACCGAATCCGACTGCTGCCATGGCTTCTAACGGATTGGCCTCTCGGAAAAAAGCTAAAAACGTATGGATGGCTCTTTCCACCGCTGCGGACATGGGCTCTTGAGGTAGGCCATTTTCATCCAGTTGCACCTCCGGATCCACAGAACGCAGAAAAGTTCGATACAACTCCTCATGTGACTTACCAGGAACTCCACGCCCTGCCTCGTCCCATAGGTTATCTGCCAATGGAATCCACCAAGTACCCATGGGCTCCATGGCGGCAATGGCAGCACCCAACACACGCGGAAAGTGGCGACTGTAGTAGCTATACTGAATGGCAAAATGGCGAATTTGCTGCATCGAGTATCGGCCCTCTGCGAGGGAAACAAAAAAGGGCCCCGCAAAAAACTCCTGCTCCACCCATTGACGCATAAGCAACTCTACCGTCTCCAAATTAGACACCAAAGAAGAAGTAGAAGGCCCCATCCGATTCACCCCTTTTTTGAATTTTTACACACATATTCATATTTTTGCTTATGTCTCGAAACATTATGGAGGGTGTCTTATCAAATAAAGACAAATTCCGAAAATTAGAAACTTGACATTCAAACGCCCAGTGTTTGTTTAGGTACTCCACTTAAGATCAAAGTATTGCCATTCCACTGGCTTTTGATTTCCATGTCAGTTAGGGCTTGTAGGAGACTGTATACGGGTACATAAGTGGTTGGAACGTGTTCAGCAGAACTCCAGGTGACGATTTTAAATCCCGTTCCAATTAGGGTCCCATCAATGGCAAATCCAACTTCATTTTGCACGGACAAATTTGGTGTGATGGGGTGTACACGATTCAACTTCCACCCGCTAGGTACCGTGAAATTTAGCACCTGGCCATTCCACTCGCTTATGATGCCAAGAGGTTTTAGTCCCTGTTCCACATCATACAGTGGCAACCAGCTTGTCATGACTGTGGACCCTGGCTCTGGAGTCACAATGTGCTCGGGAGTCTCCACCAACTTTCTGTTCACAACCATTTGGCTCACGTAGTCTGGATAACGAAAAATCGGCGACCGACCCGGAGCCATTGTGTCCACTAATTGTACAGTATCCCGAGACATCCATTTGATAGAAAATCCTAATGACTTTCTCAGAGAGGCAATGGCTACGTAGGGGCGATGATAAGAGTCATACAACAAGTGGTCATGTGGCAGAAATACAGTACCCCCTTGGCCTTGTAGCGTCACACCTTGGCTATCAGTGAATTTCTGCAAATTCAGATTGCGAGCCAGGTCCGCAACCGACATATAGACACTGCCACGATACAAAAATGGAGCGTAAGTCCCCGTCTGTGCTGTGATAAAATTATTTACCTGAACATAGATACGATAAGTTCCTGGGAACGTTGGTTCTCGATTTGTACCCAGATAAAACTTGCTCGAATTCGGATGAGAAAAATCAAAAAGCGGCAACAAATTATTCGCGGTTTTATCGACTTCCGTGAGAGAGGGCAAATTCCAATTCGTTTCGATAAAGCGAAGGATAGAGTCCGCATTATACACCTGATGGCTTACGTAGTTCATTTTTGCCCAGGGAGACACCAACACCATGGGAATACGCGGACCCATCCCCTGTAAATCAGGAGTGGAAATTTGCGGTGGAGCCACATGGTCCCACCAGCCCCCCGATTCGTCAAAAGTCAAAATGATGGCCGTGGAGGGCCAATATGGACTGGCCATCACCTCGTTCACCAAGTTCTCCGTGTATCGGAGCCCAACCTGCATATTTGCCCCTGGATAGGCATCCAACCCAACCGGAGGTTTGATAAAGGAAACTGCGGGCAGAAGGTTGTGGGATACATCATAGGAAAATTGACTTGTGTCCCGAATGTGAGTTTTGTAGTTTCCTGTCTGATAGTTGTGAAAAAACATGAACGGATTGTCCTCTATCTGATTTCGATTGCCGTTCCAGTTTCCCTGATACCATACCCAACTGACTCCATGTGCCGATAATTCATCTCCAATATTGGAGAACCGAAAGTGATAGTAGGGTACCCCTGTATAATATGCATTGTGCCCATCCACTCCCGCTCTTCCTGCAACCAGATACAGGAGATTGGTGATGGTTGGCCCAAACACAGGTTGGAACCAGTGATCTGCCATGGCAAAATGTTGAGCATAATCCCAAAGTGGGCCCACGGTACGGTAGTTGTAGTAACCCATCGGCTGATTCACAGGAGCCTGGTAGTGATATCGCGTCATTTCCCGTTGATTTTCAGATACATACCCGCTCATGCTTCCATGCGCATAATCCCGTAGTTCCGCAAAATATCCATGGGCAATGGAACCCTGTGCAGTGGACAACAACATGTGAGGATACACCCGCTGCCCGGACAGGGTGAGGTTGAAGTCGGTTTTTGACAAACCATCTGCCTGTGGAGTTCCGGGCAAGGGGTAAAATCCATGTGCACCCGGATAGGTACCGAAAACATTGTCATAGGAGTGGTTCTCATCAACAATGACAATCAGGTGCTGAATCGCTGATGTGTCAGCCAAAACAGGGTGTTTAGGAGAAGCTTGAACAGCCGCAATTTGTGCTTCTGCCATGGCTATGGCCAGTATCCCCACAAGGACTGCCCGCAATTTCAATTTACGTTTTGCCACAATGTGTCTCCTCTCCGCTACTATCTATCTCTGACACTCTCAAAGAGGTTGTCCGGAAAGGGGTCAGAACTCCCCGGCGCATTGTTGCGTCGTCGCCCAAAATGCTCCCTCACATACCAGAAACGTACGCTTGGTGCGCATTTTGGGCTGGCTTCCTCGCACTGCTTGGGTCTGACCAGACCCCTTTCCAAACACGCACTCAAAGTATTGATACCACTCTATTTTATCAATCATTCACTTCTTTCACACAGTTTCGCTTTTATTTCGCACCTGTGCGTTGCAACATCGATAGCAGCCCCGTTGCAACCAACGCGACCAACACCAAGGCGGTCACAAACTGTACAATTCCGTTCCATCCTTTAGCGCTCCATACTAAGCCTCCCAGACTCCCACCCACACTGGAACCCGTGTAGTAAAACAGCAAATATAAGGAGGAAGCCTGAGCCTTGTTGTTTTGAGCCAAGTTTCCCACCCATCCACTGGCGGTCGCATGAACGCCAAAAAAACCGAACGTGTACACCCCAATGCCCGCAATTTTGGCGATGAGTGGCAGAGGTTGGGTGATGATTACCCCCAGGAGAGCCAATGTTCCGCTCAACAGCAACATACGAGTCCTACCGTAACGGTCAGCCAATCGTCCAATCCAGGCAGAACTAAACGTGCCCAACAAATACAAAAGAAATACGAGGCTAACAAGACTGGAACTGAGATTGTAGGGAGGTCCAGAAAGCGCAAATGTTGCATAATTATACAAAGTCACAAATCCACCCATGAGCATCGCGGCAATAAGGTACAACAGCCACAACCTGGGGTTACGCAGGTGTTCCAGCAAAGAAAGACTTAATTTTTTCCAATTCAAGGATTTTGCAAAAAAGTTTTTGGAGGGGGGCAACCATAGAGCAAACGCCAAGGAACATATCAAACTCAAAATTCCAGTGGCAGCAAGAGCCCATCTCCAGGAGGCAACTTCTGCAACAAAACCGCTGACCAAACGTCCCCCCAATCCGCCCACCGTATTGCCACTGATGTACAATCCCATGGCCATTCCCAGACCACGAGGGTTGACTTCCTCCCCCAAGTAGCCCATGGCCGTGGCAGGTAAACCCGCCAAAGCAACCCCTTCCAGCATACGCAATCCAAGCAAGGAAAGGTAGTTCGGGCTAAAAGCCGAAAGGATGCACAACACAGAGGAACTCAACAGGGAGACCAACATGACGGGTCTCCGTCCCCACGCTTCGGATAGAGAAGCCGCCGCCAACATGGCGACGGCCAGCACAATCGTAGATACAGACAAGGATAAACTGGAAATGACCGGAGTGATGTGAAATTGTCGACTGAAGATGGGCAATAGAGGCTGTACGCAATAAAGAATCGCAAAAGTGGCAAAGGCTCCGGCAAATAATGATCCATTGGCTTTTCGAAAAGCCACACTCCCAGTTTCCAAATATGTCAATCGTATTCGATCCTTTCTTACTGCACTTCATCGCATCGATTGTCTTCACCGTGATGGCTATCCTTGTCACAAATATTTGCTTACCGATACGCCAACTCAGTCAACTCTGAGAGCAACCGTGCCACTTCACAAGAAGTATTGTAAGGGGCAAACCCTACTCGGACCAAACCACCCCGACTTGCCAGTCCCAATTCTCGAACGACTGTCAACGCGTAAAAATCCCCATTCCACACATAAATTCCTTTGTCCCCTAAGTACCGTGCCACCTCCTCCGGTGTCGCACCATCAAGGGTAAAAGACAGAGTGGGAACACGTAGAGCCTCGTCAACTGGAGGTCCATAAATTTGGATTCCGGAAATATTCCGCAATCCCTGGTACAATTGACTCGCCAGTTCATGTTCATAGGTATATATCTGGTTCATCGTCGTTACCAACCGCTCCCGTAATGAAGCAGATACAAAACTCAACTCAGCCAAAAAACGAACCGCTGCAGTGACTCCGGCCAAAGCGGCATGATTTAGAGTTCCCGTCTCAATTCGCTCTGGAGCGGTTTCCCGCTGGGGTCGAACCCGGTCTGTACTCAATTCCGCCAAGAGCCCAGGACGACTGTAAAGCACACCAACGTGAGGACCAAAAAACTTGTAAGCGGAGCACAGCAGAAAATCCGGATCTAAACCCTGCACGTCCACAACGCCATGAGGCGTAAAATGCACCCCGTCCACCACCAGCCAGGCACCAATCTCCCGCGTCCAACGTCTCACGGTAGAAACGTCATTCACAGTGCCCACTGCGTTGGATGCATACCCAACGGCGACCAATCGTGTTTTGGCATTCAACAGCCCCGCAAAAGCCTCCATGTCCAAAGTTGCATCAGACCGCACGGGAACCCTGCGAATTATCGCACCGCGTTCCGCCAAAGTCAGCCACGGTGCTACATTCGCATCATGGTCCAGGTCCGTCACCACAATTTCATCTCCTGGTTGAACTGATCGAGCAATGGCATGGGCTAAAGAAAAATTCAAGGTCGTCATGTTCGCACCAAAAGAAATGGTTGCTGCATCATCCGTACCCAATAAGGCAGCCATGGCTTCCCTGGCTGTTTGAACCACCCCATCCGTTTCCCGACTGGCAGGAAACTGTCCATGAGTGTTGGCATTGGACTGGCGGTAATAATTCATCATGGCATCCATCACAGACTGAGGAACCTGAGTCCCCCCAGGTCCGTCCAAATAGGCAACGGAATGTCCTTGAATCATTCGCTGCAGGGAAGGAAATTGTTCTCGACACTTGGCAACGTCGAAAGGGGTCTCCATAACTCGCCTCCTGATTATAAAAATCGGTCTTGCCGCAATCTGCGCAATGAGTTAAATCTATATCAAAAAATCATAGAACAACACAATCGGTAATCCAACCCACTCAATTCATTTGATCAAACTTTCTAGTTGTCTCTCTGCCGTGACACGGACACGCTGCGAAAGTATCCGTATACTTGGCTGAGTAGTTTACTGCGTGTTACAATGCCAAGAAATTCACCCTGTTCATCTTCCACGCACAGGTACGGTTGGTGAATGGCCATTTCCAGAGCGGTGAGCCAGTTTTGTTCCACATGAATGCGGGGAACTTCCCGATTCATTACATCCTGAACCTTCCGTTGGTCCAACTGTTCAAACTCAATTCGCTCAATTCCCAAGATGGCGTCCAGAATCAGAGTTTTACTGACCGTACCAGTCACCTTCTCCTCCCAACTCAAAACAGGAACAGAAGAGTAACCCGATTTTATTAAAACCAACAGGGCGTGTTCTAAAGAGTTCTCCGCGTAAACGCAGGCCACCCGCTCTGCCGCAATCATTGAGCTCTTCAGAGGGGTTTTAAGCATGTCTTGTAGACCGAGACGTGCCATGGTGCACAACCTTTCCAACTCACAGGAGTAAGAAGCTCCATCTTAGATCATAGCAGAAAGTAACCCTCAGGTGTGACCTAAGTTCTATATATGTACCTTCAGATTGATAGATATGCTAACCATTCAAGATACTGAACCGTCAAGAGTCATCCAGCAAAACGGAGCGCTGTACACAAGAGCACCGCAGGCAATGGACAAGCCGACAGCCCGCTGCCATGCGAGTCGTCGGCTTGATGCCTTCCATCAGTAGGTGGTGGTAGTACAGCAGGTGGTTGCAGCGTACGGAACCAACAAAATAAACAAAACAAAAATAATTAAGAACACAACCGCCCAACGCGTAAAGCCTCCGAACACACCGCCATCATACATTGCGGTTCACCTCCTTCATCCCAAGCTGCGATATTGTATGGGAACCGCAGCACGGGAGAAGCGGTGAACGTCTATGAGCAAACTTGGTGTGATGGCTCCTTCAGTAAAAGATCCGCAATCCGATAAGACGGTTTTCAGCCTCCACTCGACAGTCTACGAGATGGGCGGGCAATAACACGGTGTCCCCACGAGCTAGAAGAATCTCCCCACCAGGCCACACCAGTCGCCCCTTCCCATCGATACAGACAAAAACGTCCGGATTCCCCTGATGACCCAACTGCCAATCCCAACCCGTATCTACCTGTAACCAGTCCATTGTGAAATAAGGGTTTGTAATTCGCCTTTCCAAGCGAATGCCTGGCTCATTCACAAAGACTGAAGATTGGCCCGAATCGTTCACCACCGTTTCTGTTTTATCAGGAAAGTCCAAGACAGCAATCGCTTTATTTAGATGCAGTTGTCTAGGTTTTCCAGACTTAGGATCTATCCGATTCCAGTCATACACGCGGTAGGTAATGTCGGAAGTTTGTTGAACCTCTACCACGAGGGTACCTGACAGTAAGGCGTGGAGGGTTTTAGCCGGAATATTGATAAAGTCTCCAGGAGAGATGGGGTGGTATGACAATCCCTGAACCAGGCTACCTGTGTTCACAGCCTGTTCAAATTCCACTGGAGAGCGAAATCGATGTCCGCGGATAACCGCCCCCTCCCGTGGGCAGTCCAAGACATACCAAGCCTCCGTTTTCCCAAAATCCCCTTCCGTTACATGAGCGTATGCATCATCTGGATGAACTTGAACCGACAGGTCCTGATTGGCTTCCAAAAATTTAATCAGCAAGGGAAACCGGGGCTGTGGCGAATCCCCAAGGTATTCTTCCGGGAATTGTTCCACTAGCTGTAGCAAACTCATGCCCGTCAGCAGTCCATTTTCAACCACGCTAATCCCATAGGGATGCCCAGAAAGAACCCAATACTCACCAATGGGTCCGTCCTCATCCGCTTGAAACCAGCTTTTCAGGCGGTTGCCGCCCCAAATTCGTGCCACTGGAATGGCTTTGAATTTAACTGGATAAGTCTGCAACTATGGTTTCCCCCTTGACGTACAAGCCCGTGATGAATGCTCCCTTACCAGGGAATCTTCATATCGGGTTGAATTGAAGCCAACGCTTGCTCCATTTCCCTTTTTATCCCTAATAGTGAATCGTGCGACTTCCCCTCCGCTCGCATCACTAAAATGGGCTGAGTGTTAGAACTCCTCACAAGTCCCCACCCCTCATTAAACAGAATACGAGAACCGTCGACATCAATCACAGGATACTTGCCGTCAAAGTAGGACTTTACCCCAGCGAGTACTCTAGCCTTGTCTTCGTCCGCGCAGGGTACGCGAATTTCCGGAGTCGAGTCATATTTTGGTACATCGGCCAACAAGTCTGACAAAGGTTTATCAGTACGAGACAAGATGCGCAGCAAGCGGCCTGCGGCATACAGAGCATCATCATACCCATAGTACTCATCGTTAAAAAATAAGTGGCCCGACATCTCGCCTGCAAACGGAATCATTGGCTCCTCACGCAGCGTGGCCTTAATATGGGAGTGGCCCGTACGGTGGAAAAAGGGATGTCCCCCCATTCTCTCCACATCCTCAACCAAAGCCTGAGAACATTTCACTTCAATTGGAGCCCTGGCTCCCGGGTGTTTGGGGAGAATTTCTCGCCAAAACAAAATCATCAACTGGTCTCCCCAGAGAATGTTGCCCTGGTTATCCACCACTCCCAGTCGATCTCCATCTCCGTCCACCGCGATGCCCAGGTCTGCCTTGTCTTTCTGAACCAACGCTATGAGGTCCCGCAAATTCTCCGGCACCGCTGGGTCCGGGTGATGATTTGGAAAGGTGGGATCTGACTCGCAATACAAGGGCACCACCTCACATCCCCAGGCCTCCAAGGCCTCTGGTGCAAAAGCAGAGTCAGTCCCATTTCCGCAATCCACCACAACCTTCAGTGGGCGGGATGCTAACTGAATCTTTTCTTTCAGCATATCCAAATAGGCGGGCCAGACATCCTCCTGACGTACACGTTCCCAGTGCCCCACAAGCTGCGCAGAAATGTTCTGAGCATTGTAGATGCGATGCATAGACTTGCGCAATTCCTGGATCTGTGAACCGTAAATGGTGGTTCCCCCCACCGCCATTTTGAATCCGTTCTCGTCCCCAGGATTGTGACTTGCAGTTACCATGACTCCACATGGGACGTGGTAGTGATGCAGTCCAAAATAAAACATGGGAGTGGTGACTTCACCCAGGTCAATGACCGAACATGCCGCCTGCGTGATCCCAGCAATCAATGCATCATGCAGTTCAGGCGACGATTCCCGGTTGTCGTGACCCACCACGGCCACCTTGTACCCTAATTGCCACAACCTATCCGCAAAAGCGTAACCCAACAAATATGCAAATCGGGCATCCAAATCTGTTCCTGCTTTGCCGCGGATGTCGTACTCCATAAACACATGTTCAGGTATAGCCCATGACTTGTCATTGGTTAACACCAAACGAATTCACCTCCAACGAATGAGAAACCCCTTCCGTATTTCTGGTGCCTGTACATTGCTCGTCACCCAGTGAGAGTTCAACCGAATCCTCTCTGGTAAATACAAATTGCGTGGATGTACATTTTGTGTTTGTGCCGCTAACTGCGGCATGAGAGTCTACCGCCATTTTAACCCTCTCTAGAGTTTGAAACCACGTGTAGATCCACGAATTCCGCATGGTCCAGCACGTAATCCACCGGGTTGGGACGCCAACGCTCCCACCAGTTGCGGACCTCGAGCGGTTGACCAATGACAATTTGAGAAACCCCCAATTCTGCGGCCACAGCCACAATAGTGGAGCCAATGTTGGGGTTCATCCCCTTGCGAGTGATGAATGTAGCTTGAAATTCCTCACTTAAGGAGCGCATCCGATCCAAATCCTTTTGCTCTTGTTCATTCAAAATTTCGGCAGTCAAGACCACCAAGACGAACAAGTGCGCTTTTAACCGGTCAGCG
>DAHWFY010000339.1 GCA_027336365.1 Bacillota bacterium | reverse complement strand
CTTGACCGGGGCAAACCTGACTGAGGCAACCCTGAGAGATGCAGACTTGACCGGTGCAACCCTGAGAGATGCAGACTTGACAGGGGCAAACCTGACCGGTGCAACCCTGAGAGATGCAGACTTGACAGGGGCAAACCTGTTCAGGGCAAACCTGACCGGTGCAACCCTGTTCAGGGCAAACCTAACCGAGGCAAACCTGACCGGTGCAACCCTGACCGGTGCAACCCTGAGAGATGCAGACTTGACAGGGGCAAACCTAACCGAGGCAACCCTGAGAGATGCAGACTTGACAGGGGCAAACCTGTTCAGGGCAAACCTAACCGAGGCAAACCTGTTCAGGGCAAACCTGACCGGTGCAACCCTGTTCGACGCAAACCTGTTCAGGGCAAACCTAACCGAGGCAACCCTGAGAGGTGCAAACCTGACCGGGGCAAACCTGACCGGTGCAACCCTGAGAGATGCAGACTTGACAGGGGCACATGGATTAACTGGTATAGCCGGATTATCTGAGGTACAACGGAAACAGATACATTGTTAAAATCTGGATAGCAAATCTTTAATTTGTATTGCTT
>DAHWFY010000338.1 GCA_027336365.1 Bacillota bacterium | reverse complement strand
TGCCCCACCACCGCTTCAAAATCCACAATCCCCAATCTCGTCAGGATAGCCTTCGCGTCATGCTCTAATTGCCAGGCATCCAGCGCATCCAGTTGAGTCTGTAGTTGAAACAGCCTTGCGGAAAACGCTCTCGATTCAGGCGACTTCTCCAGTAGGTCCAACGTCTCTTCATATTGACGCAACAGTTTCAGAACAGGTGCATCTCCCTGAAACACTTGTTGTAAGACCCTGGATTCCAAATCAAACACAGGTTCCTGAGGTAAATAATGGAATGTAACGCCGCTCCCCCGAATAAGACTCCCGGCTTCTGGGTTTTCAATCCCCGCTACCAGTTTGAGTAAGGTCGACTTGCCAGCTCCGTTCACGCCAATCAAACCAATGCGGTCTCCCTCTGCAATCCCAAAGGAGATGCGGTCCAGCAACGTCTTTTCGCCGTAACTCTTGGAGACGTTTTCGGCAGACAGAATATTCATGAGTAAAAATCACCGCACCTTCCCAACAAGTGCGTGTCCGACAAGGGTTCAGATAAGTTCCAAAATGCGCATCGAGCCTGCTCCCACTAAGGAGAGTGCAGACCGGGCATGCGCCCCAT
>DAHWFY010000337.1 GCA_027336365.1 Bacillota bacterium | reverse complement strand
GAGTAGAACTCCAGACAGTCCCTCGGTTGCCATGACAACCATGCACAAGGTCATTTCCACAAGAAAAAATAGGTCGAGCAAAATGACTCTCCTTCCTTGGTGAAAGAGTTGATGTGGATAACTGCAACTATTTATTATGCCAGGGTGGTTTATCACCAGGTCAGGTGATAAGACTGGTATAGTTCACGATACGTGTACGTATACTTAAAATATGCCTAGAAACCTTCATGCCGCTGTTAGCGGCACCAACAGGGAATGTAAATCCACGCAGTTGTATTTACTGGTTAGGGAAGGGAGTTTGCGAGTGAAGAAACGAGGTGGGACTGGTACGGTTGAAAAATTTGTGGGATTTACACAGCAGCGGGTTGGCTTTGAGGACGAGAGCGCGGAGACGGTGTTGGCTTATGCCCTATCTACAGCCCTCGAATATGCACAGAATCGGGAAGTGGTCATTGTTTGCGTGGGTACGGACCGATCTACTGGGGATGCCTTTGGCCCAATCATCGGTAGTCGCCTACGACAGATATCACCGGTTTCTGTGTATGGTTCGCTTGAAGAACCAGTTCATGCGGTGAATCTCGCTGCAACCCTCG
>DAHWFY010000336.1 GCA_027336365.1 Bacillota bacterium | reverse complement strand
CGAAGCCTCCAACATGGTCGACATGGACTCCAACCCCACCAAACTGCTGGAGATCGTCCAGATCGGCAAACAACTGCTGATGACCCGCGGCGCCCTCACCACCTTCAGTGTGGCGAACGATGTGGCCAAATACTTCGCCATCATCCCGGCAGCGTTTGTATCGACTTATCCCCAATTGGGCGCGCTGAACATCATGGGCTTGAGCTCGCCTGCCCATGCCATCATGGCCGCGGTCATTTTTAACGCCCTCATCATCCCCTTTCTGATTCCGCTGGCCCTCAAGGGCATCAAGTTCCGCGCCGACTCGGCGCAGCACATTCTTCGCCGCAACGTGTGGATCTACGGATTGGGCGGCATTATTGCGCCATTTATCTTTATCAAACTGATCGACATGCTGCTGGTTGTACTGTAGGAGGATGACACCATGATCAAAGACATCAAAACCGCGCTGTTGCTGTTCCTGGTTCTGGCCGTGATGACCGGCCTGATCTATCCCCTGGCGATGACGGGTATCGGCCAGGTCGTGTTTCCCCATCAGGCCAATGGCTCACTCATTCGTCAGCATGGACAGGTCGTGGGTTCCAGCCTCATCG
>DAHWFY010000335.1 GCA_027336365.1 Bacillota bacterium | reverse complement strand
TTCCGCATAACATGCATATGCGGAACATTATTGCCGGCCGGGACAATCTGGGGACACCCACAGCGTGAACATCGGCGAACAGCGGCGAACAATTTTGGGACAATCTGGGGACAATCGAGGCGTAAAAACCAACAAAAAAGCCCACATGACTAGTGTGGGCTTGTTCTTTAAGTTGTTGATTTACTTAGTATTTTTTGGCCTGCCCGACTGGATTCGAACCAGTGACCTACAGCTTAGAAGGCTGTTGCTCTATCCAACTGAGCTACGGGCAGCCAGCGGCTTTCGCCGGGTTTCCGGCGCGGTGAAGTGTAGTGGCCGCAGGCGCTCGGATTGCCCCGCGCGCCTGGAAGCGTGGCCTCAGGCCTGCGCTTTTGCGGTGTAGCCGGCCTGGGTCACGGCGTCGATCAGGGCTTGCGCCGGTGCGTTCCCGTCGACCACGGCCTTGCCCTGCGCGAGGTCGACCTGGGCGTTTTGCACGCCGGGTACGGCTTGCAATGCCTTGGAAACTGCGGCAACGCAGTGCTGACAGGTCATGCCGGTGACGCTGAGCGTGGTGGTTTGCATGGTGGGGTTCCTTTCCGAGACGGATTGAGGGAGAAAAGCCGGGCCGCCCTT
>DAHWFY010000334.1 GCA_027336365.1 Bacillota bacterium | reverse complement strand
GCCACGTAGATGTCCTCCGCGCTGGGAAGATATCCCACCGGCCGCAGAAAGCCATATCCCTCCTGCATAATTTCCAGAACGCCGGCAGCAAACATTAAGCCATCCTTTTCTGCCTGGGCCTTTAGGATGGCAAAAATTAATTCGCGCTTTTTCATATTCCCATAATAGGGAATTTGGAACTCTTTAGCAAATTTATAGAGATCCGTTAAGCGCAAGGTCTCTAATTCTTTAATATCCAAGAGGTTCCCTCACATTCTCTATCGGGGCTGCGGGTTGAGTCAGCCGGGGCCCGGGGGGTGGCGCAACCATTTGCACACCGTTATCCGTATTTGTCGCACGGGTATTTACAGCGTAACCCGTTTGACCCTATCCAGTAAATACAATAACGTGGATTTACATCCCTTGCGGGTGCCGCTAACAGCGGCATGGCGGTCTACTCTATGCTTGTTATCGGCAATCGAATCATAGACATGAGTGTGTTCTTTCTGCGAACGTTGCAACTTTGGGATTAAAATGAAGGCAGAATCCTCAGCGTGTGTGGCCGAGGTCAAGCAGGGGCTTTTTGGCTAAATCGTGGACAGCCTCGATAAAACGAACCGTTCCGGTTTTCGCGCGCATCAC
>DAHWFY010000333.1 GCA_027336365.1 Bacillota bacterium | reverse complement strand
AGCGGGGATGAGGAAGAAGAACGGCGCTTGATGTACGTAGCGATGACGCGTGCCCGCCACGCTCTGTACTTGCACGTTCCACTTCGCAGCAATGGGACTAAGGTCTTACCCTCTCAGTTCTTGCTGGAAGCTGAATGTTTGCCTCGTAAGTGAAACTAGGCTGTTTAGAAACATGGATTGCTCGATTGACCGAGGCAGGGAAGCGTGGTATATTAAAACACGTTGATCCGAGACAATATGGAACTTGTACACATGCGGGTGTGGCGGAATTGGCAGACGCACCAGATTTAGGTTCTGGCGGGAAACCGTGGGGGTTCGAGTCCCTTCACCCGCACCATTGACGGGAATCCCGTCTTTTTTTATTCTTTTAACGATTTTATGTCAAAATAGAAGCAGAAAGGCAACTTGACAGCGGAATGACAGATTTGCTTGCAAGCTTGTCCTTTTATCTTGTACATCGTGCTATTATAATGAAAAGTCCCTCAGGGGGTGACAATATTGACAGTCACCATTTATGATGTTGCCCGTGAAGCCAAAGTATCGATGGCCACGGTTTCTCGCGTGCTAAATGGAACGGCTGTAGTTAAGGATGAAACTAAGCAGCGCGTACTCGACGCCATAGCTAAA
>DAHWFY010000332.1 GCA_027336365.1 Bacillota bacterium | reverse complement strand
TGCTCTTGCTTTGATAAGGAGGACACCATGAATAGCATCAAGGAGATGGTCAGGGACGGCAAAAAGGTGGTTTTCCTCTGGTATAAGGAAGGCGATCTTTGGTATCGGACCGAATGCGGGTTTGAGTTTCCTGTTCCCGTCAAAACCGAAGATACGGGTACCGCCAAGTTCTTGCCCGAAGACAAAGCAATGCTGTTCATGCGGTATATCCGTAAACACATGGCTTTTCTGGAAAGCGCAAAAGCGGATTCTTGATGACGCATTTTGTCTTTCTGGGTGTAGCTCAGTCTGGCCAGAGTGCCTGGTTCGGATCCAGGACGCCGCAGGTTCAAATCCTGCCACCCAGACCATTTTGCGCTTATAGCTCAACTGGCAGAGCATCCGACTCTTAATCGGAGGGTTCCAGATTCGATCTCTGGTGGGCGCACCAAACATGGAAGCATGGCAGAGTCCGGTTGATCGCAGCGCCCTCGAAAAGCGGAGGCTACGAAAGTGGTCCACAGGTTCGAATCCTGTTGCTTCCTCCATTTTGTCTTTCTAAATTGCATGGAGATGCATTCATGGGTAAGCACGGCTTTCATGATGACCCAGGCAGCTTTGCCGAGTTTGTGGAGCAAGTTCGCCAATCAAGACCAGATATTACATTCACTTTTCGGGAA
>DAHWFY010000331.1 GCA_027336365.1 Bacillota bacterium | reverse complement strand
ATTTACAGAAAAATTGGGGCTTGATCTGAATCTTAGACTTTTATAAGTTCTTGCGATGGCAGAACTTCATAGAGGAATAATATCATTTCTAAAACAAAAAGCCCCAGTATTACTACCAAGGCTAGTGGTGGAGAATGAGGGATTTGAACCCTCGACCCCCTGCGTGCAAGGCAGGTGCTCTCCCGCTGAGCTAATTCCCCGTAAGACTTACGGCAAGTCATATTATTTTAACGGGATTTCCGGTGCAAATCAATGTGCTGCCGTGTCCCTGAATATTTTATAGCATCTGCCGCCGGACATCAACTTTTACCGTTGTGGTGTGTTATTGCTCAGCAACTAATCCATGTCGCTGGGCAAAACTTGCGAAGTTGGTTCCGTTAAGATATTGGTAATCAAACATGCTATAATAAGTAAATTAGCCCGTGCATGCTGAATTGCACTAGAATTATAGATACAAATATGGATATAACATCTAATAGAACTACAACCGATATCAAAATCAGTAAAATCATTCTTTATGTAGTCATTGTAGCTGGCGTGACAGGATCAGCCCTTCTTTCCTTTGGTATAGGTCCCTTTACGCTATCACCTTTCCGATTCCTCGTATTTTTCCTATGGATTCCGTTTTTGGGGGGAATCGCTATTAAGGGCAGCGTGTCTGGTTTTTATATTAAGGTC
>DAHWFY010000330.1 GCA_027336365.1 Bacillota bacterium | reverse complement strand
GATGGTTCGATGGGCAAGATGCCTTGGGTTCGGTAGGACGATAGCGGGAAGGCGTAATATGTAGCTTGAACGGGTGGGCATGGGCGGCACGGATCCTGAGAAGGGGGATATTCTCGCCGCCCGGAGTAGCCCGGGACCGATCCAGGCGTGTTCGGCTGGTTTTCTGGCACAATCCGTCTGGATTGACACAGGGATTAGTGGGTGCCCGAAGGCACAGAATTGTGCCAAATGGCACGGATGAACGGCTCAAAACGGTGGCAGATTGGTACTTAATGGGTTGATTTTGTGAGAGTGGCTTTGAATTTGCGCCGTCTAAATCGCACTGAAAATCCTCGTGTCGGCGGTTCGATTCCGTCCCTGGGCACCATATAAATCAGGCGGTTACCATCTTTTTGGGTAAGGCAAAAATGTGCGGTTGTGACGCATTTGTACCATGCGGACAGACCTTTTCCAGGATGCTCTCAATTTTTGCCGAATCCTCTGCGAGATGTTCCGGGGCCATGTGCGCATAGCGACGCACCATCTCGACCGATTCCCAACCGCCCATTTCCTGTAACCGCTCCCGGCTTGTGCCGGACTGGATATGCCAGCGGAAATCGGTAATCCCTGCCTTTTCCAACGCCTTTCGCCAGGCTTTGATATTCGTCTGTTTCACCGGCTTCCCGCGATAAGTGAATACCTG
>DAHWFY010000032.1 GCA_027336365.1 Bacillota bacterium | reverse complement strand
CAGCAAGTAACCCAGTGGCTGGAAAGAGACTCCTCTGTAGCGCAGGCATACTCGCTGACTCAGGAATTTCTCAAGGCCATTCATCGACATGAACCTGCACGATTGCAACAATGGCTGGCGGAGGCAGAGCAAGGTGCGGTTCCAGAATTTCGTTCCGTAGCCCGAGGACTACGCAGGGATGAAGCTGCCGTGATGGAAGCTCTACAGTGGCCATACAGCAACGGACCCACGGAGGCAGCGGTTAACAGCTTAAAGACTGTCAAGCGACAGATGTTTGGTCGGGGGAAATTGGATCTGCTACGAAAACGCTACTTGGCCCTGGGCCAACGTCGTCATGGGTACAAACGAACCCAACAACCGTCCTCAGAGCTCGTGCAGGTTTTAAGCGAGGTCCCGTGACGAATTAGCCAGCAGAAGGCCTTGTCCGTCGATTAGAATTGAGTTCGCTATTTTTGGCCTGTACAGACCCGAATTAAAACAATAAGTAAATTATTATAATTAAAGGATATTTTAAAATTATGTAAAAGAGTATTAGACCCATTTAATGGGTTTTTGTAGTGAAAAATTTGTTTTCACCCAATTTGCGGGAGAGCCAACTTTCGTCGGAATATGCATTATTGTTGTCTTTCTCCGTGGCTAGAAAGGTTACGTCAGACCGGTTGTGTCGATTTTTGTAACCTAACCTCTCCGAGCCTCGTCAAAGGAGAAGACGCACTCAAATCCGTTCTACGAGGTGAATTCAATGGTTTCATATAAACGTCTTGGAATTGGTCTTACTGTTCTTGTACTTACAACGGTTGGGGTAGCTGGTTGTGCGACTCAAGGTAGTCGGCAACCAGTCGGCGGAACGACGCCCTCATCAAATCGTGTGGCGACCAATGCCACAAATTCAGTAATTTCAAACAGCACGAACAATACTCCAACCACCGTGACAGCCACATCGCAGAATACCGCAAGTACAGAGAAATCTTCGGTTAACACGGCAACATTAGCCAGTCAGTCAAATTTCCCTGCATCTCAGTTCCCGAATATTATCAATATGGCGATGAAGCATTTTCCTTCGAAAGTATTAAACAGTCCAGAGTCTCCGACTGTTTTGCCGACTTCAAGCTCGGGATCGAATCAGTTGTTTTACCGCACGTGGGATACGACTACAGGCCCAATATTGAATTACAGCGTACAATATTCGTCACCACATAATCGTTTAGCAACATTTTCGGGGTCAACCTATACGGGGATGTCAGCCGATGGTGCTGTCCGATTAAACCTAAACCTACCGCAAGATGGACATATCTCTGAATCATCCGTCCACCTTACTTCAGGGATCGTTGCAAAGGAAGTGACCTTCGTAGCTCCTGCGCACAGTGCGATGGAAGTTTCTTCAGCATCGTTGAGTTGGAGCGAAGGGCGATGGCAGATTCTCGTGGTAAATAGCCAAACTACACAAGTGCCAACGAATCAAGCAAATGAAGTTGCAGCATATCTGCACACCTATTTTATGCCTGTCCCAAACAGCAAAGGCACGATCTTGGTCACTTCATATCCGGGTGAGAATGTAAACGGAGAACCAACGGGGCAAAGTACCGGCGAATATGTGACTTGGCAAGAAGGGCAGCACGTTTACGAAGTTGATACCTATAGCCATGCGAAGAACCCAATTCAAACGGGATTGTCAATGGCAATTTCGATGAGGCCGTACATGCAATAAGAAAATCTAACACTGTAGTTCTCTTATCCCTTCCATATGATATCAATTTTATGACGTTTAACGGGCATTTTGACGGCTTTATATGTGTTTTTAAACAATGTTGAAGTTAGTAGATAAAACAGAAGACAGGCCACATAGAACGGCCTGTCTTCTGCGTTTGATGGGATGTAGTCGCTCTTTCTGCGAGAATTAGTCACGAGTTTCGAGGGGATCGTCGTCACGATACCCAGTTGACACGTTGAACTCCCTCAGAGCATCATGACCCGCGTCCTTGGCGATACCGTGACCGCAGGAGCAGACGACGACACTGCTGGGAACTTCGATCTCCATGTGACCGACTTGACTACTGTTTTCCATTCGACAGTGCGCCCGCAATGGCAACATTTGATCAGAAGCACGAATACTCCCTCCTTTCGCGGGAAAGGTTGGGTCTTTCTAATCCCAGAGCAAAATACTGATTCGACGCATTCCTCACTTGGCTACAGGTATTCGCAAAACCCGAGCAAGTGTGGGGACCCGAACGTAGCGATTTAAACCGCGCGTTGTTTGCCGCCGCACAAGCGGAGGCCCCGGCCATTGTCCGCGAGTTTGAAAACCGCCGTTTGAACGCCAAAATTGAGTTGCTGAAGGCGTTGGCCGAGGAGTTGGGCTACAAGGTGGTGCCGAAGCACGCGAATGAAGACGCGGCAGAAACGGCGTTGTACGGGGGAGGACAGCGGGTAGTTGAAACTGATAGGCTAAAGACAAGGTGTCTTGTGAAGACGAGTCCATCCCCCTATACTAGGGATTAGAGGTGTTCCCATGGCTGGACAAGATACAATGATGAAAGCTCTCACCCGTTCACTATCCGGTGGGGCTTTGGATGTTTTAGGAGTCTTGGGTGTGGAGTTGGCAGAACCGTTGCCAACCGAGTTGCCTGCGAACACCCTGCGCATGGATAAAGCGTGGCGGATGCAAGATGGGCGCGTGTTTCACTTAGAGTTTCAAAGCACACGAGAACCGACGCTGTACCGCTTTTTGGAATATGATGCCCGTTTGGCCCACCAACACTTCACGCAGATACGGACTGTAGTTTTGTATCATGCGAAGGTCAACGATGCCCCCAGCGAGTTGAATATTGGCACTGCGATGTATCATGTGGAAAATATATATTTATCCCAAATGGATGGGGATAGGGCGTTAGATGAGGTTTCACAACACTTGAAAATGGGACAATGGGAACCGAAAGACCGATTGCGATTAGCTTTAGCATTGAATATGAGGGTACAGGATATGTCTGTAACATTAAATCGAGTCCTTGAACTGGTATCCGTAGTTCCGAATGAAACCGAAAAGGATCTCGTTGTGAGTGCAATTGCAGCGCTTGGAGACCATTCGTTGAATGACCAGCAACGAGCCCATTTGCGAAAGGAGTTGCGAAAAATGTCGAAGATTGCAGAGGAATTATACCAGGAAGGCCGTCAAGAAGGACGACAGGAAGGTATCCAGGAAGGTATCCAAGAAGGTCGGCAGGAAGGCGAACATAGCCGGGCCGTGACCATGGCACGAAAAATGCTGCTGGCGGGAGAGCCTGTCCAAAAAGTGGTGGAGTTCACAGACTTGCCGCTGGAAGAAGTCCAGAAACTTAAAGAGGAACTACAATAGCTCCTACGACAACACAAAGCCAGGTCCTACGTGGACCTGGCTTTGTGATCTATATGCGGCACAGCCTTGCTCGGACATTTCATGGTACACGCACCCCTAAGGTTTACTCTGTCCCTCTCCTCGCACTCTGTTTTGCCATATGGGTCAATAGCTCCACTTGAATCGTTTCACTGCCTTTCGGACCGTGTAACCCCTTGAATCGTTCCCGACTCCAGTCAAAGCCTTTCATGTTCGCCACAGATTGCTTCAGGGTATATAAATCTGCAGTTTCCTCACCCTGGCTTGAATCGATCATTTGTGATGCCACCATTGCTAAGGCATTGAGCACTACAATTTGCATCAAGCCGTTGTGCTTCACATCCTCCCATGCTTCAAGAAAGGTGTTTTTGATCTCCGAAAAGTAGGTGAGCGCAATTTCCAGCATATCCTCTTTGCGGATTTGCTCAGGATCTACTTTTCGATACAAGATGGTGACCATTTTGACCAGATTTTGTAGGGTTACAGGCAATCCACGCCGCCACTGTCGCACGCCAGTGATCGCAGTGATGCCATAGAATGGACTATGAAGGTCTGTAGCGAGTTGCGAGGCTACCCAGGAAATAGGGTCGTGTTCTCGTTCCAGGTAATGGACGTGCGATTTTTGGATCGGTTTTGCGGTGGTGTTCACAATCAAAAACGTCTCAATTTCCTCGTTTTCGTCAAGGTTGTGAATGGCGCAAAATGGAATTCGAACCTCAGTGTTGTACTCATCCAAAAATCGCTTGATGCCCTCAATGCGGTGTTGGCCGTCGATGATAGAAGCAGGCCCGGTACAAATCAGAGCTCCGGTATCGCCGCTGCCGTTGTCTGGGGTGTATTCCCAATTGCCTGCGGCATTCAGCAGGATGGGAGGCAGAATGACAGCTTGCTGATGGGACAAATATTCTGCCAAATCTTTTGTTCGTCGCTGGTTCACAGGACGCTGGTAGCCCTTGCCGCCTTCCTCGTTGTAAGGTTTAATCACCAAGAGTCGATCAATATGAGCGGGGTTTAAAAAGCCGAGATACTGGATCATGCCGTTGACCCGAGTTCGAGTGACATTGTTAATGCGGATGGAAAAGTCTGAACGTCTGTCCAGTGGGATACTCAAGGGAATTTCGCTCCTTTTAGGTGTTGTTGGCTTGATTTTAACATGGAGTTGCAAAAAACCATAAAAAGAAAAATTAAATTAGAAAATTGGGTCAAATTGTGCATAACTGCACACGGTTTGTGCTGATAGTTTAGAATAAGTTTCCATTGGACTAAACCGCTAGGGCGGTGGAAAAACCTTCTCTCCGTCACCTTGACTGACGCAAGGTTGCTTGGCTTCTCTTTGTGCTCCTCGCTATCCCATTTGTTATGCATGCCCATGCAACAAATGGGAGGAGAGTGCCTTATGAGAGCCCATCAACAATTGCTTCAGCGGATGACGGAGGATATTCGACTGCGAAGGTTCAGACCTGCTCGTACCACGCGAGCCTTACCAGACAGTCACTGATTGAAGGGTAGACCTACGCTGAATTAGGCAATGACTTGCGTAGGATTTGATTCATCCGCACATTTTTTCGCGAATAGGCATCTACAAATAAATCTACAAATCTTTGTAGACCGTACTGTTTTGAGCTATGCTAAATACGTATAGATACGCTTAAAAACACTAGGTAAATCACATGGATAGAACTCTTAGGCCCATCGAAACCATAGAAAAACCGCATCCATCAAAGGTTGCGGTTTTTCTATCTTCAAATCATCTACAAAGTCGCTCCAGATGGGGCTTTTTTTGTTCTAGTATGTTCTGGTGGTAAGCGATAGGTATCGGTTGAGAAAGGTTGCAGGGCATTGAGAACAAGAACGAGACTTGGTGGACGGAGATCACGATTCAGCCCATTGACGAGAGGGTGGTCTGCGGGGTAAGCTAAAAGTAGTTGAGCCGAGCAAGATTGAGCCGAGTTGAGTGGAGTTTGAGGGACCGGATGGTCATTTCTAACGCGCCCATCTTGCCACAGCGACGGCTGTGGCTTTTTGTTTGCCCTCCTCCGGTTCAGCTCGTCGAGCTGAAGGGGTCGATTTCTGTGTTGTTGGTCATTGATAATTTTGATTCATTTACTTTTAATCTTGTACAGTATTGTGGCGAATTGGGGGCTGAGATTCAGGTTCGACGAAATGATGTGTCCTTATCGGAACTAAAGGCGCTGCGTCCTCAGGGGTTGTTGGTTTCACCCGGACCCTGCAGTCCTGCTGCGGCAGGAGTGTCGATTACTGCCATCCAGCATTTTTCGGGGCAAATTCCGGTGCTGGGGGTATGCCTGGGTCATCAGGCGCTGGGGGAAGCCTTCGGGGGGAAAGTAGTGCGGGCTCCAGAATTGAAGCATGGCAAAACGTCTCTCATTCATCATGGTGAGGACCCCTTGTTTGCAGGAGTTACCAATCCGTTTCAGGCCACTCGTTATCACTCACTGGTGGTGGATTGGAATACTCTTCCCGATGATTTCACCGTTATCGCGGATTGTGACGGGCTGGTCATGGGATTGCGTCATCAACCGACTGGAGCGCTAGGAGTACAGTTTCATCCGGAATCTATTCTCACACCGGAAGGCAAACGGATTCTGAAAAATTTCCTGGACCTGGCAGGATGAAATGGCGGTTTATGGACTCGGTGTGATGAACGAGGAGGAAGCTTATTCATGAAACGGACGACGTGGACGGTCAAAAACGAGATAGACCCCTTTGCACTTTTTTTGCATCTTGTGAACGAGTTCGGTGAAGGCCGGGTATTCTTATTGGATGCCGCAGCGGATGACAGTCAGTCTCGCTATTGCATGAGCCTTTTGGCAGTGACTCCTGTGCTGGAGGTACAGGTGAAAGACCACTGGGTATCTTTGTTTGCACTTGCAGGAATGTCCGAGGCACTGGGATTTACACCGCAGACCCACGGTAGTGATGAAAAAAAAGATGAAGGTTCGCAATATGACGTGTCGCCCAGTATCGTTGGGCCCGTTCAGTGGCAGGCGAAGGAGAATAATCCCATGGAGGTCTTGGAACGACTGAGAATTGGTGTGCGGGAGTTATTTTCGGATCAAAGGTGGGAACCTTTTTCTGCTGGATTATTGGGGCACATTGGCTACGATGGAGTGCATTATTTAGAACGACTGCCTAAGACCACATTGGATGATCGGAAACTTCCGGACATCCGGATGCAGTGGCATGCTGCTGTATTGCAATTGGTGGAGGGAAAGGTGAGCCTGTTTGATAGCAGTGATAATCTCGGACGCATCCTTGATCCTAATTTACTGGGCGGGGTGAAGTCCGAAATAGACAAAGTAGCAGAGACAATCACCCAGTTCATTCATCACCCGGAAGATGCGGCTGACCTTCTTTCTTTTTATGAGGACCGCAACCTTGCAGAGAAGGGCGACTTACAGCAGAGAAATGAAGCTTTACTGGGGCAGGGTTTGCTGACGGACGAGGTTACTCAGGAGGAATTTGAATCGGCTGTGAACAAGGCCGTTGCATACATTGGGGCAGGGGATATTTTCCAGGTTGTGTTGTCTAAGCGGATGCGTGTTCGCAAAGTGCGGACAGCTTACGAAGCTTACGAGCGATTGCGTCGACGCAACCCGTCGCCTTACATGTTTTTGGCCGATTATCCGGATATGCGGCTGTTTGGTGCCAGTCCTGAGGTACAGTTTCGTAGTGTGGATGGAGTTGCAGAAATGCGGCCTATCGCTGGTACTTCCAAAGGAAGAGGCAAAACTCCTGCAGAGGACGAGTACTTGCGGACGGCTTTGCTTCAGGATGAAAAGGAGCGTGCCGAACATGTCATGCTTGTGGATCTGTGTCGCAATGACTTGGGGAGAGTCTGTAAGATTGGCAGTGTCCATGTCCAGTCTCTGATGCAGGTGGAACCTTATTCTCATTTGTTCCATTTGGTTTCTGAGGTAACGGGGCAACTGAGACCTGATGTGAGCGTGTTCGACGCATTATTGGCAACCTTTCCCGCTGGCACACTATCGGGTGCACCAAAAATTCGAGCGATGGAGATCATTGACGAGTTGGAGACCCTACGTAGGGGACCCTATGGTGGGCTGATTGGCATGGTGGACTTTGCAGGCAATGCAAATACGGCTATTATCATCCGTACTGTGTTAGAGTGGCACAATGCCTATTACGTGCAGGTGGGAGCTGGCATCGTGGCGGATAGCCAACCCTCGCAAGAGTGGCAAGAGTGCAGTCACAAGGCTGGCGCGGTCCTGGAAGTGCTGGGGGCAACTTCGGTTGCGGTGCGGGGGTAAGGAGACTTTGACTAGAGTTTCCTATAAAAAGGATATTTCTATCGGGGGTAAGGAGCCACAGCTGAAGGTTTTAAGATTTCTGAGGGTGTGTCTTCTTGCCCCCGTGCCCTTGTGCTGAAGTGGGATTTGTGGTATATTGCCTACTATCGCTTGCGCCTATAGCTCAGAGGATAGAGCACCGGTCTCCGGAACCGGGTGCGGGGGTTCGAGTCCCTCTAGGCGCACCAACTGGATGACTCAATCGAACGGTTGATAGGTTGAAACGGTAAGAGTGCCGTATTCGCCTGCCAATCGTTTTTCGCTCTTCTTGGTTCATCGTTGCCAACATTCGCTAAGAGTATTTCGGGCAGTAGATGGACAGGGTGGAAATTCCATGCCCTTCGTCTCCAGGGAGGTCAACATGTCTAATCCAGGGGTGAGGGTTTTGAACCTTGGAATCTGCTGTGTACAGGGTGGCCTCTGTCGACGATTCTCGCAACCAAGCGAGTTTTTGAACTCCATTCAACCACACAGGATATTCGTCGCTATTCCCTGGTGGGGGGGCAGTTAATATACGAATGCTGTCTTTAGACATTGTGGTGAGTCCGTACAGACTTGCATGGCGAAGGTACCTGGGAAAGAATTGTGATGGTTTGTCAAGAGTTTTTGATGGCAAGTTGGGTTCCCCAGCTTGAACAGTTCGCTTTTCTAATCCCATCATGGCACTGTGTTGGACAGACGTAGACGGTACATGCTGTGGAACAATCCGGGGATTCGCAGTTTGTCGTGAAACTACCAGAGAATGAGCATTGAGCCAGGTCATGCTGCCGTCACTTCCGCCCAACGGTGCCGCTTGCGGATTGAAGTTAGGGGCTATGGCCCAGAACAGGGATTTGTTTCGGGTGAGGTCGGTTCCACCGCCCGCAGTCCACGCCAGAACATGAGAATCCGGAGACCAGCCCATCCATCCAGTCTGGGGCAATCCTTCGGACAGGGGCTGAATGGACTTGTTTTTAGGGTTCACTACGCAAATCATGCCGGTTAAAGGTGCCCATTGAGGACTGGGTGCCAGCGACAAGGCCAGCCAGTGGCCGTCTTCGGACCACTGCCCGTTAATGACGTCGTGCGGCCATAACCGTACAGACCCTGCCTGCAAGGGAGACGGAAGACGCAGCCACGCCTGTTTCGGTAAGGACTTAACGCTGGTATTTAAGGATAACACCTTGAGTTCCATTGTGGGTTGGACATCTGTGCTATGGTCAGCAGACCAAGTGGACACTGTCAGGGACTGGCCGTGTGGATTCCATACAAAACCATGCACTCCAAGCAGGGATGGACCTTGACCCAGAACTCGACTGCCTGTGACTTGGTGTAGGTGCAATTTTTGGTCTGTACACACCGCAATCCACAAAGTTTTGGGAGACCAGGCGTATTGAATAGGGGAATGGTTGATGGGGACTTGGGTAACACTGAGGTCCCTGTCGGTCGATATATTATAGACTCGCAATTCTCTCTGTGGTTGTCCCTGCAAATTTTCTCCTAACGTTTTATAAGCAATCCACTTCCCATCGACAGACCACTGGGGATCTGTGACAGGGTTGCTAAATGTGAGTTGTCGCTCGTTGCTGAAGCTGGGGTCATCGCTCCAGTGTACCCATAGGTTTCCGTCTCGGACAAAGGCCACCTTTATCCGAGACGTTAGGGGAAATTCTTGGGTGTTCAGGGACCTTTGACCGGGCACCAACGTGTTCTTTGAAATACTTGCGACCGTCACTGGTGCGGATAGAAAAGTCATGCTTAGAATTATAGACCCTAGGACGAAGCCAGTGTTTTGGACCCTTGCTCTTTTCTGTTTTGTTGCTACCATATCCCTCACTCCTCTTGAGCGGTTCCGAGACTTTGCTGGTCTTACATTGCCTCCACATGAGTTCCCTCATGCACTGATTGTATCCAAATAGGTACGTATAACGCCCTGTTCAAAGTTACACAATAACTGGGTACCAGAGGATGCTTATCTTGGAATTGATGGAGGGAATGAAACTTGACGAACAACACGCAGGGAATGCGCCAAGGAAACATGATGATGGTGGGGGCTCACGAGTTCATTGGTATGAATGAAGCCATGTCTGCCGAGTCAGCAAAGATTGAGTTGCTGTCTGCCTTTTCTCAGCAGGCTACGGACCCCAATCTCAGGACACTGTTTCAACAACAAGCTCAGCAGAATTGGCAGCACTATCAAGAGGGATTGCAACTGATGCGGTCCACCTTGTCCCAGTCGGGAATGTCCGTGCCTACGGGTCACAATTGGCAGGCTCCCGGGACTGACGTGGTGATGCGAAATGCTCAGGGGATAAACACGGCGAACATGCAGCCGAAAATTGGCCTGCGGCAACCAAACTATCCGATGCCAAACGTCAATGCGCAGAACCTATCGGACCGTACACTGTCTGCGGTCATCTTAAATCTTCATAAGTTCCATGCAGTAGCCTGGTTGCAGTATGCTTTGGAGTGTACTCGCACAGATTTGCGCAATTATTTAATGGAAGGTACTCTGATGAGTGATCGTATGGCCTATGACCTCTTTATGCACATGAATCAAAAAGGAGATTACCAGGTACCGAAGTTAGATGATCAGGTAATGAACACAATGGTCCTGGCTTACTCAGGCGGTCAGAACCAGCAAGTACCCATGATGTAAGCACGTCTTCGGGATGGACCCGTTTCGCACTCCGGAACTGTGACTAGGAGTGTGAAACGGGTTTTTTTCGGTGCCTTTTTTTCGGTATTTAAAGAGTGAAAAAGTGGGTTGGAGACGGAAATCCTATATCTTCACCGGAGGATATTCTCGATAGGAGAAGGCTTGCCTGTGACGAGTGTGAACAGTTCAAAAAAGATACTACCCCTTTGACAGGTATGGACAAAAGTGCGAACCTTCTGTAGCAGTGAGGACATATTGTAGAAATGAAAAGGTTGGATTGACTGTCAAAGAAACTGATGTGATAATCCTCAAGGCAGTTTTCATGGGATTCATGGGCAATATATGGATGAATATGGATCTCTATTGACGCACTTACCACCGGAAAACCGTGTGCACCGGGGGAATCAGCCGACGTGGGTCATTCTTGCTAAGAATCTGGATGAGTGTCCGAGGAGGTGATTGATAATGACTGTCTCTGTCGAGCAGATGGTTTTGTATGCGGCAGCCCCAACAGATTTTTCCATAGCCCTGGGATCCGCAGCCATTGCAGGGATTCCCTTGGCGCAGGTGACAGGGAACTTTGCCACTGCTTGGAGCCAAGTAGCCGACGGCCAACATCTGGTCATTGCAGTGGGGGGTGCCGCTGTGAATGCATTGTATTATAATCCCTGTGGATGGGCAAATCCTGCTAAACAACCCGGTGGTCACACCCCATTTTCTTTACTTTCTCGTCCGGCACTGTCGTTACCTGGGAAAAATTTCTTTGTAAACGCTGCTGGTGTGTCCGCTATAGATACATTGCGCCTGGCAGTCGCGTTCACATACGTTGCCGTTCACGGGCAATTTCCTGCATATTTTTCCCAGTATCCACCTGCCATTTCTCCCACAGAGCGATGCGTTGGGAATTCAACTCAGTCCTGTCCTTGTGCGTCGGAGCAATCCATAAAGGGTCTTCCCAGTTCTCCAACTCCGTTGCCCCTCCAGTCCACTCCCTATTGGGGAGTGGACTCGGCGGCTGCGGTTACAACACCATTTTTAAATTGTGTCGTGCAACATTACGGCGTGCCCCAAGTGTGGGGAAGATATATCAATCAGGTGTCTGGAGTCTGTGATGGGTTGAGCGGTGAGGAAGTGGCTTTGTTGCATGGTCACGGTGTGAGAGTGCTGCCTATTTACAACGGCTTTGCGTCTGCCATAGGGTCAATCGCGGGTCAACAGGCGGCAGTTGATGCCGTACAACTGGCAAAGGCCCTAGGCATTCCCGGAGGGACACCCATCTTTGCCGATATTGAGGTGAACTATTCCGTGGATGCGCCGTGGATTTTAGCCTGGGTGCAGCAAGTTAATGATGCTGGTTACAAAGCAGGCATGTATGGCAATCCCATCAACGGATTATTTTCAGCAGCATATTGTCAGGCACTCAATCAACACGTGAGTCTGTCAGACCAAGTTCTAATTTGGAGCAATGAATGGGAACCAGGGGTTTCGCTTAGGTCTGCTGCTCCTGTGTGGAACCCGGCAAAACCCCATTGCGACTCGGCGGTGGTTGCTTGGCAGTATGGGGAAAATGGAGTTATTTGTCCGCAAGGGATTGATACCGATTTGATTTTACCAAGCCTTTATCAACAACTGTGGTAAAGGTTTGGTTGTTCAAAATCTATATGGCTTAACGGCTATCACTAGGCATGAAAAATGTTAAGGAGTCGAGACACGGGTTATTTTCGTATAAAAGGGGGCTGCTGGTACTTCAGCCCCTTGAAACACCGTTTGATGGGAAAATAGCCGCCCGGTTATTTTCACCATAATCTTGTGCCCCGCAAGGGCATGAGGGTTTAGGGTCGATTGTACACAAGAACGCTGTGCATCACCATCAAGCACGCATTCATAATCATGATCTTGCCATGGCGTTTTGCCAGTTCAGCGGCCTCCTCATTGTACACGCCTTCTTGAGCCCAAATCACGGGAGCGGAGATTTGCACCGCCTCTTCGACCACTGCGGGTAAGGTTTCGCTGCGGCGAAACACGTCCACAATGTCTACCGGTAGGGGAATGTCAAGCAATGTGGGGTAGGATTTTTCTCCCAAAACCTCCTGCACCCTGGGGTTCACGGGAATAACTCGGTAACCCCGACGCTGCATTTCCGCTGCAACCGAGTGACTGCTGCGTTCTGGGTCCGGTGAAAGGCCTACAACTGCGATGGTGCGGGCTGAACGCAAAATTTGTGTCATTTCCTCTTGAGTGGGGTTTTGAAACATTCAATTCACCCGCCTTTTTAGGAGTCTCACGGGACGTTTCACTGTCTCGTAAGAAGCATTTCTTCCATTAGCATAATCTATTCCGCCGACTGTGCAAAGTAATCCATAGAAAGCCAGGATGCAGCACCTGCCCATGGATGGGGACAAGGCGCTGCATCAGAAGGCAGGCAAGGGTTCCTTTTGTATTGGCGGCATAAACTTCTCCGTCAATGACAGAGACTTAGGGGCTACTGGGGCTCTCATAGTAGGAACTACCCATGGTACCCGGCATCTGCATGGTACCCGGCATTTGCACGGTACCCGGCATCTGCATGGCACTCGGCATACCCATCATCCCACCGCCCATCATGGGATAGTGGATCATGGTGTGGGGGTGATAAGGGTGAGTCTTATACTTGGCTGCTGTGACCAGAGGCACGTCAGTCCCCATAGTATAGCCGGGAACAAGCAGGAAAAACAGCACAAAAATAATCAGAAATACGACTGCCCAGCGCGTGTATCCTCCGAAAGCTCCTGACATGTATCATCCCTCCTCCTGAGATATCCCATACAATGCCGGGACATATGCACGCAGGCACCGACATTCGCGGAGAATGGTGCTCTTCAATGGGCACTCTTTTTTGGGGATGACAAACTGAGTAGGGTTCGTTATACTTTGAACAGATGTGCTGAATTAAGATGCAAAAATGGGGATGTTTATTCATGGAGGCTCGAGTTCGTGTGGGCGTGGTGGGTGCCACGGGATACAGTGGTATGGAACTGGTTCGTCTGTTGTCGGCTCATCCAGGGGTGGAGTTGACTTACGTGGCTGGACATGAAGGGCCTGTGGTGCCTTTGGCTGAACAGTTTCCACAGTTTTCTTCCCTGACTTCTTTGGTTTTGGAGCCTCTCAATGTGGAGGAGGCCGCTAAACGTTGCCAGGTGGTTTTTGTCGCTTTGCCCTCCGGAACCTCTGGAGAAGTCGCGATAGCCCTGTGGGACAAGGGTTGCACGGTCATTGACCTGTCCGGGGACTTGCGCTTACCTGCTGCTCTGTACGAGGCTTGGTATCACCGCCCTGCGGTTCCGGGCGATGTACAGCGGCAGGCGGTTTACGGTTTAACAGAGTGGCATCGCCAAGAGATTCTTCAGGCGCGTTTAATTGCGAATCCGGGATGCTATGCGACAACTGCTATTCTCGCACTGCGACCCTTGCTGGACCTCAACCTGCCGCGACGCGGGACGGTGGTTGTGGACGCAAAATCAGGAGTCTCTGGAGCAGGTCGCAAGCCAACTCAAGCCTATCAGTTAGCCGAACTCAGTGATAATTTTTATGCTTATAAGGTGGGGCAGCATCAACACACTCCGGAAATTGAGGCCGAGCTGCTTGGATTTGAGCCCTTGTTACTGAATACCCAATTACTCCCCATTTCCAGGGGTATTTTTGTCAGTGCCTACGTGCCAGTGGAACAAGAAGTGGATGAGAAAACTCTCCAATCCCACTATGCGGATGTATATGGAACGGAGAAATTTGTAACTGTCCTCCCGCCAGGGCAGGTCCCTCAACTGAAGCATGTGTTGGGCAGCAATGCGTGTCACGTGGGGGTGAGCTTCGACGCCCGGAGTCGGGTTTTGCAGGTGTTCAGCGTCCTGGATAACCTGCAGAAGGGAGCCGCCGGGCAAGCCGTGCAGAATATGAATGTGCGCTTGGGTTTGCCGGAAGATACGGGCTTGTCCGCTCTGCCCATGTTTCCTTAAGGAGAGGAGCCTATTCATGTCACAAATTGTGGTGTTGAAAATTGGCGGGAGTCTTGGTAATCAGACCATGGATGTGCTGGCACATGCCGTGCGCTTGGTCCTTGACCAACAAGATCTGCCGTTGGTGGTGCATGGCGGTGGACCGCGAATTTCTCAGGCTTTGCAACGGGCAAACCTGGAACTGCCCTTTGTCCAAGGGCAGAGGCTGACGACCGCGGAGGCAGTTCCAATTGTTCAACGGGTTCTGGAACAGGAAATCAGCGGAGAAATTGTTTGCGAACTGCGCAAGCGCGGCGTGCTGGCAACGGGGTTGTTCGGGTCTGGTGGACTTCTGCAGGCCCAACCCCTACCCAATATGGAGCGCACGGCGGGAATTGCTCATGTGCATTTGTCCGTACTCTGGCCATTTTTGAGTGCATTGCAAGCTGTGGTGATTACCCCTATGGCCGCGGATGACTTGGGTCAGGTGTACAACGTGAATGCCGATACCGCGGCAGCCGCAATAGCCGCTGCCACATCGGCCGCTAAATTTGTTTTGCTCACCGATGTGCCTGGCATTTATGCGGATTATTCGCACGGCGACATGCTCACTGATACCAATTCGGGTGAACTTCAAGATATGTTACGGCAGGGCCGTTTTGCGCACGGAATGATTCCTAAGGTGCAGGCGGTTCTATCTGCCCTGGGGTCTGGGATACCGGAATGTTTTGTTGTTCACGGTGGGGATTCTGATGCCGTCACTTGGGCTTTGACTGGCGAGGCACAGGTGGCGTTTAAACGGGGAACGCGCATTCGCTGGCAGTCAGACTTGCATCAATTTGAAGGAGCGGGGGCGAAAAAATCGCATGCATGAGATGGAACCGAGTGGAGATAGCCGATTGTCGGAGGATGAGCAATGGAATAGTCGTCATGTGATGGGAAACTACGGAGCACGTGGTCTTTGCATGGAGCGGGGAGAAGGAGTCTATCTATATGACGTGCGGGGTCGGCGTTATTTGGACTTTACTGCTGGCATTGCCGTATGCGCTTTGGGGCACGCTCACCCCCAGGTCACCGCAACCCTGGCTGAACAGGCGGGCACACTCATTCACTGCTCAAATTTATATGAAAACCCGCAGCAAAATCGTCTGGCTACCCGCCTAGCGGAGTTGTCCGGATTGGACCAGGCCTTTTTTTGCAACTCCGGGACCGAGGCCAATGAAGCAGCCATCAAATTGGCAAGACGGTATGCCTATCTCGCGGGACAGCATCACAGAACTCGGATTGTTTCTTTGCCTCGCGCTTTTCATGGGCGCACGTTAGGGTCTCTGTCCATTACGCCAAAGGCGGCCTACCAAGAAGGGTATTGGCCTCTGTTGCCCGGGTGCGATTGGGCATCAACTTTGGCAGAGACTTTCGATAAGATAGATGATTACACGGCGGCGTGTTTTGTGGAAGTGGTGCAGGGTGAGGGAGGTGTTCACCCTCTTGAAGCCGAGTTTCTCCAAGTCATTGAAAATCGATGTCGTCAGGTAGGAGCACTCTTAGTGGTGGATGAGGTACAGACCGGAGTGGGTAGAACAGGCAGTTTTTTTGCCTTTGAACAAGTGGGGTTGCATCCGGATGTAATCACGATGGCCAAGGGACTGGCCAACGGAGTGCCTGTTGGGGCTGTGTTGGCCAGTCAGGAGGTGGCTTCTGCATTTACCCCGGGGAGTCACGGATCTACTTTTGGTGGGAATCCTCTGGCCATGGCGGTGGCGAATACGGTGGTAGACCTTGTGGCCAATCCGGATTTTCTGCAGCATGTGCGGGAGGTGGGGAATTACCTGTCCACCAAATTGCAAGATATCGGTAGTGAAGTGAGCGGTTTAGGATTGATGCAGGGCATGACGGTTCCGGACGCCAAGTCTTTTGTCGCAAGGGCAGCCGAACGGGGAGTTTTGTTGACGGCTGTGGGGAACACTCGTGTCCGCTTTGTTCCGCCACTGATTGTGGAGCCCCAACACGTGGATGAGTTGGTGCAGGTCCTGGCTGAGTAATCTGAATTTCTTGGCTCCATGTTGAAGGATGTTTTTCACAGTTCCCAGTTTTCAGATGAGCAAGTCTTCATCTCCCTTTGGCAATAGCTTGGTTTGTTCCATGAGGTACTCCTGAAATCGTCGCGGGAAGGCAGGCAAGCGTCGGTCATTGCGCCAGATGAGGCCGATGTCGCGGGCCAGGGCGGGTGAGGTGTCAGCCAATTGCAAGCGGCCCAGTTGTGTCTCCAAAGCAACCGTCCGCGCTGAGACCAGGGAAATACCAAAGCCCGCCTGAACGAATCCGACAATGGCCAGCACACTTTTCAGTTCAAACATCACGGATGGCTGAAACCCGCCATCTAGCGCGGCGCGGAACAAGGCGTCTCGCAAACCGTAGCCGGGTTCCATGGTGATAAATGTCTGCCCTTGTAGTTGTGCGAAAGCAACCGGATTGGGAAGGGCGGGAGCGTCCACTGGAGCAATGACCACCAACCGTTCCCGCCATAACCGAGCCACGGACAAGGCAGGTTCACTGATGGGCAGGTCAAGGACTGCCAGATGCAGGTCTCCGTTCAATATCCCCCGAATGAGCTCTCGCGTGCTCGCCTGCACAACGCCAATATCGGCACGAGGTACGTCCTGTCCAGGATATAACTGCTCAGATTGGAGAAAGGATCGCAAAATGGCGGGTACGTAATCATGAGCGAGGGTAGGTAGAACGCCAATACGCAGCTGTCGGGAACGATTACGAGCGGTGTGCAGAGCTTCTTGAGCATCTTGCACCTCATGGATAATCTTTAAGGCGTGATGCCGTAACAGTTTTCCGGCTTCGGTCAAGGTGACTCCACCGGGGGTGCGGTGAAACAGAGATTGCCCGGTTTCTGCTTCCAGTGTTTTTATTACCTGACTGACCGCAGGTTGACTAATTTGCAAGAACTGCGCGGCTCGCGTGATATTGCCGTGGTCTGCCACTGCCAGAAAATACTCCAAAGCACGAAGTTCCATTCTTCTTTCCCCCTTCACTATTTGCGTGTGTCCAAAACCTGCATGACCTGGGAGTGGGCATCAGACCCGATGCGTATTTGGGGTTGATTTCCTCGCACTGCTTGGGTCTGACCTAACCCCCTTCCGGGCACATACTTCTATTATAACAAATGGTTATGGCTAATAATAAAGTTCTCGTCTTTGACCTCCTCGGTACTCAGGAATATCATCATGTTTGTGGAGGCGATTGGCATGGAAATGCTATTGACGAAATTTATTATAGGTGGTCTGGTAATCACCGGAGTGACGATTTTAGCCAATCGCTTGGGAGGACGGGTCGGAGGGGTTCTTTCTGGATTTCCAGCTATCTTTCTGACTGCGTTAATTATGCAGGCCTGGGATAGTGCAGGTGCCGCACCGGATGCTCGTCTCACCGTCATGGTAACGGCCAGCTTGGGTGCGGTAGGAGCCAACTTGGTGATGGTGTGGGCGGCCCCAAAGGCGCTAATCCGTCTGCGCTTTGGTCAGGCTCTGTTGGCCATGGTGGGAATTTGGCTGGCAGTGTCCGGTATCACGGCAGCGGTTCTTCAGGTCTAGGGGGGGACACGGTGTTGAATCTTAAGCAATGGTTGCCCTATATTCTGAGGTTTTTGATTGGCGGCAGTGCCGTGGCCGCAGTCAGTGTTGTGGCGGGCATGTCTCCCCGAGTTTCCGGCTTGTTGGCCGCCTTTCCGGCCGTATTCTTAACAGCCATGGTGTTAGTCAGGGTGTCCGTCGGTCGTCCCGGGGCTGTACACTTTGCCAGGGGGGGGATGCAAGGCGTCGTGGGGACTTTATTGACCGCTCTCACGACTCTCGTTATCCTGCTACTGCGCTGGCCGTGGTATTGGGCGGTGATGATGGGTTTCCTGGCATATAGTCTTTACATTGTGGGAATTGTTGCGATAAAGGGGCGGTCCTAAGCCCCTTTATCGCAATTGTCATCTTTTATCTGCAAATTCCTGCTGTACTGCAACGGCGGAACGTGTATAATATACCAAAGCTGTTTCGTCACACTCATAAAACTTTGTGCAGTATACGCAGTCTTTCCAAACCTTATGGGGTAGAGAGTCCCGTTGAACCAGCACAAAACCCAACTTGCGAAAGAATTCTGTCTGATAGGTCAAAGACAAGACCTGAGCAATGTTCATGCGTCGGGCCTCCTGAATGGTTGCCTGCACCAACAGGTGGCCAATGCCCAATCCCTGCTGGTCCGTGGACACAGCTAAGGAACGGACCTCAGCCAGGTCTTTCCAGAGGACATGCAGGCCTGCTGTTCCAACTACTTTTTCGTCTATCACTGCGACGGTAAAATCCTGCAAATGTTCATACAAGGAACGGTGGTTACGGGGCAACATGAGCCCCTGCTCCGCAAATCCCTGAATGAGGTTGTGTATGGACTCTACATCCGTGGCCACCGCTTTTCGAACCAACATGGCAAGTCCCCCTGGGGAGTTCAATCGTATGTGATTATTTATATCACCATTTGTATTTATATTCAATATGTCGTATATTTTATCTACAGACAAGAGTTGAAAGTGAAATTCATGCATTTCCTGAAAGACCAATGTCTTTGCAGACAGATCAGGTCAGTGCATGTTCAGTCATATTCCCTGAGGGTTCAGCGTTTTCTCACTTTCGGTGGGAATCGTGGATGAGTCAGGGGTGGTTGTCCTCATAGGGTCTTTAATAGCCACACCTAGAAAGGAAGTGACGTAGTTGGAGTGGAACGCACAGAGGAAAGAAGTGGAGAAAGAACACGATGCCTGCGGGATATTTGCCAGCGTTGAAAAGACAGGGGTACCTAGCCATAAACCTTTGGTCATGGGCTTAGAAGCACTACACGCATTAAAACACAGAGCTGGCTACGTCGCCGGCGAAGGGGACGGCTGTGGACTGTTGCTGGACATTCCACGCAGATTATGGCAAAACGAGTTGTCCGCCGCAAAGCATGATCCGGAATGGGCTGGCAATCCACGTTTTTTTGTGGGGCACTTCTTGTGGCCAGGTGGTGAAAAAGAAGGAAAATTAGATCGGGTGTTGGCTGTTTTGTTGGAGCAGGGTTGCGACATACTGCGTGTGCGTCAGAATGAAGTGGAAAAAGACGCCCTCGGTCCCTCTGCCAGCCGGGAGGCACCGGAGTTTTTACAGGTGGCCGGGTTGACACCGGATGCTGGAGAATCGGCCTTATATCATGCGGCTAGCGCATTGGAGAGACAACACGGAGTGCATGTCATGTCTCTGAGTCATACCACAGTGGTTTACAAGTTGGTGGGAGACGGACATACCCTGCGCGGATACTATAACGACTTACGGGACTCAAATTTTGCTACGACATTTTCATTAGCACATACCCGGTACTCCACCAATACTTCCACCACATTCTCCCGTGTACAGCCCTTTTCCGCATTGGGGCATAATGGGGAGATCAACACCATCACGCGATTTTTGGCGGAAGCTGGCATGATTGGAGCCAATATTGATCCAGCGTTCAGTGATTCTCAGATGGTGAATGAGATGGTGGAGTTTTTGGTAGCGGAGTGGCAGTGGTCATTGTTCGAGACGGCCGAGTTGCTGTTTCCGCCCATCATTCACGAAATAAAGCACATGCCTACTGATTTAGCCGACATGTATATGTTTTTCCGTGCCCTGTGGGGGCCCTTCGCTCAAGGGCCGGCGGCGGTGATGATGCGTGCGGGAGATGAAGCGGTATTTTCCGTGGATGCGTTGGGGTTGCGACCTCTGTGGATGTTGGAGACTCGCGATGCCTATTGTTTTAGCTCGGAGCAAGGGATTGTCCCAGCCACACAGTGGATAGCGGAGCCGAAACCGTTGGCTCCAGGGGAAAAAGTGGGTGTCAAATTGTGCGCTCCCCAAGCCCGTGTCTACTTTTATCCCGAGTTGCAACAGGAAGTGTTGCAACGAGCGAGTGGTCGCTATCCATTTAGGGGAGAGGGGAGAACCATTCACTTTGCCGGGCCCTATCAAATCGGGGATGTGCGCCATCCTTATCGGGACAATAAATCCGCTCTCGTTCGGGCCGCCGCCTTCGGCTGGCGAGATGATGACCTGCGTTTACTTGATCACGAATTGCAGACTGGGATGGAGCCGATTCGTTCCCTTGGATATGACGGTCCCATCGCCGCTCTGGATCCGGGCTTGCGTCTGGTGTCCGATTTCCTACAGGAAACAGTGGCTGTGGTAACGAATCCCGCGATTGACCGCGAGCGGGAAATTGAGCACTTCAGCACCCGTGTCTTGTTGGGCAAGCGTCCTTCCTTTTCGGGCAGTTATCATGATGCGGCAAGGATTGAGGTGCAAGCCCCGTTGCTGCTGGAGCAATTGCCCGAGCGATTAGGCATCGAGACGGAGGAAGTCCAGGCTTTAGCTCATCGGCACGGCACCTTATGTTATGAAGAC
>DAHWFY010000329.1:414-683 GCA_027336365.1 Bacillota bacterium | reverse complement strand
CTTCGGCAAGGCATTAAAAAAAGCGCATATCCTTGACTTTCGGTTTCACGATTTAAGGCATACTTTCGCAAGCCGGCTCGTGATGAAAGGGGTTGACTTAACGACCGTTAAGGAGCTGTTAGGACATAAATCAATTACTATGACTTTAAGATACAGTCATTTAGCTTCGGCGCATATCCAAAATGCCGTGAATATTTTAGACGAGCGTTGCAAAATCGTTGCAGTAGATAGTAAAGAAAAAATCCTTAAATTATGAAAGGCTTATAAAA
>DAHWFY010000329.1:0-407 GCA_027336365.1 Bacillota bacterium | reverse complement strand
CGCGCGACCCACAGCTTAGAAGGCTGTTGCTCTATCCAACTGAGCTATGAACGCATAAAAGAGGAAATTATATTCCTTTAAATAATATCATTTATCCTAATTTCTGTCAAATCGACGGCCTTTAAATCCTTCCTATATAAACCGTTAAATCCAATTTGTAACATTAATTTAACAAAAACTTAATATAATCGAAACAAAACTTTCATAATATAGAAACATTAAAAAAATATAATTGAATTATATTAGAAATTAATTTAATTATAAAAACAAAAAATTATGAAAAATAAATATTTATTAATATTGTTTTTTATTATCCGGTGCTTGTTTTTAAATGCAGATATAGCTTTCGGTAATTCGATATATAACGCTAAAAACAATAATTTAAATATTTTGCTTAAAAAATACGA
>DAHWFY010000328.1 GCA_027336365.1 Bacillota bacterium | reverse complement strand
ATGACGACCCGGATGGACCCGGTGCGTGACATGACCCCCATCGAAAATACGCCCATAGATTATCTCGACTTCGCTTCGCCGGTTGCCGGGCTGGGCGGTAAAGTGGGCATGGATGCCACCAACAAATTGCCTGGGGAGACGGCAAGAGAATGGGGCCGTCCCATTCATATGCCTGACGCGCTGCGCAAACGGGTAGACGATCTTTTGGTAACGCTGGAGCGGCCGCTGTTCTGAAACATGCACTGTGGGGCGCGCGGGGTTCCTAAAATACCCATATAGGGTTATTCTCAATCACTGATGATGAACAAGTCGGTATTTTAGCGGTACTCTGGACAGAGAAAAGGGCCTAAGCGTTAGCCTAAGCCCTTGTTTTTAAATGGAGCGGGTGATGGGAATCGAACCCACGCCATGAGCTTGGGAAGCTCAGGTTCTACCATTGAACTACACCCGCATGTGGCGGATTCTATGCGGATGTACTTAAAAAGGCAAGGTGACCGCAAGCACTGCGATTTCCGGTAATTATAAACAAAGTCAATAATATACTAAGAGGCATGATTATGGATCAGTTACCAACCCGGGAAGAGGATATTGAACAGGCCTCCCGTTCCCTGAAAGCTATGGCGCATCCGTTGCGTCTCAAGGTTTTATGCGTATTGGGCTCAGAAGAAATGAGTGTGCAGGATATCG
>DAHWFY010000327.1:439-688 GCA_027336365.1 Bacillota bacterium | reverse complement strand
TTGACGAAGAGATATTCCGTCTCCGCACCGTGAATGATCCGCAACTCACCAGGGCGCAGCCCGGTCAGCAACGGCGCGTGGCGGGGCAGAATGCCAAGTTCGCCCATCTCGCCGGGGGCCACCACCATATCGGCGACCCCCGCGTAGATGCTGCCCTCGGCGCTGACTACCCGCACATCTATGGTCATCGCCATGATTTAGCCTTGCTGCAGCTTTTGGGCCTTGGCAAGGGCTTCATCTATGGTACCG
>DAHWFY010000327.1:0-429 GCA_027336365.1 Bacillota bacterium | reverse complement strand
GACATAGGTACCGGGGCTGCCGGTGAACACTTCAGCGACAAAGAAAGGCTGGGACAGATAGCGCTGAATCTTGCGTGCCCGCGACACCAGCAGCTTGTCGTCCTCAGACAATTCATCCATGCCCAGAATGGCAATGATGTCCTGCAATTCCTTGTAGCGCTGCAGCGTCTTCTGGCAGGAACGAGCCACATCATAGTGCTCTTGGCCAACGATCTGCGGATCGAGCTGACGGCTGAAAGAATCGAGCGGATCTAGCGCGGGGTAGATGCCCAGTTCCGCGATCTGCCGCGACAACACTACCGTGGCGTCCAGGTGGGCAAAGGTCGTCGCCGGAGAAGGATCGGTGAGATCGTCCGCCGGCACGTAAACGGCCTGCACAGAGGTGATGGAGCCCACCTTGGTGGAAGTAATACGTTCCTGCAACTGGCC
>DAHWFY010000326.1 GCA_027336365.1 Bacillota bacterium | reverse complement strand
ATGGAAACGCGCGTTGATTCGTTGCTCCACCCCATCCGCGACGATACGCCCCGTCTCCACTGCTTTGTCGTGCAATACGGTATGAGCGGCATTTCTGGTGTTTATCGTGTTGGATATAAAAAATCCCACGATCAACAGGGCGATACCGATGAAAAAAGCGTGGATGGCTCGTTCCGGCCGTTTAGCGAAAGCGGATGTCAAATTAAAAAAAGTCATGCCGGCCTTCGTTAAAAAGGATCGGTTATGAGAGCGCCTATGGATCATGGAACTAAACCCCTGATAGGCTGTTCTTCCTGCAGATAGGTGATGTTGGCAGAAAAAGCAATGAATCGAGGCCGGCTCCACGGCACATGGGATTTGGCAAGATCGAACCTTATGGTCGCTGAGTCTCTGCCTTTATACCTGAGGATTGTCAAGAGGACATTTGCAACTGGCTGTTTTATATGGTGCCCAGGGACGGAATCGAACCGCCGACACGAGGATTTTCAGTTTTGTTATATTTCAGATAGTTAGATTGTTGCGAATTGAGCGCATTCGGGTACATTTGTTCCATCTTATTATTTCCATTAGATTTATAATGTTTTCCATTGTGTCGCGTTGGCATGGCTGCTGTACCGCCAATGTACCGTGCACTTTGGCCATGACCGTTATGGGGTATTGGCTTCGCCACGCTTTCATGAGCGCGCCAC
>DAHWFY010000325.1 GCA_027336365.1 Bacillota bacterium | reverse complement strand
CTTCATCAACACATCTCCTCAAATCTAGAAGATACCCGATTCCCGTAAGCGTCATGCCGTACCATTTTCGTTGACTTCTTCCCATGGATAAATCCGGGGGATTCAAGCACTTACATACTTGGTTTCCTGTTTCACAGAGCACTTGCCTGATCTTTGGCTTTTCAGCTTTCGTACAGGTCTTACCGACTCTCCACAGGCTATCACCGAAAGTCCCTCGGCTAGAATGTTCATTGCTGCATTAATATCCCTATCGTGAGTCTGTCCGCATAGGGGTTTTACAGCGCATTTGATAAGTGAGAGAAGATTTTGGGCTGGCCTCCTGGCACTGCTTGGGTCTGACCAGACCCCTTTCCGGACACGCACTATAAAGTCGTGACGCCTCCGTAAAGTTGAATGAGCAACGTGGTAATCTGTGCTATCCAGTTGGTTGCCAAAAGAACACCCATAACAATCATCAGATATCCCCCAGCCCTCGAAATGACGGACCCGTAACGAGCCAATCCTCGCACAGATGCCAGCGTACCTGCAAGTATGAAAAATGGCAGAGCAAAACCGACAATGTAGGCAAGAATTAAAGGGATACCCTGGGTGGATTGGGCGGCCACAAGCAATAAGATTGAAGACAAAATCGGACCAATGCAAGGCGTCCACCCGGCTGCAAAACTGATTCCCACCAACAGAGAGGCCAAGTAACTGACCCCAC
>DAHWFY010000324.1 GCA_027336365.1 Bacillota bacterium | reverse complement strand
ATTACCGACAAAACAAAGGCCATGTTACTGACAAAACAAAGGCCATGCCTGGTACGCCTCCGCTTCGTAGCTATCATTCTGTGCCCTAGCGCCCTGCTGGTACCGCGAGCCAACTCGGCACAACGGCTCTCACTCGGCACAACAGCCCCCAAATGGAGTAAATGTGTGTCTGTGTCCAAGGACAGGGCATGAAATCACTGGAAAATACCTGTTGACATGACTGAGTTGGCTTTGATATATTAGCGCCAACAAAAAACCGCATAGGCAACATACTCTTATCTAGAGTGGTGGAGGGACTGGCCCGATGAAACCCGGCAACCACCAGACGGATTTGTCTGTCTGGAGAGGTGCCAATTCCTGCAGGTTGAAACAGTCACGTGTGACGGAGTGTCATACATTTTGGACTGAACCTGAGAGATGAGGGGAGTCTTGGGTCTACCACCGATCGTGGATTTGTGACCGCTCCTCTCGGAGCGGTTTTTTGTTTTGTCTAGAGGTCAAGTTTGACTAAACCTGCGGCTGCCTCAGAGCCCGCAAGTACAGATGAGGAGAGATGAACGTGACAGAGAAGAGACAAGGCTTTGAAACGCTCGCACTGCATGCTGGATTCAAAAGTGATCCCACAACAAACGCCGTAGCCGTCCCGATTTACCAGACATCATCGTTCGCCTTCGACAGTACCGAACACGCTGCGAATCTGTTCGCCT
>DAHWFY010000323.1 GCA_027336365.1 Bacillota bacterium | reverse complement strand
CTGCTCAATGCATCTGAATACCTATCACACATCTCTGAATCCTGATGCATTAACTTTCCTCCATTCACCTCGAGAATAGCCAGCGATGACACCTGGCTATTCTCATCTTTCCAGTGTCTAGAAAAATTAGGTCAGACCCAAGCAGTGCGCATTTTGGGCGACGAAGGAATGCTCCGAGGAAGTTCTGAAACCTTTCCGGAACCTTTCCGGACAATCCCTTATACCCCGTTCTTAAATCTCTCCTCTGTCCAAACAATCATCTCTTGCAGTATCGAAGCTGCACATGGCTCTTACGTCTGTGCAATTTTGGGGATAGACCGCCATGCCGCTAACAGCGGCATGAGGGTCTATTGGACGATTGCAAAATTGTTCTATCTATCCTGCTCGGACAATATACATATGTTGTACGTGACCGACGGGAGTCTCCTTCGCGATGGCCGTCTTCAACAGAACACAGCCATGGCAAACCGGGGAGACTGGCCGCTCGAGGATATCATGCGGGCCAATCAGCGCCGGTTAGCCTGAGGAGGGGAAAGCGTGGAGAAGTTCGACGTCTTTAAAGACATTGCCGAGCGCACAGGAGGTGACATTTACCTTGGTGTGGTGGGACCGGTGCGCACTGGAAAATCAACGTTCATTAAAAAATTTATGGAAGTGATTGTCTTACCGAACATGAAGGACGATGCCGACCGAGTCCGCGCCACAGACGAG
>DAHWFY010000322.1 GCA_027336365.1 Bacillota bacterium | reverse complement strand
AGGACGACTGTAAAGCACACCGACGTGAGGTCCAAAAAACTTGTAAGCGGAACACAGCAGAAAATCCGGATCTAAACTCTGCACGTCCACAACGCCATGAGGTGTAAAATGAACCCCATCCACCACCAGCCAGGCACCAATCTCCCGCGTCCAACGTCTCACGGTAGAAACGTCGTTCACAGTCCCCACCGCGTTGGATGCATACCCAACGGCGACCCAACGCGTTTTGGAATTCAACAACCCCGCAAAAGCCTCCATGTCCAAAGTTGCATCAGGCCGCACGGGAACCCTGCGAATTATCGCACCGCGTTCCGCCAGAGTCAGCCACGGTGCTACATTCGCATCATGGTCTAGGTCCGTCACCACAATTTCATCTCCTGGTTGAACCGATCGAGCAATGGCACGGGCCAAAGAAAAATTCAAGGTCGTCATATTCGCACCAAAAGAAATGGTTGCTGCGTCATCCGTACCCAATAAAGCAGCCATGGCTTCTCTGGCTGTTTGAACCACCCCATCCGTTTCCCGACTGGCAAGAAACTGTCCGTGAGTGTTGGCATTGGACTGGCGGTAATATTGCATCATGGCATCCATCACAGACTGGGGAACCTGAGTGCCCCCAGGCCCGTCCAAATAGGCAACGGAATGTCCTTGAATCACTCGCTGCAGGGAAGGAAATTGTTCTCGACACTTGGCAACGTCGAAAGGGGTCTCCA
>DAHWFY010000321.1 GCA_027336365.1 Bacillota bacterium | reverse complement strand
CCAGCGCGACAAAGTGCTTGCGCTGCTTGAAGAGTTGGCGACGATGCTGCCGGTCATGCCGCTACCGGAAACGGCGGGGCAGTCCTATGGTGCGATCCGCGCCGCGCTCGAGGCGAAGGGCGAGCCCATCGGCAACAACGATCTGTGGATCGCCGCGCATGCCAAGGCGGCGGGGCTCATCGTGGTGACCAACAACGAGCGCGAGTTCAAACGCGTGCCGGGGCTGCAGGTGCGCAACTGGGCGACAACCGCAGACGCGGCGCATCGTGTAAGGGCTTGATGGGATGGTGGCCAGGGACGGAATCGAACCGCCGACACGAGGATTTTCAGTCCTCTGCTCTACCAACTGAGCTACCTGGCCGGAAGCGCACGGCCTTGCGCCGCGGGCCGCGTATTAGACCGGCGCGGGGGAGATGGCGTCAAGCGCGGCAGGCGCATGAACGCGCGGCGAACGCATACATGGCGTACACGCCGGCCGCCGGGCGCGGGACTACCATGGTTTTGCAGCCGCGCGGGTGCGCGGCATGTCCGCTGGAGGTTGTCATGCGCATCAAGACAGCAATTCTGGCCGCGCTGGCGACGGTAACGTTGGTGGCGGCCGGCGCGGCGCTGGCCGACACCGCCAAAGTGATGGCCGAGAACCTGGCGCGCTTCGAGAAGTACGCCGGCAAGCCGCAGGGCTCGGTGACGGTGTTCCAACTGCAGGGCTGGCAG
>DAHWFY010000320.1 GCA_027336365.1 Bacillota bacterium | reverse complement strand
CCACCATCGGCGCCTTGCTCACCGAGTTTTCCGGGGTGGCCGGTGTCGGGGAGTTGTTCGGTGTGCCGCGAATCTGGAGTCTGGCGCTGGCTGCCGCTTTCCTGCTCATCGTCGTGTGGACGGGCAGCTATCGCCGCGTCGAGCGCGTGGCCATTGCGCTGGGTTTGTTCGAATTGGTCTTCGTCTGGGTGGCGCTGAAGGCGCCGGTCCAGATGCATCAGTTGGCGGGGGGGCTGAGCCATGTCCCGGTACACGAGACCGGTTTTTGGTATCTGGTGGCGGCCAATATCGGCGCCGTCATCATGCCGTGGATGGTGTTCTACCAACAGTCCGCCGTGGCGGATAAGGGCCTGCAGCCCGAGCAATATATTGCCGCACGCTGGGATACGGCGCTTGGCGCCATCCTGACCCAGGTGGTCATGGCCGCGGTCTTGCTGTTGACCGCCGCGACGCTGTGGTCCGGACACCTCAGTCCGCCGCTGAATACCGTGGGGCAGGTGGCGCAGGCCTTGACCCCTTTTCTTGGCGTGGGCCTGGGGCACACCCTGTTTGGTCTCGGCATTCTGGGTGCGGCGATGGTGGCAGCCATCGTCGTGACGCTCGCTGCGGCCTGGGGGTTCGGCGAGGTGACCGGCTACAAGCATTCCCTCGAATATCACCCCTTCGAGGCACCATGGTTCTACATCGTGTTCACGATCGGCGTGGTGGGCGGTGCGCTGATCGTCGCCCTGGC
>DAHWFY010000031.1 GCA_027336365.1 Bacillota bacterium | reverse complement strand
CCCGCCGCGAGACTGGGTGATGGAAAGCCAATCTGCCCACACTCTCAATCTGCAAGACTTAGAGACCGTGGATCGACAAATCTTGTCCGCCCTGGCGGAGGTGGATGAAACCAGTTTGCGGTTTGTTGAGGACTTGATTTTGCGTCGGGAACATCTGCTCACGTCATCGCACTGACGAAATTCAGTAAAACAAGGGGATTGGGTGGAAAAAGAAGTCTGTTCTTGAGGTTCAGCCCTTCCCCAATACGTAGTTCTCCGTTACACTGTAGATATTGGACAGTCTACGCTGAATTCTTGGAGAAAGAAGCGGGGGAACCAAGTTTCTGGGGTGAATCCTGGGAAGTCGACGATAATCCGTCGATTTCCCAGGTAGGGTTAACTTTCAATCCGAACCCGTCAGCTAACTTCGCAAGCGTAGAAAGGGAAAGTTCACCTGGCCGTTGTATGGATGGGAACGCGGACTGTCCCCGGGGGTTGCCCTGGCCCATTACTTCCATTTTCTGTAGCGTGCAGGAGAACCCTTGATATGGCTTTACTCTCGCTTCCTTCTTCGCCTATTCCAGGGAGGAGGAAGGTCGTATGAAAACCACCTATTTCACCCGCATTGACCAGATACAAGAGTTGAATTTGGAAGAACGGGCGTATTTAAGGCAGATTACTGACCGCTATGTTTTTCGCCTCAATGACTATTACAAGGGCCTGATTGACTGGTCCAACCCGCACGATCCCATTCGTAGATTGGTCATCCCCAGTGCTGGCGAATTGCAGGAATACGGAGCCTGGGACGCATCGGAGGAACACACCAATTACGCGGCCCCCGGGTGCCAACACAAGTACCGGACCACGGCCCTGCTGTTGGTCTCCGAGGTATGCGGAGCGTACTGTCGATTTTGTTTCCGCAAACGGTTGTTTCGCAATGGTGTCCGCGAGGTGCGACTGGACGTTTCGCCGGGGTTGGACTATATTGCAGCACATCCGGAAATCAACAACGTCCTGCTCACAGGCGGCGACTCCCTCATGTTGTCCACTGCTCGTCTTGAGACCATTCTTGGGAAACTAAGGGACATTCCACATGTACGAGTGATACGCTTAGGCTCCAAACTGCTTGCGTTCAATCCCATGCGTATCTACGAGGATGCGGCTCTGCTCCGAGTATTATCCCGCTTTTCTCGGCCAGAGGCGCGCATCTATGTCATGGCTCACTTTAATCACCCAAGAGAGTTGACTCCCCATGCTCACCAAGCCATTGCGGCCTTGCAAGAGTCAGGGGTCATCACGGTCAACCAAACCCCCATCTTGCGAGGGATCAATGATCAGGCGGAAGTTTTGGCAGAACTCTTGGACAAGTTGTCTTTCGCAGGGGTGACGCCGTACTACATTTTTCAGAATCGCCCGGTGGCCGGCAATGCCGACTTTGTGGTACCGTTTTCCAGGGCGTACGAGGTCATCGAAGAGGCGAAGGCGCGCATCTCTGGTTTGGGCAAGCGAATTAAATACGTCATGAGTCACGCATCGGGGAAAATTGAGATTTTGTCTGTATCGCAGGGGAAGATTTACTTGAAATATCATCAAGCCAGAAGACCAGAAGACATGGGTCGTTTCATGGTCTTTCACCTGCCAGACGGAGCCGCGTGGTTCGATGACTTAATTGTTGCAGATGAGTCTGCTCGAGCGGAGGTCGCAGCCGCTGGACAATATTGAGTGACTCCCATTGGGATGATCTGAAAGGGGGGCTAACTGCCCCCCTTTCCGGACACGCACTGAAAGGTCATCCCAACGGACCAACTGGGCCATCGACGTTGCATTTCCAACCGACTACGGGCCGCTTTTTCGCCAATGGTGGACCAAGACCATCACCCCCACTCCCAGCCACAGAGCGTAAATGGGCATGATGGGATAACGAAACCGGTCCCAGGCCGGGAAGAACAGAAAAATTGCGGTATAGTAGAGCACAAACACTAGGTACAGGCCATTGTCCTGAATGCTCGTCCAGCCACCGCGAAAAACCTTCACCAACCCCACCACGGCCAATCCCATGAAGGCCCAGTACACCCCTGTATCAAACCAGTTCATGATGTGAAACAATGCAGAGTTAGGCAATGTCACGTGAATGGTATACCAGATGGCGTTGGTGTCAATTTTGTACAAGTCGAAGATCTTAATGAGGCCGTTTTTTAAGACCTCCATCGGATGGTGCAAAATATACTGAGTGGCCACGTGTTCGCCAATTTGGTTCTGCAGGATTTCATTTCCGTTGGCTTTCAGCAAGGGGTTACGCCAAGGTAGCCAGGACCAGTAATAGCCGCCATTGGTCTTGGTGCCTTGCCAGAGATTCACACCGCCGTTGGTGGACACCAGGATCCAATGGCCCATGGCGATGCGATTGCGCACGGTTACGGGAGCCACGGCGGCTAGCATGGAGACTCCAAACACGCTGGCTTGGCCGACAGCGCGACCCCAGGACTTGTTCCCAACGATGCGTTCGTACAACAAGAGTGCGATGGGGAACAACAGCGGTAGGGGACGAACGTCACAGGACAGGCCCAACAAGACGCCACCGGCAATGCCCCAGGGCAACCAACGGCGCCATGGCAGAGATTCAGCTTTCGCATACAGATACAGGGCTGCCATAAGGAGAAGGGTGAAGGACTCCTCCGAACCGAGGACCGCATTCCACTGTACCTGGCTGGGAAGTAAAGTGTACCCGAGCGCAGCGGCAAACGCCACATCTCGTCTGTGGAACACCTGAACTCCAGTCAGGTAGATGAGAAACACAATGCCAATGCTGAAAAAGGTGTTGAGAATCAAACCAGCCATCAGGTGTACGCCGGTGATTCGAAACAGGGCTGCCAGGATGAAAGGCCATCCAATGGGCCAGTAAGCGGTATGATGACCGTTCCACACATACCCCTGTCCGGCGGCCATCTGAGCCGAATGGGTGAAGTACCATTCAAAATCGGCCAGTTGTGGTGGATGCATGTAGATTAGCCAGACGACACGCAAAACCAAGTTGACAATCAGCAAAGTCCACAGCAATGACCTCGTGGATGTTGGGAATTTGCCATGTAGGTCTTGCGTATGGATATTCATCCGCATACTCCATTCTGGGGGCAATCTTTTGCGCAAAGTAGTCCCGGGCAGGAAGACCTCCTTAGCTTATCAAACTTTCCTCTGACATGCTCATTCCCACAGAGTAGACCTTCATGCCGCTGATAGCGGCACCAGCAAGGAATGTAAATCCACGTCATTGTATTTACTGGGATAGACCCTCATGCCGCTGATAGCGGCACCAGCAAGGAAGGCAAATCCACGCAGTTGTATTTACTGAATAGCTGACTGGACATGGACCCTTCGCGAAGCGCTCCACTTTATTAGACAACGATTTCGGGGGGAAAGTTTGTAAAAGACTTATGAACCATTCGATAGATTTTGCGGACTAGTATGGTTGAGTGGGAAAGATCATAAAATCTGTGAATAGGGTGTTGACACAATATTTTAGAGTGAGATAATTCGGCTAGTTATACTGTAATTAAATTGTAATTAAAGTATGATTCGTATCCGCACATGCAGGTTACAGCTGAGGGTGCTTTTGTGGGAGATTGTTCTTAGGAGTGTGCTTCATTGTCAAATATCCTGGATGTTGAGTTATTGAATGTTGAATTCAACATAAACGGTAATTACTATCATGCGGTAAACGATGTGTCGTTTCATATCAAACCCGGTGAGACGCTGGGGCTTGTAGGCGAATCGGGATGTGGAAAGAGTGTGACTTCTCTTGCATTGGTTCGCTTATTGTCAAAATCTGCACGCGTAACCGGAAACGTTTTGTTTGAGGGGCAAAACCTACTTGATTTAGCAGACAATGAGATGCGGAAAATTCGCGGGAATGGAATTGGCATGATTTTTCAAGAGCCGATGACTTCACTCAATCCAGTTTATAAAATCGGGGCACAAATTTCGGAGACGCTACTTTTGCATAGAGACATTTCGGCGCGGGAGGCGTTTGTACAATCTGTCGATATGTTGAAGAAGGTTGGCATACCCCGTCCAGATGAAATTATGGATGAGCATCCTCATCAGCTGTCCGGCGGAATGCGTCAACGTGTCATGATTGCTATTGCCATGGCTTGCAATCCACACCTCTTGATTGCGGATGAGCCCACAACAGCCCTTGATGTAACCATTCAGGCGCAGATTCTTGAGCTGATGAGGGATATATCGAATGACTTTGGCACTTCCATTCTGCTCATTACACATGACTTGGGTGTAGTCGCAGAAATGTGTGATCGAGTTGTGGTCATGTATGCCGGGCAGATTGTGGAGCAAGGGACTGTTGATGACATCTTTTTCAATCCACAACACCCGTACACACGAGGACTGCTTAACGCAATCCCTAAGATTGATGCACGGTCCAAACAACGTCTGCAACCGATTGAAGGGAACGTACCGTCTTTGACTCGAATGCCAAGAGGCTGTCGTTTTTCACCTCGTTGTCCTCATGTCACAGACCCATGCAAGATGCAGTCACCCGAACTTTTTGCAGTGGATGACACTCATTTTTCCCGTTGTTGGATGAACGAAAAGAGGGAGATTTAACGGATGAGTGAGGTACTGTTAGAAGTGAATCATTTAAACAAGTACTTTCCCCTTCAGCGAGGCATTTTTCGCCGCAGTGCTGGAGCTGTTCGTGCAGTGGATGGAATTTCATTTGAAGTTCAAACAGGCGAAACACTCGGGGTTGTCGGTGAATCTGGGTGTGGGAAATCAACCATGGGACGCAGCATTCTTCGTTTAATTGAACCCACGAGTGGAACAATCAAATTTGCGGGCCAAGACATTCTCGCATTGACTGACTCGCAAATGCGGGCGATGCGTCGCGAAATGCAAATTGTCTTTCAAGACCCCTATGCGTCACTCAATCCACGCTATACAATTTTCCAAACGTTGTCTGAGCCAATGGAGATTCATCACCTTTATCATGCTGCAGTGCGTAGGAAACATGTGGAGTCGATTTTGGACCGGGTTGGACTCGCTCCTTCTTACGCCAGTCGTTTCCCTCATGAGTTCTCAGGCGGGCAGAGACAACGAATCGGCATCGCCCGTGCACTCATGCTCAACCCTAAGTTAATCATTTTGGATGAACCCGTTGCGGCGCTCGATGTATCGGTGCAATCACAGGTTATGAACTTATTGGAAGATCTGCAGCAAGAATTTAATTTAACCTATATTTTCATTGCCCACGACCTATCTGTCGTCAAGCATATCAGCAACCGTGTGCTTGTGATGTATTTGGGACGAATGGCTGAATTGGCGTCATCGGATGATCTTTTTGCAGATGCACTCCATCCATACACTCGGGCACTCCTTTCGGCGGTTCCAATTCCAAATCCCAGAGCTAAACGTGAACGCATCATTTTAAGGGGGGATTTGCCCAGCCCGGCCAATCCGCCGCCTGGTTGTGTATTTCACACGCGGTGTCCGATAGCACAGGATATTTGTCAACAAAAGGCCCCTGAATGGCGGGAGGTGAAGCCGAACCACTATGCCGCCTGCCACCTTGTAGCGCTTTGAAAACCAATGAAGGATGGTGAATGTTTTCATCAACCAGTGAGAGGGGGGATGCGTCGACGTGGGGCATGCTGATGAGCGGCCCAGTTCTTGTGCCATCAGGGGTTCAATAGATCATGGAAAACAGATATCTCCGGTTGGGTGCATGGAACCGCAAACGGCACATGAGTTTAATTTTTTACTGATTTGAAAAAAGGGGGAGTTCACCAATGGCTTTACGTAAATCGATGTTGTCAGTCATTGCGGTGGCGGCTGGGACCACATTGCTTGTCGCGGGTTGTGGCAGCCCTGCGAGCCCCACCTCGAATGGCAGTTCAAATTCCAATGGGACGGGTGCTGCGAATGCACAACCCACTCCAGGTGGCACGATTCAGTACGCTTTACCGTCCCAGACAAACCTGAACTGGTTCTTACCCATCACGAATGCGGCCGATGACAGTGTGTACAACACGCAGTTTGTGTATCAAATGTACAAACCGCTCCTATGGATAAATAACAAGTACCAGATTGATTGGAAATCTTCCATTGCAAGTAAAATTACGTACAATTCCGCAGGTACCGTCTACCATGTCTTTCTGAATCCGAAGTGGACATGGTCCAACGGCCAACCCGTGACCTCCAAAGATGTGCTCTTCACCTGGAACGTCATCAAGGCGGCATCCGCCTCGAATGCTCCAACTCCCTGGCCTTTCGTGGGCGCTGGCACGGGCGACATTCCCAACGGAATTGCCAGCGTGGTGGCAAACAGTCCAACTGAACTGACCATTACTCTCAAAAAACCGGCCAACCAGCAGTGGTTCATTTACAACGGTATCATTCAGTTGGTCCCGATGCCTGCGGCCGCGTGGGATATTCACAAGAACATCACCAATGAAATCAAGTACTTGGGTGCAAACGCGACGAATGCGATGTTTGATAAGGTAGTGGATGGACCTTTCAAAGTGCAGAGCGCAACCCCGAATCAGTCTTGGGTACTGGTTCCAAACAAGGATTATGCGGGTCACAAAAGTGTTGTGGACAAAGTTGTGTTCAACTACGAAGGGTCCACCACGGCTGAATTTGCGTCTCTAAAAACGCAGAATATTAATGTTGGATATCTTGATCCGTCACAGTTGGGGTCCGAAGGGTCTTTGACTTCCATAGGCGATAAGATTACCCCACAGTATTCATTTGGGATATTTTGGACAGAGATGAACATGTGGCCGAGTTCTCCCTCAAAGAGTATTTTCGACCAATTGTATGTTCGCCAGGCACTGCAAATGGGGATTGACAACGTAGGGATTGCGAAATACATCTGGAAATCTTACGCGGTTCCGATTGATGGACCCATTCCCACCGTACCGAAAACCCAGTTCATCGACCCTACCCTCAACACCAATCCGTATCCGTACAATCCCGCACAGGGCAAGAAGTTGCTTGAGTCTCACGGCTGGAACGAAGTCAATGGCGTGATGACGAAAGGGAACCAACAACTGAAGTTTACAATGATTTATGTCAGCGGCACCACCTCGTCCACAAACACAGCGGTGCTGATGAAACAGGATTGGGCGAATGAAGGCGTGGATGTGACGCTTAAACCCGTTCCGTTTAGCACATACCTCAGCATGACGGCCAATCAGAAGGACCATTCGTGGCAGTTGGCCACCGGATCTGGTTGGGATTACAATGGCCCGGGCTTCTATCCTTCAGGTGGCCAATTGTTTTCCTCCACCGCGCCGTCTGGAACAGGATTTTCCGATCCGCATGAAGATGCTTTAATTCAGGCCACACATACCCCCTATGCGACGTCTCAGGAAACCATGCAAAACTTCTTTGCCTATGAGGACTATACCGCGAAGGTACTACCGTTCCTCTGGGGCAACAATGTGGCCACGCTGTGGGTCACCGCACCAACCGTGCATGGGGCCATTCAATACTCAGACGCGGCGGTTGGTTTTCCGCAAATGCAATACTGGTGGATATCCAAATAAATTTTCAGGCTAGACCGTCATGCCGCTGATAGCGGCACCAACAGGGGATGTAAATCCACGTACCTGTATTTACTGGATACATGCTTGCAATTCCGAGTTGTCTAGGGCGCGGATATCGCGTCCTAGACGAAAGGAGCCCCGATGATTAATCAATCCTTGCTTATAGAAGAAATGGAAGCTCAACAGGTTGTCAATGAGCGCCCGGATTTCATGCGCCGTTTTTGGAAATCCGGAACCACCAAGTTGGGGACGATTCTTCTCGTATTTCTCATCCTATTTTCGTTTGTGGGCCCGCTCATTTATCGACATAGTGCGATTAAAGCACACTTATTGTACACAGATGCACCTCCCTCCGCTCAATTCCCGCTGGGGACCGACAGTTTGGGGCACAACATCTTGGCGCAGTTGATGGTAGGGGGTCAATCCTCACTGGAAGTGGGCTTTGCGGCCGCATTTTTGTCGATGGTATTTGGTGTATTCTACGGAATGATTAGCGGGATTATCGGCGGTTGGATTGATACCGTGATGATGCGAATTGTGGATATCATTCTTGCCATTCCCAGTATATTCATTTTGCTATTTTTGAACGTCGCCTTTCAACCCAACCTTATTATCATGATTTTGGTATTGGCATCCACAGCTTGGCTGGGTGTGAGCCGACTGGTGCGAGCAGAGGTACTGGCCATTAAGAACCAGGTGTATGTTGAAGCTGCCCATGCGCTTGGTGCACGCACCTGGCGAATCATGAATCGTTACATGCTGCCAAACTTTCTCGGGACAGTCCTGGTAGCAGCGACACTTGGCATTGCTGACGCAATTCTGGCCATGGCTGGTCTCAGTTTTCTGGGTCTCGGTCTCCCTCCACCGACGCCAAACTGGGGAGGAATGTTGTCTGACGCGATGAATTATATGTTCCAAAATTCATGGTGGATGATTTATCCGCCGGGTTTAGCCATCCTGACTTCGCAAGTGTCAATTAACCTCATTGGTGACGGACTGCGCAATGCGATAGAAACTCGTGAGAGATAACCCTATTCATCCACTCGAAGGTCCCTGGGGTCAACATCCCCAAGTCTGTTCAGGAGGGTCAGCGTGATGCTGAAGTACATGGTTCGGCGTGTATTGGAGGCCATCCCCACACTCTTAGGAGTTACGGTCATCTCTTTTATTATGATTCACATCGTTCCGGGGAGTCCGGTCCGTATCCTGTTAGGCAACCATTACACACTTGAGCGAGCGGCTGTGTTGTCGAAAGAATTGGGTTTAAATAAGCCGCTGTGGATCCAATACTTCATTTGGTTGGGGAATATTTTGCACGGTAACTTTGGCTTTTCGTATGTTTACGACAAACCCGTTGCTCACTTAATTTTGCAGGCCCTGCCACATACTTTGATTATCGTGGTGGTGTCCATTTTAGCAGCGCACTTGTTCGCCGTGTTCCTCGGCTCAGTGCAGGCTTACTATCAGGACTCTATTTTTGATCAGATTGCGACGGTCATTAACTATCTTTTCTATTCAATGCCGAGTTTTTGGTTGGGCGTACTTTTGATTATTGTGTTTTCTATCAATCTCCACTGGCTTCCCTCGGGAGGCATTGTGAGTTCTCAAGTTTCCAATCCTGGGTTTGGGGACTGGGTGCGGCATTTGATTTTACCTGTGGGTTCGTTATTTTTGATTTCGGTTGCTGGGTGGGCCAGATACATGCGGTCATCCATGCGAGAATCGTTGCTGCAAGACTATGTCCGTACTGCACGCATGAAGGGAGCCAACGAGTTTCGGGTGGTCTTCGTCCACGCCTTGCGTAACTCCATCCTGCCTCTGATTACGATGTTTGGACTGTCACTGCCCACTCTCCTTGGCGGTGCATTGTTCATTGAAGAAATCTTCAACTATCCAGGTATGGGATTGCTGTATTGGGATGCCGTGAATTCGCGCGATTATCCAATCATCATGGCTATCACCGTGTTTCTTGGGATTGTGACCGTGCTGGGCAACCTTATTGCGGATATTCTATATGGCATTGTGGACCCTCGAATTCAGTATCGCTAACGTTCAGTGGACTTATTCGTACATATGAACCATGTAAATCTGTCGATTGGGCTTGCGTAACGGTGCAACCTATGTGTATTTTGAAAGCGTCAACAGTTTCTCTGCCTGCACTCTTGTGTCGGGTCTTGTTAGGGTGATGTATCACCTTGTGTTGACAGACCTGTTTGCGTGCGGGCTGTTTGTTGGTCTGTCTCAGGAGAGGAAGGTGCTGAATTGCTAAAAACGATTCCACTCTCAGAGTATCAAGAACGGGAACTGTCTTTAAAGGAACTCCAGTGTTGCTGTGATCCTGTGAATTTCACTTTTATGGATACCTCTGAATTGCCTGGGCTCAGGGAAGGAATTGTAGGACAGGAGCGTGCGGTGTCCGCTCTGAAGTTTGGCTTGGCCATGGCGGCTCAAGGATACAATTTATTTGTGGTGGGCCCTGTGGGCACCGGAAAAACCACCTATGCGGTACAAAAAATACGGGAAACCGCTGCACAAAAACCTGTATCTGACGACTGGTGCTATGTGTACAACTTTCAAAATCCAGATCAACCCATGGCCTTGCGTTTTGCTCCTGGCCAGGGTCACCGCTTCCGGGAAGCCGTAGCCCAGTTGGTGGGCGAATTGGAGCAAGAACTGGTCCATCAGTTTGATAGTGAGGAGTATCACCAAGAGAGTGATAAAATTCTCAAACAGTACACCAATCAGGCGGAACAGGTGTGGGCCCTGGTGGAGAATTCCGCGAGACAACTGGGGTTGGCTCTGCAGCGGACCGCCACAGGAGTGGCCACCGTTCCCATGACACCCAACGGGAAACCCATCAGTGCGGAATTTTTTGAGCAATTGCCGGAGTCGGAGAAGTTGGCCTTTCGGGTTCACAAGGAACAAATTGAGGAGCTGTTGGAAGAAACGGTGCGTCAGATCAACGCCATTCAGAAGGGGGCTCGCAAGGCGCAACAGGTTCTGGATGAAAAAACAGCCTCCTTCGCCATTCAGCACCTGTTTGATGACCTGTTCAGCCAGTATTCGGATGACAAAGTGCAGGGATTTCTGCGCCGCATGCAGGCGGACGTGATAAGACACCACCAAGAATTTCATCGGGATCAAGAAGAGGACCAAGCCTCTCCGTTACCCGTCCCAGACTTGCGCGGAGGGCTTAAGGCCCGTTACCAGGTCAATGTGTTGGTGGACCGTCAAGGTCACGAGGGTGCACCGGTGATTATAGAGTCCAATCCTACTTATTTTAACTTATTTGGCAAGGTGGAGTACCGGGGAACGGCAGCGGGTGCGATGGTTTCTGACTACACCATGGTTAAGGCTGGGTCCATGCACCAGGCTAACGGTGGGTATTTGATTGTACAAGCCCAAGACCTGTTAACTCATCCGGCCTCTTGGCAAGGATTGAAACGGGCTCTGAAAAATGGGGAAATTCGCATTGAACACCCGGCCGAGGAAAGCACTTGGATGGTCCAGACCGGGTTGCGTCCGGAGGCCATTCCCTTGCAGGTAAAGGTGGTCTTGATTGGAACTCCGTACTTGTTCCACCTGCTGTATGCTAATGATGATGCATTTCGCAAGTACTTTAAAGTCAAGGTTGAGTTTGATGCGGAGATGGACCGAACCGAAGAGTCGTGCCAAAAGTATGCGGATTTTATCGCTTCTTTTACTCGCGAACAGAATCTACTTCCTTTCACCCGGCACGCTGTGGGACAGGTCATTGACTTCAGTTCGCGTCAAGCGGAGCATCGACATAAGCTGTCCACGCGTTTTAATCCCTTAATTGAGTTAGTGACAGAGGCCAGTTTTTACGCCCAACAAGCGGGCGCAAATCAAGTGGACGTGGTCCATGTGGAGAAAGCTCTGATGGAAAAAGTAAATCGCTCCAATCTCACCAAAGAAAAGGTGCTGGAAATGATTCTGGATGGCACCATTTCGGTGGAAACCCGTGGGGAAAGGGTGGGGCAGATCAATGGTTTGGCAGTGCTGAACAGTGGAGACTTTACTTTTGGAGAACCCCATCGCATCACTGCTCGAACCTATGCTGGCCGTCGCGGGGTGGTCAACGTAGAACGAGAAACTGCCATGAGCGGGCAGATTCATGACAAGGGGTTATTGATTCTGGGGGGGTATCTGGCGGGAGAGTTTGCCCGCAATCGACCTTTGTCCGTGTCTGCGTCCCTGGTCTTCGAACAAACCTACAGCATGATTGACGGGGACAGTGCGTCCAGCACGGAGTTGTATGCTTTGTTGTCTTCTTTGTCTGGGGTGCCGATAAAGCAGAGTATTGCCGTCACCGGTTCTGTGGATCAGTTTGGTGACATTCAACCCATCGGGGGAGTCAATGACAAAATCGAAGGATTTTTCTATATTTGTCAGGCTCAAGGTTTGACGGGAGAACAGGGGGTCATTATTCCTCACCAAAACGTCACCAATTTGTTTTTGTCTGACGAGGTGCGTCAAGCTGTGGAGAATGGGCAGTTTCATATTTGGCCAGTGCGTACCATCAAGGAGGGCATCGAGTTGCTCACAGGTGTGGAGGCAGGGGAAGGAGAACCTTATCCTGAGGGTAGCGTGTATGCACTGGTGGAAAAGCGGCTACAGGAAATGGAAGGGAGCGACGAGGGTGCGGAACCACAGTGAACTGTTGCGGCGCTATGCGGATGTCACTGTACGCGTCGGGCTGAATATTCAACCAGGGCAGACCTTGTTGATCATGGCTCCAGTGGCTGGCGTGGAATTCGTGCGTGAGGTGGTGAAACAGGCTTACGCAGTTGGGGCACGACACGTGTATGTGGATTGGGAAGATGAGCAGGTTACAAAATTGAATTACCAACTGGAGCCAGAAGAAGCGCTCAAGGAGTTTCCGGCGTGGCGGGTACAGCAACGGGAACAACTGGCCGCGCAGGGAGCCGCCTTTCTCACCGTTTATGCCGGGGACCCAGACTTGTTGCGAGGCGTGGACCCGAAACGGGTTGGCGTGGCCCAAAAGGCACGACTGACGGCGCTGGCCAAGTATCGTGACTACATCCAAAACATGCGTGTCAGTTGGTTGATTGTCTCCATTCCCACGCAGCCATGGGCGGCTAAGGTGTTCCCAGAAGGGACGCAAGAGGAGCAGGTGAATCGATTGTGGCAGGCTATTTTTAAAGCCACACGCATGGACGTGGAAGATCCGGTAACTGCTTGGGGAAACCACCTTCAGACTCTCCGTCGACAGGCGGACTTCCTCAATGGGCAGCGTTTTAAAAGCCTACACTACACGGGTCCCGGCACCGATTTGTGGATAGAGCTTCCGGCGGGACACATTTGGATCAGTGCCGGGTCCAGCAATGATCAGGGAACGGCGTTTGTGCCCAATATGCCGACAGAGGAAGTGTTCACCCTGCCACACCGGGAGGGAGTGGAGGGAGTGGTCACCAGCAGTATGCCGTTGAATCACGACGGCGTCCTGGTGGAAAACCTGAGCTTGACCTTTCGTGCTGGACGCGTTGTGGATTTTTCCGCAGACAGTGGCTATGACACACTTAAGGAGATTTTGGATGCGGACGAGGGATCTCACTACTTAGGTGAGGTGGCTCTGGTTCCTCACGATTCTCCCATATCCAATATGAAGACCCTATTTTACAACACCTTGTTTGATGAGAATGCATCTTGTCACTTGGCCATCGGCTCGGCTTATCCGGTTTGCCTAGAAGGGGGAGCCCAGATGAGCCGTGAGGAGTTGAATCAACGGGGCGTCAACCACAGCGTGATGCATGTGGACTTTATGATAGGTTCCGGTCAACTGAACATTGCGGGTGAAACCCACGACGGTACGGTGATCTCTGTATTCCGTAACGGGAACTGGGCCACTCAAGATTGAACGAAGTGCCCGAGTATTCCCCTTCTCAAGCGCGTAGCGCCAAGAAGGATTCAGTGGATTGGGGCTGCGGAAAACTAGCAATGGTGGCGATTCAGGGCGCTTCATCGGGATGGATTGGGGGATTCAATGTCGTTATTGCCCGGGAAAGGATGTCTGACGTCGCACTGTGGTACCAGGAAGGGGAACCTGGCATGATGGGGCGAGAGGCAGGTGAGGAACATGACTGCTGAAATTGTCGTCTACACCACCAGCCATTGAGGAAAGTGTCGTCTAGCGAAAGAGTTTCTTTCGCAGCGCGGAATTCCTTTTCGGGAGGTGTCGGTGTTCCGACAGTCGGGGGCCGTGGACGAATTGGTTCGCAAGACGGGGGCCTTAGCCGCACCAGTGGTGGTGGTGGGGCACCGCTTTGTCCGTGGGTACAATCCTTACTTGCTGCTGGCCTTGCTGCTGGAGGAAGGGTGGATTCAGTCCGGAAAGAGTGAAGTAGACAATGAAAGCCCGCTCACATGAGTGGGCTTTCATTGGGATGGTGATTTTAATTAGATTGGTGATGTCGACCGACTTTCGGGTTTAAGGTGCCACAGTCACCAGAGTTCCATAATGGATATAATTCCAAGCTTTTGCAGCCTGAGGGATGGGGAGTTCAACACAGCCGAGACTTTGTGGGAATCCGTATGCGGCACGAGGGAAGCCATGCACCGCATCACCGCCGTTAAAGTAGTTCACCCAGGGTACACCAGGGTCTTGGTAGGTCTGACCGTCGGGCAGGGTTCCGGACATGGTCTGGGATTTGTAACGCAAATACACCAGCCAGGTACCAAGGGCGGTGGGAGCCTGGGGGATTCCGGTGTTGGCCAAGGTATGCAGAGCCACCTGACCGTCAGACCAGAGAGTGAGTTGTTCAGGCTGACCTTCACTGACATAAACATAGGCGTAGGGCCAGGGGCTGTGCTGACTACGCAGACGGCTTTGCAGGAGGGTAGACCAAACCTGAGGACCCGCGATGCCATCGGTTTGTAGACCGTGGGCAGATTCAAAGGTCATGACTGCTCCTTTTGTTACCACGGTGTACACACCGGGTTGCCACAGGCCTTTTAAGGCTACTGGCCAAGTGGCTGTCCATAGCCAGGAACCTGTTGGTGCCTGGTTAATGGCTTGAATCTGAGCAACCAGGGTGTTGGAGACCCGAGTCTTGGCACTCCAGGTGAGGGGCAGATAGCCTTGCTCTGCCAGGAGTTCCTGCAGACGTAAAACCGCGGACCCCTTGTTTCCAACTTGCAGGAGTGGAAACTGGAAAGGCTTTTGTGGTGACGGGTGGGATAACACACCTTTTGCGGGAACTATTGTAGAGAATGACGTTTTTGCTTCGGCTGCGGATGGGGTCATGGGACGACGGATTGCGTGGTTCGCAATGTCGCCAATGGGGTTGAATGGGACAGTTGAGGGGGTGGCTGCAGTGGTTGCCATAGGGGGTATGGCAACTGCCGGAAATGTTCCGCATCCTGCTGTCAAGGACAAAACCCACAGGGCTCCCAGCCAACCCAGAAGGTGATTTCCCGGGAATGTGACTGGACTTGCTGCGTTTACGCGGTGAATCCAAACGAAGGAATGAATCTTTTTCACGCCTCTCACCTTCCTCAAAGACCGGGAGCGATTGTGATACAATGCAAGCAACATGCTAGACTTCGTCGACACTTGTCTGACTCCTCGGGTTCAGGTCAGCCCATCCCAATTTGCTGTACCTGTGTCACCAAGGAGCCTCAAAAACACTATTCCGGGAAGACTTGACTCATGACAGCAAATGTCCGGGAATAAAAAAATTGCGTTGTTATGCAGGGGCTTGGACAGCTTTATACAAGCAGTCCGATGGATGGGAATTTTGCTGAGGAAATGCGAATATCGTGCACGGAAAGGTTGTAAAAAGACGGCAAAGGTGCAACAGTCATTCTGACTCTTCATCGGTGCGTCTTGTCACGTTTCTGCAACTCGGGTCGTCTATGGTGTAGGATTCAGTGAGCAAAATGGAGAAAGTGGGGGTGCGGATGACTGGACAACACCGACACATCACCCGGCGCCGACACCTGGGTAGGCGCATTCTCGGAGTCACCGTTCTGACTGCTCTGATGGGGCTGACGGGAGTGCAGTTAGGGCACCTGAACCTTCTTAAAGCACGCGGACAAACCAGTTCCGTGGTTTCGTCCGCCGAGACAACTGTACCTGCTTCCACCCATGCCCAGGGGGATCCATCCGTTAGGAGTGCATTGATTCCGTCACCTGGCACATAGATGGGAAACCAGACCCACACTTCTGCGGGGGCCACTGGCACGGCTCGTTCCACGAGTGGGACATCCAGTGGCAGAACCCACTCCGTTGTCCAGCCTGTCACAGAGGTGGCCTTGCCCGTATCGGTCATGCTTAAGGTTCCGCCTCAGGACCAGTTGCCTGAGTATAAAAACGGTTGTGAGGTAACCAGTCTGTCGATGCTGTTGACGGCTATTGGCCACCCTGTCAGCAAGGAGGTATTGGCTCAACAAATGCCCAAAGATCCCACTCCTTTGGTGCTGGGTCCTCACGCTACGGTGAAGTCTTGGGGAAACCCGAATGTCGGTTTTGTCGGCAACATTTCTAATTTCGGTTATGGCATTTATCACGGTCCACTGAGCAAATTGCTCAATCAAATTTTACCGGGCAGAGCAGAAGATTTGACAGGCAAGCCCTTTGCTGCGGATCTGGCGGCGGTGGCCAGTGGCCGTCCTGTGGTGCTGTGGACCACAGCCAACTTTAAACCGACCCAAGACTGGGTCACATGGCAAAGTCCAGAGGGCCCTGTGCGTGCAACTTGGGAGGAACACGCCATATTGCTGGTGGGCTACGACGCCTCTCACCTGTATGTGAACAATCCCTTGACAGGTCAGGCCGCACAGCCCGTCAATCGGGACGACTTTCTGGCCGCTTGGCGGCAACTCGGCGAACAGGCTTTGACCGTCACGCCCGTGTCGGACAGCCAGGGTTCACAGGGAGTCGGTGGGGGAAACTGACCGCTAGGTCGCCGCAAGCTTCTGACTTCAGCAGTTGCGCGGCGCTTCATTGAAACTTTTTGGTGAATGATGCGTCAATAAGCGATTCAGACCTGCCAATCCCCGTGTCACCACCATTTCAAAAGTAGGACTACGAGTTACGCCCTGCCTACAGCCACCTCATCCGAGAAGTGAATCGGGGACAGTGGACGAACCAACTTTACCGTTGGAGGGTCATTGACGTTGCGGCGTTGCAATGCGTTGCGCTGGCTAAAACACTCCTGGTAAAGAGGTGCTGGACATGACCACTTTGTATCACTTGTTTCCGCCAACCATCCATCCGATGGTGATTCACTTTACCATTGCCATCATCTACCTGGCTGCCTTGGCAGGGTTGGCAGGGTTGATTTTTCGTCGCGATTTCTTCTACGTACGGTTATTTTTCAGTCTGCTTGTGTTGGCCATTCTGGCCACCTTGGCGGCTGGAGTCGCCGGAGTCATCAGCGAGTCTTACGACACCATCTCACCCGCGGTGGCACGGATTTTATCTGTGCACAAGACGCTTGGTGAATTGACGGGTGTATTGGTGGTGATTGCCACGATGTTTCAGTTTTTTACCTATGGTAAACACCGCGTGTCAAAACTGGCTTTTCTCTTCAGCTTGATAGCTGTCGTGACCGTCAGTATCACTGGATTTTTGGGCGGTTCCATGGTTTATGATCACGGACTTGGAGTGCACTGATTTTGTGTGTAGTGGTTCGAATCCGAGGGCTTTAAACAGAAACTAAAAAATTGCATATTGTTTACTAAAAAGTATTTATATGATACGATATAGATATGTTATTGAGTTTAGAAGAAGCGGCGAAACTTTTGGGCGTATCAAAAAGTACGATGCGCCGTTGGGAAGAAGAAGGACACATTAAACCAGAGCGAACACCAGGCGGTCATCGTCGGTATCATTCGGAAGAGTTGACTCATATGGCCACTCACCCGATGCCCAAAACGGATCGCGTGACCATCGCATATGCACGGGTTACTTCCTGGTGCATTTCTTCGTCGTCGTCCAAAATGCCCCCTAACGCACCAAGAACGTACGCTTAGTGCGCATATTGGGTTGGCCTTCTCGCACTGCTTGGGTCTGACTTATCCCAGCAAATACAGGTTTGTGGATTTACATTCCTTGCTGGTGCCGCTAACAGCGGCATGAGAGTCTAACCCCTTTCCGAACACGCACTATAATTTTGTCGAAAAAGGTGCTGTATTAACAATTCATCCTTGACAACTGTCCAATCGGTGCTCAGAATAGTTGTTGTTTCCATACCCCCATAGGTATAGGGACAGCATTTCCTGACACAACTTCGCATGACCTACCTGAAAATCTATCCATATTCCGTTTGGAGGAATCCGCATGTTAATCAATGAGGAAAACCAACGCATCATCAAGGAACGTTTTGCACCCATGCAAGGTGAAGTCGTCATCCAGTACTTTGAGTCTTCTTTGGACTGCCCCACCTGTGGAGAAATTAAGCAGTTACTAGAAGAAGTCGTCAGTCTTTCCGACCTTTTGTCTTTGGAAGTTAACAATTTTCACATTGACGAAAACAAGGTCAAGGAGTTTGGAATAGACAGAATACCTGCCTTTCATCTCACGGATGCGTCTCGCAAAAACTATGGAATTCAATTTTACGGAGCACCCAGCGGCTATGAGTTTGCAACCCTGCTAGAAGACATTCTCATGGTGTCTCAAGGTGAATCGGGTTTGCAGGACGGCACCAAACAGAGTCTGGCAACCCTCTCACAGCCAGTGAATTTAAACGTCTTTGTAACGCCTACCTGCCCTTACTGTCCGCGTGCCGTACGTTTGGCGCACCAGTTTGCCTTCGAGTCCGGGCTGGTGCAAGGTGCCATGGTTGAAGCCACAGAGTTTCCTGATTGGTCCAATGAATTCAGCGTATATGGTGTACCCAAGACGGTGATAAATAACTCTGAGGCTTTTTCTGTGGAAGGCGCTGTTCCGGAGCCCATGCTGCTGGAAAAAGTGTTGGAAGCCGTCCGCTGACCGTCTCGCACGTTCTCGACTTGAGCCAGGGACAACTACCGGCAGCAGGTCTTAATAAGACCTGCTGCCGGTAGTTTATTTCTTAATCATAGTCTGGCTTGTTCAAGTGTTCCAGCAATTTCATCACAGCAAAAGGGCGAAAGTTCGTTTGCGGAAGTACCAGAGAAAATGTCCTTTTCATAGGCGGATTTGGAATTTCCAATACTTTAACCGTTTGTAGGGAAAGTTCTTTACGAAAAGTACATTCTGACAGCAAGGAGATTCCCATTCCTGCCATGACCCCTTCTTTAATGCCCTGCGTACTGCCAAACACCATCATCCGTTCAGGAACAATTTTGAGTCGAGTGAATAACTGATCTGACATATCCCGAGTGCCTGAACCTATTTCCCGAACCAACCAGGTTTCTTTTGCCAAATCCTTGGCGGTGACGCGCTTGCGTGCGGCAAAAGGATGGTTGTTCGACGCAATCACGTGCAGAGTGTCCTGCGAGATGGGGTGTATCTGAATGTCCGTCGCATCAGTGACGGGGATCTCAACAACTCCCAATTCCATGCCGCCCCGTTTCACACCCTCCAAGACCTCTCGGCTGTTACCAATGAAAATTTCAAGTTCCACCTGGGGATACTGCTGACGAAAAGATGCAATTTTAGCAGGCAAAAGGTATTCCCCATAGGTGTAACTCGCTCCCACGTGAATCCATCCCTTGGCCTCCTGCATCATCTCATGTACCCATCGTTCCATGCGTCCATATAAAGACAGGATCTGTTGGGCGTGGTCATACACCACTTCACCAGCCTGAGTTAAGCGAAACATTCGGTGCCCCCGTTCTACCAGTTGCGCACCCAGGTGGGTCTCCAGATGGCGAATCTGTTGTGTTACCGCAGGCTGTGTCAAATGCAGTCGCTCAGCAGCCCTGGAAAAACTCTTTTCTTCCACCAATATTGCAAATACCCGCAGGGTGTGATCCATGTCTTTCCCTTCTTTCACGGCAAGGTACCCCAAAAAATATTTTTCTCGGCAGAGCGCAGTTGAAAAGCCATACATTAAGATTTGTTATTAATGATATCACATCTTTCAATTTTACTTATGGTGTGGTTACCCTCTATCCTTGCATTACTGAGCTACAGCAGAGGCACAGGTCCAAATGGACCTGTCCACCCTTGGGAAGGAGATGCGTGACGCACATGCTACGACATTTTGGAACAAACTGGTTTACCGTTGTAATGGGTGTAGGAATTGTTGCCGGGCTGACCGCATCCTCTCCCGTGTCTTTTCCATCTCAGCATCTTATCAGCAGTGTGCTATTTTGTTTGCTTAACGGCGTGTTTGGAATTGCCTTGGTTCTCTGGATCACTCGTTGGGTGATTCACCGCGATGCCGCCATCGCCGACTTTCACCATCCCTCACGAGTCTTGTTTTATGGGGCACTGGCAATGGGAATCAATGTAGTAGGAAATGATTACCTTATTATTGGAACACACCTCTTACCACCGTCTTTTGCCTTGACAGTCAGCAAAACCCTCTGGATTATAGGAGCCGGAGTATCGACGTTCACAGTCATCATTGTCCCTTTCTTGCTGTTTACGCTACACGAGGTACGGCAAGAAGAAACCTTGGCAAACTGGTTGATACCCGTCGTACCTCCCATTGTGGCGGCAGCATTAGGAATGAACCTTTTGCCTTACTGGCAATCTTCAATTGCGGAAACCATGGCCACCGTGCTTGTCGCCATGTTTGGCATGACGTTTTTTCTCTTTATCATGGTCAGCGTTTTGGTGTACGCGCGATTGGTGTACCATCCACGATTGACGGGAGAGACATCTCCCACGCTCTGGATTGAGATTGGACCCATTGGCATGTCTATGGCCACATTGAGTTCCTTTGGTCCGGACGCCAGCCAATTACTCCATCTATCAAACACCTTATTTTTAGCAACCGGCATTTTTGCTGCCATTGCCATGTGGGGAGTGGGGTTGTGGTGGATTGCAATTTCCCTCCTGCACACTCTGTTGCACATGACCGGTAAGAGAGAGGGATTGTCATTTCACCTAGGCTGGTGGAGTTACGTTTTCCCCATTGGCAGCTTTACCACCGGCACCTACGCACTGGCTCGGAGCATGCACAGCCCATTTTTTACAGGCGCTTCTTTCATAGAATTTACGGCCGTGTGGATCTTCTTCGCAATTGTATTTCTGCGCACCGCCGCGGGCATCGCCAGTGGTCGCTTGCTCAGTCCCCCAGGACAATCCACGACCTCTTTGGCTTTTTGGCGGCCTAAGCAACAGGATGTTGATCTGCCCCTATCCCAGTAGATACAGTTGCGTGGATT
>DAHWFY010000319.1 GCA_027336365.1 Bacillota bacterium | reverse complement strand
GCGCAACCTGTGAGCAGGGCGGGGGAGAGGCATGCCAGCAACCCGGCGGTTCGCAGAAAAGAGACGTTGGCAGTGGTCACGTAGGCTTCCTTACATGGGGTTCATGACCGGGTTATAGGGTGAATAATGGTGTACGGTTCGCAGAGCGCTGACCGTGAGCACTGTGACGGATTTGTACCATGGCGAAAATGTAACCCCTTGAAATTAGGGTCGGTCGGGATCGGTTATGGCTTTGGCAAGCGACGCAAGTAGTTGTTTTATAAGTATTTATATGATATCAGGAGGACTGAAAATCCTCGTGTCGGCGGTTCGATTCCGTCCCTGGGCACCATAAAAAACAGTAGGTTGCATCAAAAAATCCCATCAGAAAAAACCATTGGCACAGGCGGATGGCACAGTAAAACCCTGCCGGATCGGTGGATCAAAAATCCTCGCGTCGTAGCAAAACCCCTGTAACCGTCGGATGTGCCTGCGCGCTCACGAAAGAGGCTGAACTGGAACGGCAGACACCCGAAGAAGCCTACCAGGATGGCGTAATGCACCTTGTTTTGCACCGTGGCGAAAAACTGCTGAGTGAGTGGATGGCGCGCGTCGTAATCCACGCTCGTGGCGTAAATGTCGGTGATTTTCTGAATAAAAGCGCCGCTCACTGGTGCGGATGTCTTGCAGACGGCGGGTCAGCTCGTCGAAATAGTCCCGGCCCTTACCGGGGTTCTTCAGACGCGCGTCGTCCAGCACGAAACCCTT
>DAHWFY010000318.1 GCA_027336365.1 Bacillota bacterium | reverse complement strand
GGTGCGCTTGGGCATCTTCACCGGTAAAGGCCACGGCGAACTGATCAGCGAAACCTTCGGGAGAGGTTGGGCCTATCTCTCCGTCGCCGGTCTCAGCGTCGCTACCACGGGTGCGTTGTTGACGGAATTCTCCGGAGTCGCCGGCGTCAGTCGCCTCTATGGCTTGCCGCGCTCTGTCGGGGTTGCCCTGGCGGCGGCCACCCTGCTGACCATCGTCTGGACCGGCTCGTACCGGCGCGTGGAACGTATTGCCCTGATCATGGGTCTCTTTGAACTCGTCTTTTTTGGTATCGCCTGGGCCAGCCATCCGAGTATTCGCGAAATGCTGGACGGCCTGCTGCACGCGCCCATCACCAACGACGACTACATGATGCTGGTGGCGGCCAACATCGGTGCCGTCATCATGCCGTGGATGGTGTTCTACCAACAATCCGCCGTGGCGGACAAGGGTCTGCATCCGGAACATTACCCCCACGCACGCTGGGACACCGCCTTTGGGGCGGTGATTACCCAGTTGATCATGGCCGCCGTGCTGATCGCGACAGCCGCCACCATTGGCCGTCTGAATCCCAACGCTCCCCTCAATACGGTGCATCAGCTTTCAGAGGCTATCATTCCCTACCTCGGCAACACCTGGGGACGCATCGTGTTTTCCGTGGGCATCCTCGGGGCGGGCATGGTAGCGGCCATCGTTGCCTCCCTCGCCGGAGCCTGGGGTTGGGGGGAAGTCACCGGCTTCCGCCACTCGCTGGAGCATCACCCCAAGGATGCGCCT
>DAHWFY010000317.1 GCA_027336365.1 Bacillota bacterium | reverse complement strand
GCACCGGATAATAGTCAACCGATGCGAAGACCGGAATGGACTTGCCGCTATGTGCGACTTCCTCCAGCACGATATCACGTACGCGACGTTCGTGGTCGGAATTCTTGTAGGAATGCAGCAAGCTGATGACGATTCCCTCGACATCGGCGGAGATCAGTTCGCGGGCGGCGGCGCGGGCACTCTCCTCGCGCAGCGGGATGACCACCCTGCCCGCCATGTCGATGCGCTCGACGACGCCGCGCGTCAGGTTGCGCGGCACCAACGGCGGATCGTAGCGATGGGTGTTGAGGTGGATTCGATCCTCATAGGCGTAGCCGAGATGGGATTGCACGGCTCGGCCCATGCGATGGAAATCTTCCATACCGCGGTTGACGATCAGGCCGCATTTCAAGCCCTTGCGCTGCACGACGCGATTCAGCATTGCCGTGCCGGAATAGACCCCGGTCTGGAGCTGCTTCAGGGCATCGGTGAGCGGCAGGCCCCAGTTTCCGAGGCCGTCTTCGCTAGAGGCGATCAGCCCGATGCTTTCGTTCTGCGGGGTACTTTGTGCCTTGCCAACCACGAATTCGCCGTTGACATCGACAAAGAACGTATCAGTCATCGTCCCCCCGGCATCAATGCCGAGAACCTGGACGTTTCGAGCGTTAGGGATATGGGTATCCACCGCTTTCCTCCTGATTGCTGCCGGCATCTGATGGGCCGGGTCGATCAGGGGAAAGCAAGCTGTATGCCAACATGCGGCAAGAAAGAAAGCTTAGCGCGATCGGCGCCTTACCG
>DAHWFY010000316.1 GCA_027336365.1 Bacillota bacterium | reverse complement strand
GTCTGTTAAAATTCCGGACATGCTATCATCTCCCCACTTTCTCGACACGTTATTATAGTCCTAGTCTCATCCATCGATGGTTCAATCCATCTCGTAAATTGACAGATTCATGAACACTGGGACTCAACCCTCAGCCCTCCACTCCAGTGTCCAAACCTGTCGCGAATCCTCTTGTATCACGGAGATGGATCACTGCCGGGGGACAAGTTTGGTGCGAATCATTGGTTGGCCTATTCACTGGATCCGATAGAACTTTGTGATAATTTTTACCCCCGCTTCACATGACCTCTGACAGATTGGTATAATGGTCTCACGAGGGAAGGAGTGAAGGTCATGAACATCCAAATCCGCGGCGATCACCTCGACGTAACTCTAGCGCTGCAGGATTACGTCGAAAAAAAGATTACCCGCCTGGAGAAATACTTCGACGCTCCACCTGAACGTCAGGTTTCTGTCACCATGAAAGTTGAACGGGGCATTCACCGTGTTGAGGTGATGCTGCAGGTGCACGGGGTGCTGTTTCGGGCAGAGGAAGCTTCAGATGACATGTATGCCTCCATTGACCTCGTGATGGACAAGCTGGAACAGCAATTGACCAAGTACCGTAGCAAGCTGAACAAACGTTTTCGTGAAAAGGGTGTAAAAACCCGCGTTCAAAATGCGGGAATGGCCAGTGCAGCCGTGGCTACTGCCGCCGCAACTTTCGACGATGTGGACTTGACGCAGGTGGTGCGTCGCAAGCAGATTTTCTTCAAGCCCATGGATGTTCAAGAGGCCGTGCTGCAAATG
>DAHWFY010000315.1 GCA_027336365.1 Bacillota bacterium | reverse complement strand
CCCCAAGGCTGTTACCACCTGCCCCCAGTGTGGATGGGAGGCAATGGCCAGCGGTACAAAAATCAGGTTCCCAAGGGCAATCCAAAGCGCCACCCGCTCCCATGTGTGATAGCGCAAAAATAAAAGCACGCCTGCAACGATGAGAAAGCCGCCCAGCGCGCTCCAAACAGCGGGCACGCCAAACATCTTCATCCCTATGGTGATACCGATGAATTCTGTAACGAGGGTGAGGATGTTGGCGACGACCAGATCGAAGAGGGAAAAGGCGCCCCAAAAAGGGCCATAACGACCCCAGATCATTTCGGCATGCCCGCGGTGTGTCACTGCGCCAAGACGGACGGTCATCTCCTGCACCACATAGGCCACGGGGACCATGAGGATGAGAAACGGAATGAAAAATCCGATCCCGTAGGCGGCGCCGGTTTGGGCATAGGTAATCACCCCACCGGCATCATTATCCGCGATCATAACTAGAATGCCAGGGCCGATGAGGGTGAGAAAGAGCCAGAGCCGTTTCCAAAAGGAAGGGCGCTGAATCAATGCTTCCCGTTGCTGGTGGACCCGCCAGCGGTCAGCCACCCGATGGCGCTGATCCTCGGGAAAGGATGCCAACAGGTCAGTGATATTTTTGGTTTGTACCTCTGTCGCCATCGTATGCTCCTTTACGGGCATGCGACTGGGACGCACTCACGGTGGCGCGCACAAAACAACGATAACGAATGGAATTACTCCATCACCCGAGGACCGGGTGATGGCAACAGCAACTATGCCAGGATGACCCGATCTACGAACTGTAACGGTGCTTTGTGAAAGCAACTAGGGTCACTGTCCAAGTC
>DAHWFY010000314.1 GCA_027336365.1 Bacillota bacterium | reverse complement strand
GCCTTTAATAAGGTTATTCAGATTATTTACATATGCATTATGGTGTTTTCCATAATGGTATTCGAGGGTTTCCTTCGAAATATGCGGCTGCAGCGCATCCATGGCATAAGGCAATTCAGGCAGTTTATGTTCCATTTTAATGCTCCTTATAATTAAAAGTTAGATATGTTTTATTTATTTATAATTATATCACAACTTTTTTTATAAAAGGAAATATTGGAAATATTTGTCATAATTTTACACATTTTCTACATTTTTTTGTCAAGAGAGGTTTTTTAACGAAAGGCTTAGATGCAGTATTTTTGAGTGGTGAGCCGCGCGGGGGTCGAACCCACGACCACCTGATTAAAAGTCAGGTGCTCTACCAGCTGAGCTAGCGGCTCTAAAAATTGTGGATACTTTCGGTATTTATAAGGATAAAGGAAGAATTTTAGTCATATCCGGAAAATTATAATTAAGACCGGTGGCGGAATAAATGCCGAGTCCAATTATGACTATAACGCTGATAACCATAACTATCCACATTACCTTCGTAAAATGTTTGTTATTGTCTTCCATATTAATCTCCCCTTAGTAATAGAAAGTTAATTTATAATTTTCAAACTCAAACTTTAATATCCTAACAAAAAAATATTAAAATTGCAAGATATAAATTGTGTTAATTTTAATAAGCAATTTCAAAGTTGATTTAATTGACAATATAAAGACTAAAATTATATAATATTTATCATTATTGCATTAAATAAAAACAAATGAGATGTCGGTTTAATATATATTTAATCGGGGACAAGAATTTTTTTAAAGACGAAAACAGCTATCTTGAAGCTTTAGACATCTGTTTTTATAGCGGCGTC
>DAHWFY010000313.1 GCA_027336365.1 Bacillota bacterium | reverse complement strand
AACAGTCCCAGTCCGACAGAGGCACTCGCACCCATGCTGGAGAGCCCATTGGTCATCCATGTCATCAAATCGGCGATGGGACGTCCCAACACATAAATCATCAACAGCCCGACAATTCCCACCGACAAGACAGGAAGAATCAGTACGGGTTTGATTCCTTCCAAAGATCGGGGCAACTTAATCCACTGTTTCAGCCATTTGGTGATATACCCGGCAAGAAATCCTGCAATAATGCCGCCAAGATAACCCGCACTTGCATGTGGGCTACCATACATGACACCCTGAGTTCCAATCCACCCCCCCACCAATCCAGGAGCAAATCCGGGGCGGTCTGCGATGGACATGGCGATAAAGGCTGCCAGGATAGGAACAAACAGTGCAAAAGCGGAATTTCCGCCAATGTTCATCAAGACTTTCGAGAAGGGCGAGTTGCCGTTGATATCTACCGCGAAGGATAAGGCAATGAAAATCCCACCAGCCACCACGAGAGGCAGCATGTTGGACACTCCGTTCATTAAATGTCGATACCCCGTGGGCATTTGCGCCTTTTTCTGTGCCTTTTGTCGCTGGATATTTTCGAAATAATCCTCGGCCCCAGACGATTCCGTTTGTCCAAACACGGGTTGTTCAAGGGCAACAGTGAACAGTTCTTGCGGCGACTTGATGGCACTCGTGACAGAAGTCTCCAGCAACCGCTTTCCGCGAAAACGACTCAAATCCACCGTCGTGTCTGCAGCAATAATGACCGCATCGGCATTACGGATATCCTCCTCAGTCAAGGTGTTTTCAGATCCTGCGGCCCCCTGAGTTTCCACTTTTATTTCATATCCCAGGGCTGGAGCCGTTTTTTTCAAAGA
>DAHWFY010000312.1 GCA_027336365.1 Bacillota bacterium | reverse complement strand
AATGTGGATTTGCCACTTCCTACTTCGCCGGTGACGAGACCGAATCCATAGCCCTCAACCACCAATTCAATTCTGGCCAGTGCCTCCCGCTGAGCGTGGGATTCGAAGAACACAACCCCATCAGAACCTCTCGCAAACGGGGTTGTGTTCCAACCCCAAATCTCCTGAATGCTCATTGGCCGTCCCCCCCTTTTAGTGGACTGGCGTACTGCATCGGGGTCTCCTTTGCCGTTACCCGCTTACGACGACTCTTTGCCGCCTCGAAGAAGTTCATATGTTTCCCGGGCTCCGGGGAGGTGAATGCATCGTCCGGCTTCACTCGACGGTCATGGCGCCGACTCAAATCGAGCGGACGAGCGTCCTCTTTACGTGTTTCGTCTACCCAGACTTGAATGACATGCAGATCAAACGGGTCATAGCGCAGGGTGACCTTGCGGCCGGACAGGTCTGGGTCCACCTCGTAGGAATTTCCGTACAGAGATATGCACGATGTCTTGTCTACCTTGCGCTCCTCCTCCCAGAGGAACACTTCCGTCAATTCCTCGATGGATACTCGCCGGGTCTTTCTGGTCGAGGATTCTAACCGTTCCTTGGGCGCCTGTTTGGTACTCCCGTGCTTGCGTAAATGGTAGTAGCCACTCAGCCAGTCGTGAAGGGCGTCATTGAGTTGTTGCAGCGACGTCAGGGTTCCATTTTCAATGGCGGCGTAGGCCTCCGGAACAAAGCTGGAGTCTATGAACTGGAAGAATCTCTCAATCTTGCCCCTCCCAGCTGGACGGTATGGGCGAGAGTGAGCAAGGTGAATGCCCAGGCGACCGCATATCCGTTTCAGATGGTCCGAGGAAAACACAGCCCCGTTGTCCACGTACAGTGTCTCTGGCAATCCATGGTG
>DAHWFY010000311.1 GCA_027336365.1 Bacillota bacterium | reverse complement strand
CGACCGGAGCCATCATTGGAGGTATCGTAGGATTCGTAGCCGCTCTTGTAACGATAGCAACTGCCCTGCAACCAGATAACCCCCGCTTAAAGCAAAAAAGGTTGACCAGGCGCAACTGCTGCCGGGCCCCATAATTGTAGTGCTTGTAGCGATGATTGTTCCAATTTTGCCTCCCTGATTTGTTAATTTATGCCGCGCCGATATCCTCGACTAAAATAAAGGCAGGTCTTGTAGCAGTGGCATAGAAAGTAATGTTACCCGAACCGACACTACGCCCGCCGACTAGTTTATAGGTATGGCTACCGCTGGTTGGCATAACTACCACCGAAAAGTTTAGCGTACCCGCAGTGTTAGTTAGCAGTCTAGGACATTCTGTCGAGCATAGAATAGTCGCGCCCTCCTCGATGGCCGCCGCCGCCGTATCGCCATCCACCGTCGAGTACGGGTACACCTGAGCCGTAATTTTGATGCGCCTTCCCGCCATAACATTAACCGTAACCGATAGCCCAGTCAAAGCTACCTCGGTTGTGATTCCGCTCTGGCTTGCGGTAACTTGGGCATAGCCTAGTGTGCCGCCTGTTTGGCCTTTATGCCTGTGCTCCCCAGTGGCCCGGTTAAGCCACAAAACTTTCCCTATATTTAATATATCCACTAATACCACCTATGCTTTTGCCAAAAACTCCAAGCGGCATCAGGATTGCCATAGCGGTCTCTAATATATTTTAATCCCGCCACACTTTGTGCGTAGGGGTCCGTTGTTCCGTAAGGCAACCCATAGTTTTTTGCAGTCGAACCTAAAAACTGGAATAAGCCAAAAGCGGTTGAGTGGGGATTTTTAGCACGAGGGTTAAAACTCGACTCGTGCGAAAGAATATTAGATAACGCGGGAGAGTCGGCCCAGCTTGT
>DAHWFY010000310.1 GCA_027336365.1 Bacillota bacterium | reverse complement strand
GATCTCTCTGGGAGACGAGGCTTGGCGGGACTTGCATGAGACTCAGCGCAACATTCCCTTTTGAATTGGATTAAACCCTCATGCCGCTGTTAGCGGCACCAGCAAGGAAGGTCAAGCCACGCAATTGTATTGACTGAATAGGATGGAGGGTAACAGGCCGTGACGGAATTGCAGGTCGTTTTGTCGATTGTTTCCGGTGGTGTTGTCGGTTTTACCTTGGGCCTACTGGGGGGAGGGGGTTCGATTCTTGCCGTTCCACTCCTATTGTATGTGGTGGGGATTCACGATGCACATGTGGTCATCGGCAGTACCGCATTAGCTGTGGCGCTCAACGCTTTTTTCAATCTGTTTGCTCACTGGCGTACGGGTCACGTCGACTGGAAAGCTGCCGTGTTTTTTGCCATTCCTGGGGTGGTGGGTGCCTGGGTTGGTGCCGCCTTGGGAAAATCGATGGATGATAAGGCATTACTGTTTTTGTTTGCAATTGTGATGATGCTGATTGCTGTACGAATGATAATTCCAGCCAAAGGGTTGCACAAGCCGCAACAACAGAAACCTCATTCTGTTTTTCAACAGGGAGAGGAAGAGTGGGCGGAAGACGCAGCGACTCAGGCGGTTGCCAATGGTACCACTGGAGTGTCTGTCGCTGTTTTGCGGCCAGACTTTGTCCGCGCAGTCAAGGAAAAGGAAAAAGGAAAGGAAACTGTAAAGTCGACGAAAATTTCTGGAGTATCCTTGGGGAGAGTTATTCCCACTGGGTTTACGGTGGGTGCCTTGTCAGGATTCTTTGGCATCGGTGGAGGCTTCTTAATTGTACCCGGACTGATGTTTGCTGCACGCATGTCGATGATTATGGCGGTGGGTTCTTCCTTGTTTTCTGTAGGCATGTTTGGTTTGACGACGGCAGCCAGTTA
>DAHWFY010000030.1 GCA_027336365.1 Bacillota bacterium | reverse complement strand
GAATAGGCGTTGGTGACGTTGATTTTCAATTGCGAGACGAGCACAAAAAGAGTGGCCAAGGTGAGCGGAACCAACGGACCTTGAAAGAACTGACCGAAAGCCTGAGTGAACATCACAATGGGCTGATCCGCCTTGACAGGCCCGAAACGCGACAGCACATAGGCCGCTAAAAATCCACCCCCCAGTTGCTTGAAAGCGCCAAGGAAAACCCATCCGGGTCCGGCCAGCATGACAGCCACCCACCACCGCTTTCGGTTTGCCGTCGTCTGGTCTGGCATGAAGCGTAGATAATCCACCTGCTCCCCAATTTGAGCAATCAGCGACAGGACTACTCCGGCGGCCAAACCAAATAACAAGGGATGAAAGCCCCCATCATGACCGCTGACACCCGCAAACCGTGTCCAAGCTGCAAAAGCATTTGGGTCTTTCGTCAATACCGCAACAAAGGGCAACAACATGAGCACCAGCCAGATGGGTTGAGTCCAAACCTGAAACTTGGACAGCAGAGTCATCCCATACAGCACCAGAGGAATGACAATTAAAGCCGCAATCAGGTAGCTTACAGCCAAAGGTAAGTGAAAAAACAGATTCAACGCCTGAGCCATGACAGAACCTTCAAGAGAAAAATAAATGAAGGTGAAAGAAGCATACACAACGGACGTGAGCGTTGAGCCCAGATAGCCAAAACCCGCGCCCCGAGTCAATAAATCCATGTCAATATGGTACTTGGCTGAGTGATAGGCAATAGGTATCCCCGTCAAAAAAATCACCACAGCCGCAGCCAGAATGGCCCAGAGAGAACTGCTAAATCCATAGGTCAGAGCGATGGATCCACCGATGGCAAAATCGGCCATATAAGCGATGCCCCCAAGTGCAGAGGTGGCCACCGCATACTCCGTCCACTTTCTGAAAGACTTAGGAGCATAGCGCAGGGCGTAATCCTCCAACACCGGGTTATTCACCCAAGAGTTGAAACTGCGCTTACCCGTACGTGAAGTGTTTTTTTCGCCAACCTCAGCATTCACGGAAGACTCAAATGAATGATTCAAAAGACCCCCATCTCCTTCACTTTGAAGTTCCGGGAAAGTTGTGTCACATTTCATAACATAGCTGTTCCTATACCCGGCCAAGAATGGGGTTATTTTACCGAAACTCGATCTAATAAGCAATAAGATATGTAATGTTATTTAACATATGGGAAAAAGATTTAGAATTTTATCCACGTTACTCAGTTCAGGGTACTCAGTCCAGGGTACCCATTTAAAGAAGCCAATCCTGACAGGTTCCTCGCTGGCAACAGAACCTTCCCCGACTTAATTTCCATCAACCCCTGAGGAGTCAGACGGACAAAGGGCAAGTGGGTTGCCGAGAGAAACAGCAGAGAGTAAATGGGGTCCTCATGACGGTAACCCCTTTCCCGCAACAGCTCAACCAGACGAGTGGTCGCGGGAATCAACCAATCCATCGGTTCTGTACTCATGGTCCCTAACAAAGGCAAACGCAACTCATACAGAAGTTCCCCGTTTTCCCATAGACAAATGCCTCCACCCACGGATCGTACCCGATGGAGAGCGGACGCCATTTGTTCCAAGTCGGTCCCAAAAACCACAAAATCCCCTGTCAAGGAATAGGTGCTGGCCAAGGCGTCAAAGTGTCCCAACCCGCGAACCAGAGCGTTGGCCACCCATTTTCCTCCTCGGTCCAACAAGGCAGCATACATCAACCCAGTTTCCGCTATGGGTTCTCCCCTACTCCATGCCTTCGTACTGGGCTCCATTCTCACTCGGGTGATGACCGCATTGGTGTACTCCATGACGGGTGTAAGTTCTCCACCCTCTGGCACGGCCAGCCACTCTGCCCGGATGGGCGCGGAGAACATGGGCAAGGTACCCATCCCGTGCTTCGACCAATCCACCCGTCCGGAGAGTTGCGTCAGTCGACCCGCCTCTGCCACCATTTGTCCGTGCACCATCACGCGGGCGGGGGTGGGATGGTTGAGGTCCTCCAGAAACAGCAGGTCCGCCACGCGTCCGGGTGCAATGGAACCCAAGTCCCGCTCCAGTCCATAGTATGTAGCCGGATTCAGTGAGGCCATGCGATAAACAATGGCAGGGCTTAGTCCGGCTCTCTGGGCGATGCGAACACAATCGTCCACCAAACCCCCGGCCAAGAAAAAGGGGGGCGATCCGTCCGTGGTAAAAAGCACGCGGTCCCAAGCAGTGAATCCCGCTGCCATGAGTTCCTGAATCAGCCGTTCCAGGTCTGGGCGAATGGACGAATGGCGCAGGGCCGCGTAGTAACCCAGCCTGACTCGGGTCACCACCTCCAATCCCGAGATGCTTTCATGGCACGCACTCGCTCCCGCGGCCGCAACCGCACTCAGCGTGTCGGCAGAAGACCCGGGGTTGTGTGTCTCTATTCGTTTACCCGACAGCACCGCCCCCCACATTCGGTTCAGCATCTCCGGATCCCCGTCGATAACATCTCGCCAGAAGGTCAATTCCCCGGCCTGTAGCACCCGTGGATAAGCCAAGGTTCGTTCCAGCCGTTCAGGCGTGAACCGCCGAAAGACCTCCGCTTGGCGAACCTGCGGATCTAAGCGAGCCCACCAAAAGTTGTTTGCTGGCGAATGGTCCAGAACCTCAAACACACTTTCCATCTGCTCCTGGTTGAGGTGCAAAAACAGCATTAAGTCGTCATGCAACAGAGTAGTGGTGCCATGTGTTACAGCGAAGTCCGCCAATGTCTGCGGATTATACCCTTGAAAGGGATGGGCGTGAGGCTCAATATATCCGGGCACCAAGGTGTACGACTCCCCGTCGATGATGCGGGTATCCGGTCCCACCAGTGGTTCCCTATCCCCCACGTAGGCAATCCGTTCCCCAGACAACGCCACCTGAGTCGAGCGCACCTCCCCAGTGTGGACAAACAACACCTTGCCCCCTTTAATCCATGTGGTGGCTGGCTGACGAAAATTCCCAACTGCCACCAGTTGTTCGAACGTCTCTTTGTTCAGTTGCGAGTACATCGAAATTCCTCCCCCTCAAATGGACCACAACGTCATGAAGTCGTCTACCGCCATTTCCTGCAAACGGGGCAGGTCCAGACAGGTGTGCATCAGTTTTTCCACTCGCGCCTGGGGAAAACGGGTGGTCAGGTTGGTTTCGCACTTGCTCACCAACTGTGGGATACCCTCACCGCGCCGTCGACGGTGGCCAATGGGATATTCCACCACAACAGGTTTTGTGTACGAACCATCTTTGAAAAATACCTGTACTCCGTTGGCGATGGACCGCTTGTCGGTATCCAGGTAATCCTTGGAGAACTGTGGATTTTCCACCACTTCCATTTTGCTGCGCAACAGATCAATTTGCGGATTTTGCGCCGTCTCGTCCTCGTAATGCTCGGCCTGCAGTGTGCCGTATAACAGACCGATGGCCACCGTGTACTGCAGGCAATGATCTCTATCCGCCGGGTTGGTGAGAGGCCCGGTTTTGTCGATGATGCGAATGGCCGACTCGTGTGTGGTCAAAACAATTCGCTCCACCTCATCCACTTTATCGCACACCAAAGGATGTAATTGAAGGGCGCACTCCACCGCCGTCTGGGCATGAAACTCTGCGGGAAAGGCGACTTTGAACAACACGTTTTCCATCACGTAACTTCCCAGCGACCGCGATAGGGTGAGTGGAGTGCCGTGCAAAACCACGTCTTGGAAGCCCCATTGGGACGCGCTCAGCACCGACGGGTAGCCCATCTCTCCCCGCATCGCCAAATAGGCCAGGCGCACCGCTCGGCTGGTGGCATCCCCGGCAGCCCAGGACTTTCTCCATCCTGTGCTGCCCGCGTGCCGATAGACCCGCAGACTGGCGTTGTCAACAAAGGCGTGGGAGACCGCGTTGACCACCTCCTGCTTTTTTCCTCCCAACAGAGCCGTGACCACCGCCGTGGAGGCGACTTTGACAAACAGGGTATGGTCCAATCCGACACGGTTGAGGCTGTTGGTCAAAGACAACACCCCTTGGATTTCGTGCGCCTTGATGGCCGCAGTCAGGACGTCCCGCATCCTCAGTGGACTTTGTCCCACCTGTCGACGTTGACGGCTGAGAAAATCGGCGATGGCAAGGATACCCCCCAGGCTGTCCGACGGATGCCCCCATTCTCGGGCCAGCCAGGTGTCGTTGTAATCCAGCCAACGAATGAGAGTGCCAATATTGAAGGCAGCTTCCACAGGATGGAGTGCAAACTGCGTGCCGGGCACTCGTGCTCCATTTTGCATCTGGGTTCCCGGCACAAGTGGACCAAGCAACTTATTACACTCCGGGAAACGCAGGGCTAACATGCCCACACCCAAGGCGTCCATCAAAACGTAGCGGGCTGTCTCATAGGCCAGATCGCTCTGGATGGGGGTGTGTAAAACATAGTCGGCAATGACGGTCAACACCGGATCGCCCGAGACGACTGGAGTCCCTGAATTGGGTCCTGAAGACAGACCAGTATGCGGCACGAAGGGTCCCTCCCAATTTGTTGAAGCTTTCCCCAAGCTTTATTTCTTCTTGAGCATACGGCGTCAAGCAGAAGACTGCCAGTCCCAGACGCTTTGATTTCTTCTGAAAAAATGTGAGCAATAGAACCGCAATAGAACCGGATTGGGGCGACTGTGGTATTCTTGCCTCGACAGCCTGTACTCAGCGGAGTTTAGCTCCATATTCTATCTGTCCAAAGGAGGTCTCGCACCCATGACGTGGATTCCAACGGAACAACCCAACCAAAAGGATCTCGCCGAGAGGTTCCGCCAACTCATGACCACGGGCCCCATTTTGCGCATGCCGGGAGCCTATGACGGAATTGGCGCCCTGTTGGCCAAAAAGGTTGGCTTCCAAGCTTTGTACCTGAGTGGTGCGGCCTACACCGCCAGCCGTGGCTTGCCGGACATGGGTCTGGTTTACTCCAACGAACTGGCGGAGCGTTCCCGAGACCTAATTCGAGCTTCCGAATTGCCCGTGCTGGTGGACATCGACACCGGCTTTGGGGGTGTCCTGAATGTGGCGAGGACCGGCAAGGAAATGGTAGAGGCGGGTGTGGCAGCGGTTCAAATGGAAGACCAGCAACTCCCGAAAAAGTGTGGCCACCTGAATGGCAAAACCCTGGTTTCTCCAGAGGAAATGGCGTATAAGATACGCACCTTAAAACAGGTGGCCCCCACTCTTGTGGTGGTGGCGAGGACCGATGCCAGAAGTGTGGAAGGTCTCCAGTCGGCCATTGACCGGGCACACCAATATGTTGCGGCAGGCGCAGATGCCGTTTTTCCAGAAGCCCTGACCCATGAACAGGAGTTTCGTCAGTTTGCCCAGGTTATTGAAGCACCGCTGCTGGCCAACATGACGGAGTTTGGAAAAACTCCCTACTACTCTGCAAGTCAATTTGCAGACTGGGGATTTCGGATGGTCATTTATCCCGTCACCAGCCTGCGAATCGCCGCCAGAGCTGTTGAACAAGCCTACCGAGAGTTGGCCAAAACGGGCAGCCAACAAAACCTGCTGCCAACCATGCAGACTCGATCCGAACTGTATGACCTTATCCAATACAGAAACTACGAGGACCTGGATGAGCGGATTGCCAAAACAATCCTGCCCACTCTCGGCGAAAGCTAACGCTAACATAAGACAGACACCTGGATGCAGGGCACGAGGCCTCAAAAATCATTATTCTCGTGCCCTGCTTGAAAAATTTTTGTGCCAATCCTTGTCACAAAATAGTGTGTGCAGCGTCTTCATAAATGTCATCTGAATTTTGCATTGACCATAAAATAGAAAGGTGTGTAACCCATGAAATGGATAATTCGTCACAATGGTCCTCCCCAAGGTTCACAGCGACATAAACACCGCCTGGAACCCGGTTTTAGGCCGAGTTACCTGCGCTTTATTGCCAGCGGTGTCACAGGACTCACGTTGTGCTTGATGACGGCCACCGCCTCCCCGGTCGCCTTTGCGGCCACACCTTTGGAGACCCAAGGTGGACAAACCAGCGCAACCGTCGCCATACCCACCTCGGTCAAGAGTCAATCCACGGTGAGCGCCCCGTCGCCTGCTCCCATCTTGACCTTACAGGCTGCCAAACAGCAAGCCATGACCATGCTTAACATACCCAATTCCTATGTTCTGCAGAATCAGTCTTATCAAAGCCAGGGATATAACACACAAACTCCCGTCTACAACTTCACCTTTCAATCCGCACAGTCCACACAGGCATCCAACTGGATCAACGTCACCATGGATGCCAACACGGGTCTCATTCTCCAGTATAATCGGCCAGCTTCGGACAATCATTTCATTTTTCCGGCACAGACTTCTGCAGATAAGGCACAACAAATTGCCCTTCAATGGGCCCAAAAGCTGTATCCAGAACAGTACCCTCAAGTTTCCCTGCAGCCTTTGACGCCACAGTCCGGGTCTCTGCAAGGGGGAATCTCTTATACGTACAATTTTGTGCGTCAGGTAAACGGTCTATCGGCTCCATTCGATGGCTTTTCCCTCACGATTGATCAAAATGGCCAACTGACTTCTGCCAACTGTCACTGGACCGCGCAAACTTTCCCGAGTGCAAAGATGGCCATTTCCAGCCAACAGGCCAATCAGGTTTACCAAAATTCTCTGCACCTGCAACTGGCCTATGTTCAAGTCTGGCACCCCAACGCTGTACCCACCACAGTTCTCGCTTACACCCAGCAACCAGAAGCAGGTCCAGGTTGGTGGGGTCAGCAGTTTGGCAACCAGCAAATGGGCCAACCGGTGATTGATGCCCTCACAGGCAAGGTCATTACCCTGCAAGGAACACCTGTGGAAAACGCATTCACACCGACACCCCAACCTGTGGTTCCCGGCGGCCCGGTCTTACCCGTTCAGCTCCCCAATGTTCACTGGAGTGAGTCTCAGTGCTTGTCCTATGCCAAAAAGGTGTTGACCCTTCCGGACAACGCCAACCTTATCAGTGCCAACCAGTTCCGCAACTCGAACACCGACACCACCTGGAACTTTAACTGGGCCATGCCTAACGGAACCCATATCGGTGCCGGAGTGGATACCGTCACCGGACAGTTGGTGAACTTCAATCAGTACACCCAGGTCTCTCTCAGCAAAGAAGGCGGCTCTGGCAGTCACTCCAGTTCTTCATTGAGTTCAAGCCAGTTGAACCTAGCCGCCATTCACTTTGTGAAGAATGTGTTCACAGACGATACCGGTGGCATTGCACTGGTTCCAAACCCCTTCAATAGTCCCAATTCTCCGCAAGTCGTTAACTCATACCAGGTCATTCCATTGGTCCACGGCATTCCGGACATGTCCAGGACTGGCAGTCTGAGCGTTGACTCCAGCACCGGACAGGTGCAAAACTTTTGGATGAATTTTCAGACCCACAAAACTTCCTTACCAGTTCCCCAATCGGCCATCTCTGTCAACCAAGCCGAACAGTTGTGGCAAAAGGCCCAGCCCCTATCCTTGGAATACCTGATGACATCACAGAGTCCATCAGTGTACAAGGGCGGACCTTACAAATCGATACCGGGTAAAATTGTGCTTGCCTATGTGCCTGTAACAGCTCCCGGATCCAGCGGAGTCTTCAATGCGGTGACCGGAACCTTCGAATCCCCCCAAGTCCCCGTTCCCTATACGGGACCCATTCATGACCTGAAGGGAGTAACGGCTGCGCCCCAAATTCAACTTTTGGTACAACGCGAATTATGGAATGTGGACACTCAAGGAAACGTCCATCCCCAGCAGGTGCTGACCACCGGGGCTTTTGTGAAGCTGGTGGTGAATGCCCTGGGTCAGCAGGGATTTTACAATCCACAGTGGGCAAACAGCCCGGCTGCACAAGCAGCCTTGTCAGGGATCTCCCATTCCGCACCGGATTATCAACCGATGGCAATCGCCTACCACCTGGGTTGGTTGCCTATTGCCCAACCCGTGCATCCAAATCAACCCATTTCGCGTAGTAGAGCGGCCAACATTCTCATGCAATCCCTGGGTTTTGCGCCCCTGTTTGCACACCCTGAGGTGTTTGCATTTTCTGCCTCGGACGCCCACAGTATTCCGAAAGACCAGTGGGCAGCCGATGCTTTAGCCTCCTCTCTTGGGGTGTTGCCCTTAGAAAACGGTCGGTTTAATTCCAACGGTACGGTGACACTGGCAGATGCAGCCGTGGCGGTGGTGCAGACGGCGAATATTGCAGGAGCCTCTAACCATTTGCCGATGCAACCTCTAGGTTGACAGCAGGCCCAAGGCCGACCAAAGGTGAGTGACTCTGCGGTATCCGCGCATGGGCAGGTCCTGATTGACGGTCGATTGACGGTCGCAATAAAGGCCACCCAAAATGCATGAGTGAGATCACCGAACAGCTTTGGTCTTTGCCTGAGGAATTGCTTGCTCGAGTTGGGCCAGGGCCTGGCCCAACTGCTTGAGATCCTGCCCGGCGGCGGCGAAGTCTCCCTTGGCGGTGTCCACTTGGTACTGTTGAAACCAGTGATTGGCAGCCTGCACCCACTGGGCAGAGGAAGTGGAACTTTTCCCTGTGCTAGAAACAGTTCCGCTCCCGGCACCTCCTGCAGGATTCCCGTTGCCGCCTGTACTCGCTCCAGTTCCTGATGAAATCCCACCACTGCCCGCACTGCCGCTCCCAGGATTCCCCGGAATGTTGGAAACCACACCACTGCTGCTAGTGCCCTGTAGTAGGTCTTGCAGAGCTCCACCCAGAGAGGTGTCAATGTACACCTGTTTGTTGAAATTCACTATCACCCGCACCAATTGTGGCAGGGAATTTTGTCTATCCGCCACCAAATAAACCGGTTCAATATACAGTAAGGCGTTGCCCACGGGTACCAGTAACAGGTCTCCGCGAATGACATGAGAACCCTGCTGATTCCATAGAGTGAGTTGCGAAGAGATGACGGGGTTAGAATCAATCTGGTTTTCCGCCTGCAAGGGTCCAAAAATTAGGCGAGACTGTGGAAACTGGTAGAGGGTCAAATCCCCATAGTGATTTGGACCATTGTCGGCCACCAGCCAGCCGTTGAGATTATCCTTGTTGGCAGGGGTGAATAGGGTAGTCAAGACAAAGCGTGGGTTGTTTTGGTCCGGCATGCGCAGAACTTGATACACCGGAGACATGGGTGTAGTCCGATTCTGTTGATAAATTTGATTGGCTAGAGCCCACAGGTCCTCTTGGTTGTAAAAAGCTACTGGGTTCGTCATGTGATAACGGGTGAGAGCTTGCGCCTGAGCGGCAAATAGGTCTTTTGGGTAACGGAAATGAGCCCGCACGTCCTCCGGAATGTGCGTGGTAAATACCCCCGGATACACCCGCATGAGACTTTGGATCATGGGATCTCTCGGGTCAGTCACGTAAAAGGTCACCTGACCGGTGTAAGCATCCATAACCACCTTGACAGAGTTGCGAATGTAGGATGTGCCCAAAACGGTCTGGGCATAGGGAATGTTAGCAGATTGGGTATATGCGTCCAGCATCCAAAGAATATGACCATCGGTGCTGACAAAGGGGAAAGCATCGTGATCGTAACGCAAAAATGGAGCAATCGCAGCAACCCGAGTGTAAATATTGCGGTCAAACAACCACAGTGAGTGCGAGGTCAACTGATCACTGGTATAAAATTGGAGAGATTGGTTCTCCAGCGCCAGTAAAAACCGATTGCCTTGCACGGGTAGCCCGTATCCCCCCTGGTAATGAGATGTTTCATCCGCAGCCCCCACAGGATAATCAAACTCTGGGATCTTGGAAGGTGCAATCACGTTGTTATTCATCAGACCGAAGTAAATATCCGGCTGAGTGATGGCTGGCAGTGGAGATTGGGTGACCTGAGGGGTGTCCTTAGCCCATAAGGTAGGTAGACCGTCCTGGTCCACTTGACTGACGGGACTGGCCACCAAACCGTAGCCATGGGTATACACCAAAGTGCGGTTAATCCAGGTCTGTGCTGGCAATTGATCCACGTTCATCTCCCGAGCCGACACATACACTTCTGAAGTGCCATAGCGGTCCACGCTGGCTCGGGGAAAGTTAAAATAACTCTTGAAACTCTGCAATTGGTTGTACACCGATGTGGTCTGACCTTGGTCATTAATTCGCACGTTGTCCAGAGCATCCTGCTGCCCTGCCATGGTCTGAGCGGTCACTGTGGTGGCTGGTTGAAACGGCACGGTGTGCAGAGAATTGAGGCCCAGGGCAAAGCGGGTGGCCACGATGGTGCGTTGAATGTAAGGCAACTCCACGGTGCTCTGATTCGGGTGCACATACAGTCCGTTAACCAACCCAGAAATGGCAGCAGTGAGAATGGACAGCCCCACGTAGGCGCCGAGTGCCTCCCCGGACCGCCGCCAACCCCGCCAAGCGAAAGTCAAAAGTCCGTCCTTGATGGTAAAAATCTTGTGCGGTCGCAAAGCCAAGTACACCAAGGTGGCCGTGAGCCAAATCAGCGCCGCGATGTGCAACCAGGAAAAAACAGGAGCCGTCAAACGGCTCTCAACAAAACCCGGTCCAAACAGAAAGCTCCCATTGCCTGGTGCTAGAGCTATCTCATAGCGCAACAACACCGACAACCCCGTGAATGTGGCCAACAACCCGGCCAGTAACCAGAGCAGTGTGCCCCCCTGAGTCACCAACAGTGCACGAGTATCTTGTTCCGCAATCACCACATGCTGGCGCAACGCCAACGCCAACAGAACAAAACCGCGGACAAAAACCAGTAAGATGAGCATTCCAGCAATCCTGCCCACCAAGCCTACCAGTAAAGGCAACTGATACACATAAAATGACAAGTTGAGATGAAATAAAGGATCTGTCTGAGAAAAGGGAACATGGTTAAAAAATAAGTACCAGGGTGTGGGTGAAAGGGATCCCAGAGTGTAACCCATGGCCCAACCCACCAAAGCAACTGCCCCACTCAGCCAGGCCATTCCAGCAGAAGGCAGGGCGTGCCGCAAAGGACGGACCGCCCACCAGGCCAACACCGCCCCCAGAGCGGCCGCCAAGTAACGGGTGAGCAACTCGAAGACCATGTTGTGCACATAGATGGACGAATATCCCATGGCCTCTTGCAGACGATAAGCATACAGACGGTCTATAAAAACGTGCACACTCACAAGCAAAAACACCACCAGCAAGAACCACTTTGGCACAGTAAAACCTGGCAACCTGACTTGCGGAGTGCGATGGATTTGTCCACGCAGATTCATGGTTCTGGCTCCTTTTCGGTTGACCCGTCCAATCCGGGGGCCTGACGGCGACTGTTGCTGACCTCCTCATCCTACCGCGAACCTGAGTGTACAGCAATCGCGATTGCCCAGGAAACATCAAATGGTCATGGCACCAAAACCGCCGTCCACGCGGATCAGCGCACCGGTGACAAATCCGGAAGCTCGTTCCGAGGCCAGCCATACCGCAGTCCCTTGCAACTCAGATGCCTCTCCGAATCGCCCCATGGGAGTATGTTTCAGAATTGACTCCACTCGATCCGGTGAGAGAATGTTCCGATTCTGCTGAGCTGGGAAAAATCCCGGCACAATGGCATTGACCCGAATTCGGTGAGGAGCCAGTTCCCTAGCCAAGTATTGAGTTACGCTGTTGACCCCAGCCTTGGAGGCGGAGTAAGTGAACACCCGGGACAGCGGAGGTTCAGAAGAAACTGACGAGATATTGACAATGCTCCCTCCCTGCCCTTGTCCGACCATTTGTTGGCCAAACACCTGGCAACTGAGCACAACACTCTTCAAATTCACCCCCATCACCCAGTCCCATTCCTCTTCCGTCACCTCAAAAAAAGGAGTATCACTGTTGACTCCCGGACAATTGAACAAAATGTCCACATGACCCTGCCAATTCAGAACCTCGTTCAGTACCCCTTGCAGATCCATCCTGTTTGTGGCGTCGGCTCGATAGGGATGCCCCACTCCACCCTCTTGTGCAATTCGCTCGCAGACTTGATGGGCCGTCTCCATGTTTCTCCCCACCACCGCCACCGCAGCCCCATAAGTTGCCAGGGCCAACGCCATATCCGCTCCCAGGGTGCTGGTGCCACCCACCACCACTGCCGTTTTCCCCGCTAAACTAAACAGTTCCACACCCATCCCTGCCTTTCATCAAAATCCGCTGCAGGCACAACTGCAGCGGATAGAGTGAGGCCCATGCCTCTTAGTTCTACGTCACCGTCAAACTAACGGCTGCCCTTCCCATCTCAGTAAATACAATTGCGTGGATTTACATCCCTTGCTGGTGCCGCTATCAGCGGCATGACGGTCTATCTCAGTAAATACGGTTCCGTGAATCTACATCTCTTGCTGATGCCGTTATCAACGGCATGCCGGTTTATCCCCGGGCCACGCGCAAGTACTCCTGTATCCTTGCCAGTTCATGAGGCAATACCTTTTCCGCCGGAGCAATCTCCGGGTGCCACTTGCGTTCCCATTCCACCGTCAAGTAGTGATCATAGCCGTGCTGCACCAATACGGATACCACTTCTCCCACCGGCACCTCCCCCTCCCCTAAGGGGACCAATTCCCAGCCTCCGTCGGTGCGCCTGGCATCCTTGACATGCACGTGACGCAACCGATCCTGCAGACGACTGTAAGTATCCACAGGCGATTCACCCATGCGATGAGGATGATGGGTGTCCCACAGGGCTCCAATCATCCGTTCTTCCACTCGTGACAAAACGTCCCTCACCAAGGACGAAGAAGAAAACTCGTCGTGAGTTTCCAACAGCACCTCCACCCCCAGTTCTCGTGCCCGTTGAGCTACTTGATTCAACCCTTCTGCCACACGAGCAATCAAGTCTGACACGGGAGTGACCTGTCCTGGAGTGGAACCGCCGCCAAAGCTGCGCACCATGGGTATCCCCATGTCGGCTGCCAGTTCCAAGTATTGCAACAGGGCATGCACGTTTTGGGCCCGTTCCTCTGGATTGGCCATGGAGAACCGGGTGGAGGCACCAATCCCCATGACTTCCACCCCGTACTCCCTTGCCAAGGCCACAATCTGTCGCCGGACGTTGTCCGCCAAGTCGGCTGGGATGACATTCCCATCCACAAGTCGAATTTCCACCCCATCATAGCCAGTCCGTGCGGCAAACTGCATCACCTGTTCCCAGCTCCAATCCGGACACGCCAAGTTGGAATATGCAATTTTCATGTCAACGCCTCCTCGTCAGTCAAGGGCAAAGTGACCCTCTTTCCGGTGCGAGCCGATGTGTAAATAGCCAAGATGATTTCCAGGGGTTTACGCCCCTCTTCCCCGGTGACCGCTGGCTCCCGGTGATTTCGCACGGCATCCATCATATCCAGAAACTGCAGACGGTGGGCGCTGGACAAAGCCGCTGGATCCGCCGCGCCCGTGATGGCTGCTTTAGCGGTTGTCGCAAGGTTCTCCGCTTTCACCGAGTACTTCATGCCCTCCACTGGTACCTCCTGATGATACAGATGGGTTAACATATCTGCATCAATGACGGCACTGCCACGGGTTCCAAAAACCTCTACTCGTGCGGTCAGTCCGGGGTATGCGGCCGTCGTCCCCACAATGGTGCCCAACCCGCCATTTTGAAACTTCACAATGGCCACTGCGGCATCTTCCACCTCAATTCGCTCGTGATTCAATCTATCTGCATAAGCATGGATCTCCTCAACAGGACCCATCAGGTATTGCAACAAATCGATGGTGTGAATAGACTGGTTCATCAGCGCTCCACCGCCATCCAAGGCCCAGGTTCCTCGCCACTCACCGCTGTCATAGTATCCCTGAGAACGAAACCAGTTAACAGCGGCTTCACCCAAAATCATGCGACCCAACTTGCCTGCCTCTATGTCCTGCTTGACACGCACGGTCGAAGCATCAAAACGGTGTTGCGAGATAACCGTCAGCTTCACTCCTGCTTTCTTGCACTCCTCAATCATCCAATTGGCTTTTTCCAGATTGACATCAATCGGTTTTTCAACAATCACGTGTTTCCCTGCCCGTGCTGCCGCCACCGCTACTTCGGCGTGCAAACCACTGGGAGTGCAGACCGTCACAATGTCCACCTCGGGAAGTTCAACCATGTTGTGATAATCAACGAAATCAGCACAGTTGCGTTGCACGGCAATTTCCCGTGCCCTATCAGGCAAAATATCTGCCACAGCTATCAAGCGGGCATCTGCAATGTGAGAAATTTCTTCCGCATGCTTATGACCAATCACGCCACAACCCACGATGGCAAATCCCAAAGTCTTTTCACTCACAATCAAACACTCCTCTCAAAATCATGTCGACAGAGGCAACTGAACTGGATGACCCGTGCGGCCCGACTGATAAATAGCCAGAATAATTTCCAATACATTCCGTCCCTCTTCTCCAGTCACCAGGGGCTTGCGCCCCAAGCGAACTGCCTCCATCACATCCATGAATTGCTTCCGATGTGCGGACGACTGAATCCACAGGGGGCGTTCCGATGCATTGTTGTCCAGATCTGGTACGGCCAAATTGGGTGCATCCACCATTCGCTGTATTCCCTGAACCGTATGGTCCATCCGATACAAGTGAGTTAACCGATCCCCATCGATAATGGCGCTTCCCTGGTCCCCAAACACTTCAATACGAGCTGACAGTCCCGGATAGGCAGCCGTCGTGACAGCGACGGTAGCCAATCCCCCCTGGCGAAATTTTACGGTGGAGATCGCCGCGTCCTCCACCTCAAGAGAATGGGCGTATGTCCCCGTGTGAGCATAGACCTCACTCACCGAACCCATGAAATATTGCAATAAATCAACGGTATGGATAGACTGGTTGATCAATGCGCCACCGCCATCCAAAGACCAGGTGCCACGCCATTCGCCGCTGTCATAGTAACCCTGGGATCGATACCAAAAAACACTGACCTGACCGAGAAACAACTTTCCCAATCTTCCTGCCTCAATTTCTTGCTTTACACGCACCGTAGACGGATCGAAACGGTGCTGAGAGACCACCGAAAGAACGACTCCCGCTTGATGGGCCTCGGAAATGAGCCAATTCGCCTGGGCCAAGGTCACATCAATGGGTTTTTCCACAATCAAGTGTTTCCCCGCCCTCGCTGCATCCACCGCTACAAGGGCATGAAGCCCACTCGGAACACAGACCGTGACAATGTCCACAGCCGGCAACTGCAATAATTCACGATAGTCCGCAAACCACCGTGCACCGTACCGTTCCCCCACCTCACGGGCGCGATCCGGCAAAATGTCCGCCACCCCAACCAATTGGGAGCCAGCAAGGGAGGCAATCTCTTCCGCATGCTTGTGTCCCACCACACCACAACCAATCACGGCAAAACCCAAGTTCTCCTTCATCTTGCGGCCCCTTCTCTGCTCAATTCAGTCCAGTTTACATTGCAGGTCTATCCAGTAAATACACTCACATGTATTTACATTCCTTGCTGGTGCCGCTAACAGCGGCATGACGGTCTATTTCTTACTGCCATACTTGCCCCAGTTCCCCCAATAAGTTCTTCAATGCCTCCGCAGCCACATGAAACAGGGCAGGCCCGGAAAACCCCTGGTACCTGTCAGAGTGAGCCAAATGAGGTTCAAGAGATAGAAATCCGTCATACCCTTGTGCAAACAGACGGCTCAGAACGGCCCGCAATGCTCCATCTCCTTGACCGGCGGGGACCACCGTGCCCCCTGCAAACAGGGCGTCCTTGATGTGAACATAACGAATATAGGGCTGCAATAACGGGAAGGCCTCTTCATAGGGTTTCACACCGCACTGCACAAAGTTCGCCGGGTCAAACGCGCACGCCAAGTTCTCGTTCAAACGGTGTTCCAGAATATCCAGACAGCGTTGAGCATTATCGCCATAGATTTCTTTTTCATTTTCGTGCAGCAAAACCACCTCCCACCCCGCCGCCATTTCTTGCAATACCGCCATTCGTGCCAAGACCTCTCTCCTGTGTGACTGAGGTGATTGACCCTGGGGAATAAAAAATGAAAAAATGCGAATGTAGGACGTCTCCAACACCTTTGCCACCTGCAGAGCCCGCTTAAAACGCTGCACATGAGGTTCCATCGGATCAAGGATGTCAATTTTTCCAATCGGAGAGCCGACGGCAGACACCTTAAATCCGCGGGACTGTACAATGTCTCGTACCTTCTGAACCTCCTCGTCACTTAGGTCCAGAACATTTTTATTCCATACTCCACGCAGTTCCAGATGGTGAATTCCTTCTGACTCGAGTACATCCAACTGTTCCTGCAAATCCGCAGATATCTCATCTGCAAATGCTGTTAAGGTTACCATAGTCCCTCACACCTATCCTAGTAAATACATTTTTGTGGATTTACATCCCTTGCTGGTGCCGCTAACAGCGGCATGACGGTCTTTCACCAGACATTGCTCACCTCAGTCAAACACAGAATGCAGATACAGAAGACTTTTCTCTATCTCCCACTCCGGTTCCTGCCACCTGCATTCCACCGAAATCGGACCGTCGTAATGACTATTTTTCAAAATGTCCGCCAGTTGTTGATAGGGATACTGACCACTTCCCGGAAACCGCCTCTGCGAATCTGCGACGTGCACGTAGCCCACCCAGGAAGAGTAGGTCACCAAGTCCATCAGGTCTTCTTTTTCCATCACCATGTGATATAAATCCGCTAACACCAACACCGTTGGTAAGTCAACCTCCTGCGCCAATTGGGCGGCCTCGCTGACCGTATGAATGATATTTGTCTCGGTTCTATTCAAGGGTTCTATGTGAATCATGATTTCATACCGTTGCCCCAGTTCTCCCAACTGGGTCACAAACTCTCGCAATTGTTGCCAGGCCTGCGCGGTGGGAAAACCTGCAGGTACAGTCCGCGCGGCACCTGACCCGAAAGACACGTAGCGGGCGACCACATCCCGCATTCTCTGAAAAACGATCTCCAAATATGCTGCCAAAGCTTGATGATCCACGGCTGGTCCGACAACCCTGAATCCTTTGGTTAATAGGACATTAAAGCTGTGTATGGGGATACCGGTGGCCAGCAGTGATTTCTGTTGTTCTCGCCATGCATCCTCGTCTTGGTCAGGTAAAGTGTAGTCACAACGCAGTTCAGCGAAATCATAACCAGCGTCCCTGACGAAAGGCAACCATTGCGGTTCCACGCAACAACCGAACTTCATCCCATCCTCGTCCTCCCCAGTTTTTTGGGGCCGCCTGTGGCAACCCTCGTTTATCCTTTGACCGCACCCTTGGCCAGCCCACCCATAATGTACTTCTGTAGGAACAAAAAGATAATCACAATAGGTATGCCACTGGTGAGACTGGCCGCCATCAACTGTCCCCAATACACGGCTCCGCCCGCCTCACCACTAGACACATAGGATTGCAGTCCCACCGCCACAGTTCTCGTGGCCGGAGAAGTTAGCACGCTGGCAAATAACACGTCGCTCCAACCCAAAAGAAAAGAGAATACGAAGGCCACCACCATCCCCGGCAAAATCAGAGGAAACACAATGTGGCGCACCACCTGCCATCGGGTGCACCCGTCCACTAGTCCCGCTTCCTCCAGTTCCAAAGGAATATTGGCCATGTAGGACAATAATAGCCAACAGGCAAAGGGTAAAGCAAAGGTCAAATATGTCACAATGACGGTCGAATACTGCCCAACCAAGTGGGCATTCAAGACGTTTTGGACCACTACAATGATGATGAACAACGGTAACAGCATCATCACCTGAGGAATCGTCTGCATGGTGACCAACGACAACAAGAAGGTTTTCCGACCGCGAAAATGGAAACGGGACACCACATAAGCCGCCCCCAAAGCCACGATGATGGCAAAGACTCCCGCTAACCCTGCGATGATGACACTGTTTTTAATGTCTCTGGCAAGGTTAATCGTTTGCCACATCAAACTGTAGTTGTACAAGGCCCAGTGCGTTGGAAAAAATGAACCGTTGCCAACCTGAGCATCCGGTGTGACAGAAATGAGAATCACATAGCACACTGGTACCAGAATGAACAGAGAAAAAATCACAACTCCGATGGTACGAACAATTTTCCATCTATGATTTTCCGTGGACAGACTGTGGGTCATGACGTCGCCTCCCCAAGCCGCAACATACGAATGTAGAAAAAGGCAGGAACCATCATGATGATCAAGGTCAGCAGAGACATAGCCGCTCCCAAGCCAAAATTAAAGGTTTGAAAAGACGTGATGTAGACATTCAAAGGTAGCACGTCCGCTTGTGGCGCAGGGGGTGTCCCAAACATCACAAAGGGTAGTGTGAAGTTGTTGAAATGGTTCAATGTGGACAGTAACAGAGCCAAGCCTAGAATAGGTCTGAGCATAGGTAGAGTGATTGAGAAAAAAGACCGCCAATGAGTGGCTCCATCCAACCATGCTGACTCATACAACTCTTCAGAGATTCCTTGCAAGCCGGCCAGCACCATGAGGTAAATGAATGGCCAAGAAGCCCATACATCGGCAATGACCATGGCCCAAAAACTTTTGGGGCCAATCAACCAGAAGGTGTTCAAACTAGCCAAATGCAGGTTTGCCAGCATCTGATCCACCAACCCCCAACCATTCATAAACAGCAGTCTCCACATGATGGCATTGACGAAAACAGGTAAGACATAAGGAATGAGAAACATCGCTCGCACTGCTCCGCGACCGCGAAACGGCTTGTTGACCAATAGCGCTGCTACAATTCCCACTGGCGTAATGATTAATGTGGTAGCCAACGAGAAAGTCACGCTCACCCATACACTCTGCAAAGCGGAAGCCCCCAGAGCGTTTCCCTGGGAGAAAGCGGTCACGTAATTCTCCAAACCCACCCAGGGCGCTCGAGTCCAATTGGCTATCGTGTACTGATCCAACTTAATAAAGCTGGTGTAAATACTCAGTAAGAAAGGCGTCACAACAATCATTAACAACAGCAAAACCGCCGGTACCATCATCCAGAAAGGTGGGCGGGATGCCATGCGACGCCTTCCCCCTGATTGGGTCAGCCCAATTGTACTGCCGCCCACCTCCGGCCTCTCCCTTGCAGGAACGACTGCCACGGTAACTCCCCCCACTTCGATAGAAGTAACCAAGGGGCGCAGACAGCCCAACTCTGCCGCCCATTTGCTGGCCACGGTCTGCACCTACCAGGTCTTTATGTCAGCAGTCACTTACTGCTACTGTAGAGATGCCTGCACCTGAGCATTCGCCGTTTTCAAATATTTTCCGATGTTTGCCGCATTGTAGGAATTGGTAGCAATTTCATTGGCCACTTTGCTTGCCACTCCACCATAGATAACCTCCAAATTCCCCCACGCACCACTAAAGGGTGTGGGGTATGCGTTCTTTTCCGCAGTAACAAAGGACTTCATCGTGGGGGTATCCAAAGGAGCATAATTATTGTAAGCATTTAAGTTCGCTGGCATATACCCGTAAGCCTGAAAGAAAGCCTGTTGCTGGGGTACCTGGGTGACAAACTTTAACCACTTCAACGTTGCCTGCAGTGTTTGACCGGTCACATAGTTGGGAATACACAGGTACTGTCCAGAGACAAAGGTCTCCACTGGAACCCCACCCGCTGGTAGCGAGGTCATGCCATAAGGAATGGTTGGCATGGGTGCGAAAGCGTAATCGTTCTTGACTGGTGAAGTGTTCAAAGACGGCATCAAGGTGGGACCTTGCATCACCAGCATGCCAATGCGACCGCTTTCAAAGGCATGCAACTCGTCAGCAGATTTATAGGTTAACGAGTTTGGCGAAACGATGTGGAATTGGGTTAACCAGTCAAACCAAAAAGTCAACGCCTGTACGGACGCCTGGGAATTCAGGGTTGCCGTCTTGGCGTCGGAAGACAGAAAGTCACCGCCGAGTTGCTTGGTTAAAACCCACCCAATGTGCCATGGGTCATATGGATCAGACGGGTCCATTACCGTTCCCCATTGGTGTTTTGCCGGATCTGTCATCTTTTGCGCATCCTGTACAAATTCCGTCCAAGTTGTCGGAGGTGACTGGATCCCTGCTTGGGTAAACAACTTCTTGTTATACACAAGGTCAAAAGGGAGCATGTACTCGGGAACCCCAATGTCTTGACTGGATGACGGGCCGGACATGGTCAATTGAGCGGGAAAGAACTTGCTTCTACCACCGAGAGCCAGCCAGTCCTGGGTCGTCAGCACATGAAATCCATTCGTCGCAGATGCCGTAGGCACTATGGTTGAACCCAATTCAAAAATGTCCGGTCCCTGTTTGGTGGCCAACGATGTTTGAAGGGTGGTGTTTTCTTCCGAGGCCGATGCGTAGGTTGACCACCGCACGGTGATGCCCGGATTTGATTGTTCGAACTCTTTCGTTAACTTATGATACAACTGCACCTGCGCTTGCGGCTGTGCCGTGTCTTTCCCGACAAACACATGAATGGTAATCGGCGTTTGTGAGGACCCACTGCCACCGTTGGCCTGATTGGGAGAAACAGTTCCCCCGCCACACCCAGTCAGTGTCACCGCTGTCCCCAATGTAAGCACAGTGAGCACTTGCCCCATACGAAATCGTGAATTTCTTTGACTCATCACCATTCTTGTAACCCCCTCTGGGTACATGAATTATATCTAGTCTATCTATGATGAGTGATTTAGATGAGTGACTCGGATTGCAAACATAAAATTCTGTTCAGTAAATACAGTTGCGTGAATTTACATTTCTAGTGAGTACCGCTAACAACGGCATAAAGACATAAAGGTCTAAAACTCTTTATTCAATGTCTAATTAAAATCGCTGGCCGGGTCAACACCTCTTGCCCTAATTGTACCTGCACAGTTGGGTAATCCTGCACTGTGGTGAGCACTTCTAGCCCATCATGTCGTACAAGCACCGTGTCTTCGCACTTCACACCCCGTATCGTTGGATTCCAAGCCACCGCTTGGCCCGTTTGCAAAATCCAAAGGGAATTCGGAGTGGCCCGCAGTTCCCTGGATTGATATCCAGCCATCCCTCCTTGATGATGAAAAGTCCACTCCTCCCCATAGCCCAGTAGCCTATATTCCTCCACTCCGGAACGCAACGCTTCACTCAGCGACCTCCCGGGTTGGGAAGCAGTCAACAGTGCGGCTTCCACTTGCAAGACGTCATGATACTTTTTTTGCAGATGCGGCGAGACATCGCCAAAGCTCACCATGCGAGTGGCAGAGGCGACTAATCCCCACCGCCGAGCACTGACAGATA
>DAHWFY010000309.1 GCA_027336365.1 Bacillota bacterium | reverse complement strand
CCTTCTCTAAGTTCCAAAGTTATTTTAGCATAATTTGAATGCGAGTGCAGTATGACGTTGGACAGCGACTCCTGAATTATTCTGTAAACGTTAATTTCTATATTCGGATTGAATCTTTTATTTTTTATATCGTCGGCATCAATATCTACTTTAAAATTCGGGCTCTTTTTATTAATATCGTCTATATAACTGGAAACTGCGCAAACCAGACCCATTTCTTCAAGTATGCCCGGCATAAGGCTTCGGGCAATATTGCGCACTACGTCAAGCGCGTTCGTCAATTCTTCGCTGATTTGCGTAACGCTTTCCCTTGCCTCCTCAATGTTTTCAGATTTTTAAGAAGCCCTATTCTTATTTTTATGTACGCAAGCATCTGCGCAAACTGGTCGTGCAGATCTTTTGCTATTCTTTTTCTCTCTTCTTCCTGAGCAGTTATTACATTGTTGATAAAATTTTTTCTTAAGTTGTCGTTTTCTATTCTTTCATCGTTTGCTTTTTTTAAACTTTCCGCCATTTTATTAAAATCCCTCGTGAGCATTCCTATTTCGTCGTCTCTTTTAATATCGAGCTTTACGTCGTAACTGCCGATTTTGACTTTATTAAAGGCTTCCGACAGCTTTACTATCGGCGTCATAACCCACCATGCAATCGAACTTGAAAGTATAATAGCTAAAACGGCGGCAAAAATCATAATAAAAATTATGGACTTTATGAACGAATAAAGAAGCATGTTAGACCTTTTAGTGGAAATCCCGACTCTTACTATGCCGAGCCTTCCATTTAAGATAGGAACGGATGTGTCATATGCTATACCTTCGTTGGTTTTAATTTTAACGGTAGATATACTTTTCAGATTAAAACCGTTAACTTTCAATAAACCGGCGGGGAATCCGCCGTCAAAAGTCGAAGTAATAACCTCGCCTTTT
>DAHWFY010000308.1 GCA_027336365.1 Bacillota bacterium | reverse complement strand
ACAATACATAGGGTTTGTCCGGTCAACTCTTGCAGTGGATACACCCGTTCCCAGCGTTTGTGCTGCTGATTTCGCAGGTTTGCGTGCAGCCCTCGGGTAAAACTGAGCATCATCCCCAGGACCTGTTCACCAATTGGCCGCCCGTGAATGCCACGAGAGTTGGACAGCAGAATGCCTCGTTTCGCCAACAGGGCGTGGGGCACCGAGTCCACCCCGGCTGACACCGAGTGATACCAGCGTACCTTAGGACAGTGTAAAATTAAGTCTTCCGTGATGGCTGCGCCGCCTGTCACTATGATTTCTGCCGTTTCTAGTTCAGAAACCCAATCTTGTTGTGACTGGGTCTCCTGAAAGGGCTCTGAACTTGTCGCCACAGTTTTAGTCCTGCTTGGCTGTCGCAAGGAGCCAAATATGACCTGTTCTTGACGGGCACCTTGTTGTAGTCTGTGCTTGTTCTCTTCCTGCATATGGTGGGCTACATAAATCATAATAATCCTCCTTTTATTCGGAAATATATGTTGCTCAGATTTTAATTCATGGTGGTGGGTCAATAGGGCGTGGAAATTTTATTTAAAAAAAGATTTTTATAACTTTTTAACCATTTTTATTCATGGTAGGGGTCATTAAACCATGGATGTTTCGTACGTGCACTTATTCATTCTTTACTAATAGAGGTTATCCGGAAAGGGGTCAGACCTTCCCGGCGCATTCCTTTTGCTCTATTTTACCGCATTCATCGGGGATTTGCCGACTTTCTGTGGGGTGAGGTGTGTGCTCAGTGCTCGAAGCGTCTTTATCCTGGGGTAATTCAGTGATGACATCCTTTATGACACAATATAAAAAAGATTGGGATAAGTGTTATGTTATATTACGCAGAGGCTTGATTGGACGTGCTGGGTCCGTGTATTGTGGAGAATAACCAAATACACAGAAAAACTGAGGGTA
>DAHWFY010000307.1 GCA_027336365.1 Bacillota bacterium | reverse complement strand
TACCCTCAGTTTTTCTGTGTATTTGGTTATTCTCCACAATACACGGACCCAGCACGTCCAATCAAGCCTCTGCGTAAGATAACATAACACTTATTCCAATCTTTTTTATATTGTGTCATAAAGCATGTCATCACTAGAATACCCCAGGATAAAGGTCCTTTGAGCACTGAGCGCACATCTCACCCCACAGAGAGTCGGCAAATTCCCGATGAATGCGGTAAAATAGAACAAAAGGAATGCGACGGGGAGTTCTAACCCCTTTCCGGACACACACGATTAGCAAAAAAATTAATAAGTGCACGTCAGAAGTGCACATACAAAACACCTGTGGTTTGACGGGCATCCCAAGGATAAAAATGGTCAAATAGTCAAGAAGAAGTTTTTTTTCATATATTTTTCACGGCTTATTGACGCACCATCATGAATAAAAATCTGAGTAACATACATTTCCGAATAAAAGGAGGATTATTATGATTTACGTAGCCCACCATATGCAGGAAGAGAACGAGCACAGGCTACAACAAGGTGCCCGTCAAGAACAGGTCATATTTGGTCCCTTACGACAGCCAAGCAGGAATGAAACTGTGGCGGCGATAAGTTCGGATCCCTTTCAGGAGACCCAGTCACAGCAAGATTGGGTGCCTGAACTAGAAACGGCAGAAATCATAGTGACAGGCGGCGCAGCCATCACGGAAGACTTAATTTCACACTGTCCCAAGGTTCGCTGGTATCACTCGGTGTCAGCCGGAGTGGACTCGGTGCCTCACGCCCTGCTGGCGAAAAGAGGTATTCTGCTGTCCAACTCTCGTGGCATTCACGGGCGGCCAATTGGTGAACAGGCCCTGGGGATGATGCTCAGCTTTACCCGAGGATTGCACGCAAATCTGCGAAATCAGCAGCACAAACGCTGGGAACGGGTGTATCCGCTGCAAGAGTTGACCGGACAAACCCTGTGTATTGT
>DAHWFY010000306.1 GCA_027336365.1 Bacillota bacterium | reverse complement strand
GTGCGCCACCAGTGCGGATTCCACCTCCGCCGTGCCCAGGCGATGCCCAGAAACATTGAGCACATCATCGATACGCCCCATCATCCAGAAATAGTCATCCGCGTCCCGCCGCGCGCTGTCCCCGGCGACATAGTAGCGATGGTCAAACCTGGCCCAGTAGTTTTCCAGGTAGCGCGCGGGATCACCCCAGATGCCCCGCAGCATACCCGGCCACGGACGATCGATCACCAGATAACCACCCACGTCCGGCGCCCTCACGAAATTACCCTGATCATCCACGATGCGCGCACTGATACCGGGGAGGGGGAGGGCACATGACCCCGGTTTGTTGGCGGTCACGCCCGGCAAGGGCGCGATCATGTGGCCACCGGTTTCCGTTTGCCACCACGTATCCGCGACGGGGCAGCGCCCACCGCCGATGGTTTGGTGGTACCACATCCAGGCTTCCGGATTCATGGGCTCACCCACCGAACCCAGTAAGCGCAGACTGGAGAGATCGTGGCGCCGCGGCCATTCGTCGCCCATCTTCATGAAGGCACGGATAGCGGTTGGTGCGGTGTATAGTATGCTGATACCGTGCCGCGCGATCATTGCCCAAAAACGATCGGGCTGTGGATACATGGGCGCACCCTCATAGAGAAAAACGGTCGCACCATTGGCCAGCGGGCCATAAACCACATAACTGTGACCAGTGATCCAGCCAACGTCGGCGGTACACCAGTACACATCTTCTGGTTTCACGTCGAAAACCCAGCGGGTGGTGAGCATGGACCAAAGCAGATAACCCGCGCTGCTGTGGAAAACCCCCTTGGGCTTTCCCGTGCTGCCAGAGGTGTACAGAATAAAAAGCGGGTCTTCCGCCTGCATGGGTAGGGCCGGGCAGTCCGCGCTCATGGCGGCGGTGGCGTCCCCCCACCAGATATCCCGCCCGTCCTGCATGTCGATTTCCGTGCCGGTGCGGCGGAGAACGATGACCCGTTGCACC
>DAHWFY010000305.1 GCA_027336365.1 Bacillota bacterium | reverse complement strand
ATCTCCCAGTCAGGTGCATTTTCATGAGGTGGGGGCGGTGGATGCCATCATCGACGTGGTGGGCACCATGGCTGGATGGTACCTGGCAGGCATGCCCCAGTGTTACGTTTCCCCTATTGAAGTGGGAGGAGGCACCGTGCTGTGCGCCCACGGCCGCATGCCGGTGCCCGCACCGGCCACGGCAAATCTGTTAGAGGGGCTCACCACATATAGTTCTGGGTGTTGGGGGGAAACGGTGACGCCCACCGGAGCCGCCTTATTGCGGGTACTCAGTGGTACTGACAAAGGCTCTGCGTTGTCGTTGACGACTTTTGTCACAGGTAAAATGGGTTATGGGGCTGGTGACAAGGAACTACCAGTGGCCAATGTGCTACGCATCCGTTTAGGGACGTTGGAAGACTCGACTGGATGGCCACAGCCCGCAGGTGATGGAGTTGAAACGTCGCGGGACGATGTGGTGGAGTTGGCGGCGAACCTGGATGACATGACCCCGGAATGGGTGGCTCACGTTCTGGACCGCTTATTGGCTGAAGGGGCGTTGGATGCCTGGTTGACACCAGCGGTGATGAAAAAGGGGAGACCTGGTTGGGTGTTGCACGCGCTGGCACATCCAGCGACTGAGTCATCTCTGACCGGAGTTTTGTTCCGAGAGACCTCAACGTTGGGAGTGCGGCGACAGGTGTTGACTCGGGAAGTTTTGGCACGACGGTGGGTTACGGTGGAAACTTCTTTTGGTGCGGTGAGAGTGAAGGTAGCTGAGCGCAATGGAGAGGTATATAACACTGCTCCGGAGTATGAGGACTGCCTGAACGTGGCGGCTAGGGCGAAGGTAGCATTGAAAGAAGTGTATCAAGCAGCATGGGCTGCTTACAATCAGCAAAAATGAGAAGGGAGCTTTGCAAATGTCTCTCGATCCAGTTGCGCAACAGGCCTTGCAGGCTTTGCAGGGCCAGAAGCCAGCTTATCAACAACAACCGCAACAATTACGGGCA
>DAHWFY010000304.1 GCA_027336365.1 Bacillota bacterium | reverse complement strand
CCACCATGCGCTTCTGGATTCCTCTTGAGTCTGAACCTGGTATGACCGAGTGACACGCTTCTTAGACGCGCAGTAATGGACGTAATTCATAGTTTGGTTCGACGAAGCAACAGATAGTAGTGCTCATAGTCCTGAGTCGAAGTAGACTCTACCGAAAAACCAACATCTGTGGCCCATTTAATAAAGTGTTTGGCGTCCAATCGGTGTTCCAGTGGCGGTCCAGTTTTACCATCTCCCTCGGGATCGTATTCCGCGATAAGGACTTTTGACGTGGAATGAACTAACCCGAAGATATTTTCAAGAACATCCCTTGGGGAATCCGTATGATGAAGAACATCCGTGACAAAGACGACATCAGGCTGTGGTACGTCGACCAAGCCATGCTCTGCATCAGCAAGGCGAACGTCGACATTGTCTACGTTTTTTACCTCGTTTTGCAAGAACTCCAGTGCTAGGGGAGATTTCTCAATGGAGTAAACTTTTCCACGTTTACCGACGACCGTTGCATATTTCCGCGTAAACACCCCTGGTCCGGGTCCAATGTCCATAACAGTCATTCCTGCAGAAAGGTTGGTGAGTTCAATCCATTGAGGTACGAGAGACAGTCTGTCCAACTGACGACGCTTTACTTCATCCCAACCGATGAACGACAAGTCTTTTGCAAACATAATTTAACCCCTACCATCCGAAATCAATCAAGGTGTAAATGATGAAACCAATGGAAAGAATCGCTGAACCCACCGTGATGCTGATCATCTTCTTGTCTTTGCACTGATGCCGGATAAGGCGATAAATAGAGAAGGCAACTGTGGCCACAGTAGTCAAAATCATAACTCTGCGGAACCAGACAATCGCGGGCATCGTTCCAGACATCAAACTCATGGACCCCATAGAGCCACTGACGAGCATAAGAATCATCATATGGAGCCAGTGGTGTGACGATGCGAGGAAAGACCAGATCAGAGAACCTACCGAGACGGCCGTTTGCTTGTTCTTATTGAGTT
>DAHWFY010000303.1 GCA_027336365.1 Bacillota bacterium | reverse complement strand
GCAATAATCTCGCCTTCTTGTGGTTTTTCCTTGGCGGTGTCTGGCAAATAAATCCCACTGGATGTCTTGTCTTCCCGATCTAACGGACGTACAACCACTCGGTCCGCGAGGGGTTTGACCATGTGAAGCCCTCCTTATCCCTGTTCTGCTAGGGGAGATTTATTAGCACTCTACTCTCGTGAGTGCCAACTCACTCACTATATTAACGAGTCACCCGCAAAAATGCAACACGGTTGAGGGATCTTTCAGACAACCTCTTTAAGACATGGCATCGTCAGTGTGTGCACGCAAAGCAATCTAATCAGTAAATACAATAACGTGGATTTACATCCCTTGCGGGTGCCGCTAACAGCGGCATGGCGGTCTAACCCCTTTCCGGACACGCATTTCAAGCATTAAGCCATCCACCCACGCCAAGCTGAGAAATATCTTCCCGCGTCACGGGTAGACCCGCGAGCACCCGCGGTAAGAGGACATCAAAGGAGGTTCGTCTGTCATAGATCACCGCACCAGGTAGGCCAAAGATGGTCGTCTTTCCCCAGTATGCCAACATCAACATGGAACCAGGCAGCACTGGCGTACCATAGGTGACCACTTGGTCTGCAGCCCGGCGAATGGCAGCCGGAGAGCGGTCATCCGGATCCACCGACATGCCACCCGTCACCAACACCAAGTCTGCCCCCTGGTGGCTGGCGTCTGCGATGGCAGCCACAATTCGGTTCTCGTCATCCCCTGGAAATACCTGACCTGTCACCGTCACTCCGTACTCGGCCAGTTTACGAGTTAGGATGGGACCCGATTTGTCGACAATCCGTCCACTTTGGATCTCACTGCCAGTGGTGACCAAATGAGCCCGGCGAAGGACATATGGCAAAACGCCCACCACTCTATACTCCGCGTGAGCCTTGTCGGCCAACCGCACCACTTGAGCCACTTTGTCTTTTTCAATCACAAGAGGGATTGGGCGCACTCCAGCCAAGGGTGTTCCAACCTTGACATGGATATAAGGCAGGCGAGT
>DAHWFY010000302.1 GCA_027336365.1 Bacillota bacterium | reverse complement strand
GAGCGAGGCGGGCAAGATTGTTAACAGACTAAGGACACGATCCTGACTTCCAGATTAATCGCCTGCCTCACCTTTGCCACCAGTTCGGACGGTATCCAAGGCCTGCCATAGGCAAGAGCCTGAACAGATAAGGATGAACCGGCATGGTCCGCAGATCGCCGCTCTCTTTTGCAAGGAGATTGCCATGACACACACCACCCTTTTCGTCGGCATCGATGTGGCCAAGGCCAAATTCGATGTGGCGCTCTTGAACGCGGAAGGCAAGTATCGCAGCAAGGTCTTTCCCAACACGCCGCCCGGATATCTGCAGCTTCTGGAGTGGCTGACCAGGCACGACGCCCTGGAAGCCCACCTCTGCATGGAGACCACGGGTATCTATGGGCGTGCCTTGGCGCATTTTCTGGCCCAGCAGCAACTCTTCATCAGCGTGGTCAACCCGGCCCAGATTCATGCCTTTGGCAGAACAGAGCTGAACCGCGCCAAAACCGACAAGGCCGATGCCCGGCTCATCGCCCGTTATTGCCAGATGCACCGGCCTGCACCCTGGACACCCCCCGCAGAGGAGATTGCCACCCTACAAGCATTGGTGCAGCGGCTGGAGGATCTCCTGGGGCTACAGGCGATGGAAAACAACCGGCTGGAAGCAGCTGCGGGGCCAGCGCGGGAGTCCGTGGCGGCGGTCCTGCAATTTATCCAGCAGCAGATTGAGATGGTACGCCTACAGATCCATATCCACATCGATCAACACCCCGATCTCAAAAGCCAAAAGGAGCTGCTATCCAGCATCCCGGATATTGGTGGCAACACCGCCGCCACCTTGCTGGCCTTCCTCCATCCCCTAGACCGGTTCCATTCGGTCAAACAGGTGGTCGCCTACGCTGGCCTCAATCCCCGTATTCGCCAGTCGGGCCAGTGGGCCGGAAAGACCCCCATTGCCAAAGCGGGGAATGCCTTGCTACGCAAAGCGCTTTACCTGCCGGCGGTAGTGGCCAAACAGCATAACCCAGTCATTGCCGCCTTTTGCGATCGTCTCCTGATCAACGGTAAACGCCCCATGCAAGTGGTGGTCGCGGCCATGC
>DAHWFY010000301.1 GCA_027336365.1 Bacillota bacterium | reverse complement strand
CAATCTACTGTTAATAGACGAGGATACTTCTGCCACCAATTTTATGATTCGGGATAAAAGAATGCAGGCCTTGGTGGTTAAAAAACATGAGCCCATTACTCCCTTTATTGACCGGGTGCGAGAAATTTACGAACGACATGGAGTTTCCAGTATTCTCGTATTGGGAGGTTCAGGGGACTATCTTGATGTGGCAGATACGGTGTTGGCCATGGAAGAGTACCATTGCCGGGATGTGACTTCCATGGCTCGTCAGGTGGCCAATGCATTCCCCACAGGCAGGGAAGTGGAAGTACTGAGTGATTTTCCCACGGTGCTCCCACGAGTTCTGAATCCTGAGAGTATCAATCCAACCCGCAACGGGCGAGCCAAGGTGAGAGCACGAGATACGGACGAAATTTCCTTTGGCAAAGAAGAAATTGACTTGTCCGGGCTGTCGCAAATCGTGTCTTTATCTCAAACTCGAACCATCGGTGTTCTGTTGCACTGGGTAGCACACCGTTTCCTGGATGGACACCGCTCATTGTGGGAAGCCCTGCAGTTGGCTTATGGACAGTTGGCCGAGGAGGGACTGGATGTTCTGTCTCCAGGGTACCCGGTGGGGGATTTTGCCCTGCCGAGGCTGTTGGAGACTGGGGCGGCTCTCAATCGTTTGCGTTCTTTGCAACTCATGGGAGATGCGGTGCGAAATGACCCGCGCCAATGATATTTTTCATAGTTTTCTCAACTTTTATTTTTTGATTCATTTGTGCTCACTTATTCAACTGGGAGTCTTTCCCTGTGCGTTTTGGTGTCCGAATTATCGACAGGCTTTATATTTCTTTCCTGGCAATTCTCTTAATTCCTTCTCTGGTTATCGGTGTTGTCTCTTATAATGCGGGCAAAAACAGGTCAAGTCAGACTTGCGGTCTGCGGTAAACTCCAGCCTGTATTTGTTCAATCAGACGTTCAGTGTCGCCATGGAGCAGATGTCGGCAACCAGTGAACAGGGTTCCGCCACCGTGGCGGAAATTTCTAATATAGCTACTCATTCGGCGGAGCAGGTCCAAAATGTGGCTGCTGCGGCAGAGCAACAAATGTCGGCCATGGAAGAAGTTTCTGCATCGGCTGGGGCGTTGAGTGAACTGGCCGAGCATCTCAACAATTTGGTGGGGCAATTCAAGCTGTAATCTGGGGAGACGGTCATGGA
>DAHWFY010000300.1 GCA_027336365.1 Bacillota bacterium | reverse complement strand
CTTTTGATGAAGCCATATGTATAGAGAGCTTTGACCTTGTTTTATACGAAAATGGATCGTTCTAATTTTTGACCCTTTTCATCCTTGGGGGTGCCGTCAGGCCATGGGAGTTTCGGACAACCTCTATAAAACTTCACCCATGATGAGCAGGGCAATTCTCAAGTTTAATCGGTGAGTTGGCAGGTGAAGCCCCAGATGCGCCGGTGCTCATGATGGGGTCTCACCTCGATTCTCAACCTTACGGCGGCCGATTCGACGGGACGGCAGGAGTATTGGCGGGAATTGAAGCGGTCCACACAATGACTGAGCAAGGGATACTGCCGCAAGTGCCCGTTCATGTTGTGGCCTTCAGTGATGAGGAGGGATGGAGGTTTCAAAAGGGTTTATTCGGCTCTCGTGGTCTCGTAGGACGATTGGAATCTGGTGAATTGGAGCGGACAGATAAACATGGAATAACCAGAGCCCAAGCGCTAAAGGACTTTGGTTGCAATCCTGAGCGGTCCCAGAAATCGGTGTATCCTCCGGGAAAAATCGGAGCCTATTTGGAGTTGCACATTGAGCAAGGACCTGTCTTGGAATCTCTGCACCAGCCACTCGGAATTGTGACGGGAATTGCTGGGCCTTCGTGGTTGACCGTAACGTTGCATGGTTTTGCGGGACATGCGGGTTCTGTGCCCATGGGGTTACGGCAAGATGCATTGATTGGGGCTTCAGAGACAATATTGGGAATTAATAGGATTGCAAAAAGTCGGGCACCTGCACCAACCGTGGCCACGGTTGGAAGTCTTCATGTATTTCCGGATACACCAAACAGCATTCCGGAACAAGTGGAGTTCACCATTGATCTGAGAGACATTGACGCTCTTCGGAGAAATGAGTGTCAGAAAGAGATAATGGAGTTCATTGCCCAGGTTTGCGCAAAATACAACCTGACTTATACCATCCGCCAGGATATGCTAGAGGAACCGAAGTATTGTACGGACTGGATAATGCACATTCTTCGCGAGTCTGCCAAAGAAATGGATCTTTCGCTTCCGGAATTAATGAGTGGACCCTTTCACGATGCTGTGATTATTTCTTCAATCGCAGACTTTGCGATGATCTTTGTCCGTTGTAGGAACGGAATCAGCCACAACCCGGCCGAGTTTGCTGCGTCAGCAGACTTGGCTTTGGGAGCAGACCTTTTGTACCGAGGCGCACTGCGCACGATAAATCATATCTCACAGTTAATACCCCATTCGTGAACGGAAATCCCCAGAAGATAACGACCTCCCAGTCCTTCGCCCAGTTCTTCCCCGAGGG
>DAHWFY010000002.1 GCA_027336365.1 Bacillota bacterium | reverse complement strand
CAGACCATGGAGGTCGAATCGATTGACGGAAGAACAGTTTTTAGTATTTCGCCTGGCAGGGCAACTCTATGGAGTTTCCGCCTTGCAGATAGACTCCATCGAGCGCCCTGCAACCCTTGTTGCGGTGCCCCACACCCTGAATTTCATCAAGGGTGTGGTGACGGTGCGAAACACTGTGGTACCAGTCGTGGATCTGGCAGAACGCTTTGAACTGAAAACAGCCGATAGAGACCTTCACTTCCAGCGAGTTGTTGTGGTGGAGATGGCACAAACCCACGTGGGGTTCCTGGTGGATGCGGCTGAAGACGTGGTCTCTCTGCTGCAAACAGATATTTTGCCTGCTCCCGCCATGGTGGGAGGGCTGCAGGCCGTTTATTTGCGAGGAATTGCAACCTGGCAGAACGAGCCCTTGGTGCTTCTGAATTTGGACTATATTTTGAGCGAGGCTGAAAAAGTCAACTGGAAGCAGCACACATGGTGGCAGAAAAGGAACCTTCGCCATGAATACAGAGGAGCGACCGTGGAATTATCAGTCGGCAGATGTGCTAAAGGAAATAGGGAATATTGGGGCCAGTCACGCGGCCACAGCCCTGTCGGTGCTGTTGCAGACGGAAGTGAGAGTGTCCGTAACCTCGGCTCGAGTGGTTCCTTTGACCGAGGTGGCGATGGCGGTGGGCGGGGAAGAGCAGGTGGTGGCGGGAGTTTTTACCCGTTTTTCGGGAGGGGTTCAGGGTAGCGTGTTGTTACTTTTGCCTCTTTCTAGTGCCCAACAATGGCTCAGCCAACTGCTGGACAGAAGTGTCGCCCTATTAACCATGGATGAACTGGAGCACTCCACCTTGGCGGAGGTGGGGAACATTTTGGCTGGAGCGTATTTGAATGCGATGGCTCTCTGGACAGGCCTCAGAATTCGCCCCGATGTACCGGGAGTTTCCGTGGACATGGCTGGAGCGATACTGGACACGGCGCTGTCACCCATCGGTGAGGTTTCCAACTTTGTAATTCTCATTGATACCTCCATTGCACAGAGGGGGACAACACTTGGGGGTCACCTGTTCTTGTTGCCAGACCCTGATTCTACAGAGTTGTTATTGAAAGCGCTGGGGGCTTGAGATGAACGGAGAAAGAGATTCACAATTGGAAACGGCTCGAGTGATAAAAATCGGCATTGCAGAGGGTGGAACGGCGCGGGGGCCGGATCGCTTGCGGACAACGGGTTTGGGTTCTTGCGTAGGAGTGGTCTTGTATGACTCGGGAACCTGCGTGGCCGGGATGGTGCACGTGATGCTACCCAACTCCCGTCATTGCCGGGAATTGCATCCACAGGCCGCCAAGTATGCGGATTTGGCCGTTCCTTGGCTTGTTGAACAGGTATCCATGGCCGGAGCGGACACCCATGGGCTAGTGGCCAAAATTGCTGGCGGTGCGCAGATGTTTGTGTATGCCGGTGGCTCGGATCTCATGCGTATTGGTCCTCGTAATGTGGAGGCCGTTTTAAAAGAACTGGCGGACTTGCGCATTCAGGTCATGGCTCAAGACGTGGGAGGCAAAACCGGCAGGACGATTGAATTTGATGTCTTAACGCAGACTCTTTGGGTTCGCACTGCCCTGCTGGCACCATACTCCATCTAATGTTCAGACAATACAGAGCGGATGTACCTGAGTTCTTATCTCACGTGAGGGGGAGATGGAATGCAAATCGCTGCTGTCTATGGAGTTTTACTCCTGATAGCCTTGGTTTTATTCTGGCTTACACGTCATCGCAAGGGGGGCGTTTCTCTAGAACAAACTTCTTTTTCCCGCTGGCTGAGTCGTGGTATGTCCGCTTTGACCAAGAGTCAATTATCCACTCCTGTATCCTCGTCAAGTGGTGTTACGGACTTCTCGCTATCTGAGACGTCGGACCTGGACAGTGCAGTGGCTGTATTGCAAGATATATATGCAGAGTTTCAACAGGACAGTGCTGGGATAAGGGCGGATTTCAGCACCGCCCTAGAAACTTTACATCACGAACTGCGGGCAGAAATGGCTTCGCTGAACATGCAGGTGGCGGAATTGCAAACAGAGGTCAGGAAATTGCAAACAGAGGTCAGGGAACTGCAAACAAAAGCGGCGGAGTCGTCTATCGCCGAAACAGCGAACCCCGCTTTTCAGCCTTCCCCCCTTCTTCATGTACAATCGGACGCGTCGGCGGATTCTCGAGACAATCAGTGGTTGATTTTGACCGCCCTGCAAGAGGGCATGACAGATGAAGAGATTGCCGTTCGCTATCCCGTATCCTTGACGGAAATAGAGTTGGTGAGACATTTATTACTGGCAGGCCAAATTACGGCAGAGAAACCCTTGCACAAGTGAAGCCGCGAGTCGCTGTTTTGTTGCCTCGTGAACCTGTACTGTGGTATATTAAAATGCGGTGTAACGGCCCGCTGTAGGCGGAGCACTCACGTATTCGGATGGCGTTGTGGGTCTCGGGGAGTTTTGGCACGAAAAGGAAGCTCAGCGAGCACAAGGTCAGATGAAGGATGCGGTGGAAAACAACCCAAAATAGGAGGAAAGTACATGGCTATTATTTCCATGAAGCAATTGTTGGAGTCTGGTGTTCACTTCGGTCATCAAACTCGACGCTGGAACCCAAAGATGGCCCGTTACATTTTTACGGAACGCAACGGTATCTACATTATCGATCTGCAAAAGACCGTGCGTAAGGTGGAAGAGGCCTACAATTTTGTTCGCGACTTGGCTGCTGCGGGACAGACAATTCTCTTTGTCGGTACAAAAAAGCAAGCTCAAGACGCCGTCAAAGAAGAGGCTGAACGCTGCGGCATGTATTATGTGAATCAGCGTTGGTTGGGGGGTACCTTGACAAATTTGCCAACCATCCAAAAACGAATTGCTCGTTTGATGGACTTGGAGCGAATGGAACAAGACGGAACTTTTCAAGTGTTGCCTAAAAAAGAAGTGATTTTATTGCGTAAAGAGATGGAAAAACTAGAAAAATACCTGGGCGGTATTAAGGGAATGAAGGATATCCCTAGCGCCATGTTCATCATTGATCCCCGTAAGGAACGAATCGCGGTTGCGGAGGGCCGAAAATTGGGTATTCCGATTGTGGCCATTGTCGATACCAATTGTGATCCGGATGAAATTGACTACATCATTCCAGGCAATGATGATGCGATTCGAGCGGTAAAACTGTTGACCATGAAAATGGCCGACGCGGTGGTGGAAGGGATACAGTCTCAAGAACCTGCCGAAGTGGAAGAGCCAGAGCCGACAACCACAGCCTAGCTTGTTGCGCGTCGTGTAACCCAGGTGGCGGGCGCGTAGACTCGTCACCTTTTTTATGCCAGCAATGAGGGTTGACCCGTGCAGACACGGGTAGAATGTGGTTCATCTGATTGAAGGAGGACTTTTGCTATGGAAGTTACAGCAGCCATGGTCAAACAACTGAGAGAACAGACGAATGCCGGTATGATGGATTGCAAACGGGCGTTGACGGAAGCTCAGGGAGATCTGCAACGAGCGGCCGAAATTTTGCGTGAAAAGGGGCTGGCTTCTGCAGCCAAGAAGGCGGGACGTGTGGCCGCTGAAGGGATTGTTGAGGCCTACATTCACGGGGGGCGTATCGGCGTACTGCTGGAAGTCAACTCCGAGACAGACTTTGTGGCAAAGAATGCGGACTTTCGAAATTTTGTGCACGATGTGGCCATGCACATTGCTGCTGCGGCTCCTCAGTACGTGAAGCGCGAGGATGTGCCTGATGCCGTGATTGCCCATGAGCGAGAAATTCTCAGGGCGCAAACTTTAAACGAGGGTAAACCGGAAAATATCGTGGATAAGATTGTGGATGGGCGTGTAGAAAAGTTTTTTAAAGAAGTTTGTTTGTTGGAGCAACCTTTTGTGAAAAATCCAGATCTGACGATTGAGTTGTTGCTCAAGGAAAAGATTGCGCACATTGGTGAGAATCTTTCCATTCGGCGTTTTGCTCGTTTTGTCGTAGGTGAGGGCATTGAAAAATCGGAGAATAATTTTGCCGAAGAAGTTTTCTCCATCGCACGTGGCTAATCACTGGGCAAAGGGAACACCTCAGGTGTTCCCTTTGCTGAATCCGCGGATTTTGAGACGTGCTTTGACATGACTCACCTGTCTGCTCACTGAGGAGGTTAAATATGAATTCCGTCGATGGATTTTCTGCAGACGGTCAGCACCCCAAATACGCTCGGGTCATCCTCAAGTTGAGCGGTGAAGCGCTGGCTGGGAGTCAGGAGTTCGGAATAGAACCAGCAACAATTCGAAATATCGCATGGAAAATAAAGGAAATTGTTGCGTTGGGAGTACAGGTTGCCATTGTGGTTGGAGGAGGAAATATTTGGCGAGGTATTTCTGGGAGTGCTCATGGTATGGATCGAGCGACGGCAGACTACATGGGAATGCTGGCTACTGTGATGAACGCCCTGGCGTTGCAGGATGGTCTGGAGAAAATTGAGGTGGACACTCGCGTGCAGACGTCTGTCGAGATGCGTCAAGTCGCAGAGCCTTACATTCGCCGTCGGGCCATTCGCCATTTGGAAAAAGGGCGGGTGGTGATTTTTGCGGGTGGGACGGGGAATCCCTACTTTTCCACGGATACTACCGCAGCCTTGCGGGCCGCAGAAATTGAGGCAGATGTCATTCTCATGGCCAAGCACGGGGTGGACGGGGTATACACTGCGGATCCAGTGAAAAATCCAAACGCAGTAAAATTGGATCAACTAGAGTTTCTTGAGGTATTAAATCGCGGTTTAGGAGTCATGGACGCCACGGCAATCTCTCTATGCATGGACAACAACATCCCACTCTTGGTATTCTCAATCGAAGAGTCGGGAAACATTCGCCGTGCCATTATGGGAGAAGCAATTGGGACAATGGTGGGGAGGAAACAACATTGAGTCAAGAGATTGTGCAGGATGCGGAACAGCGCATGGGAAAGGCTTTGCAGGTGTACCAAAGAGATCTGGCAACCGTACGGGCAGGCCGAGCGTCCGTGAGTATGCTCGACAAAATAACGGTGGAGTACTATGGATCACAAATGCCCGTGACTCAAGTGGCTACCGTGAATTCGCCAGAACCACGGATGTTGGTCATCACACCGTGGGATAAGTCCATGTTACATGAGATTGAACGTGCCATTCAAAAGTCGGATTTGGGAATTAATCCAAATAACGATGGCATTGTGATTCGGTTGGCTGTGCCCGCTCTGACGGAGCAACGACGGCAAGAACTGGTGAAAGTTGTGCACAAAATGTCGGAGGAATGTCGAATTGCTGTCCGCAACATTCGTCGGGACGCCAATGATGCCTTAAAGAAACAGGAAAAGGCAGGAGCACTGTCGGAAGATGAATTGAGGCGTAGCGCTGACAAAATTCAGGCGTTGACCGACCGTTTTGTGAATGAGATTGATAAGGTGACCGAGACCAAAGAAGCGGATATCTTAGAAGTATAATGTGGCTCTGAAATAATGACGGCAAACGAGATGAGCCGGGAACAGTGGTGGGAGTGGGAAGTAGAAGGGGTTGGGGTCTTTGAAAGGGTGGTTTGGCCGCGGCAAAAAGCTACCTGCTGGGGACAGCGACTTGCGAGAGAACATTCCCAACCATATCGCCATCATCATGGATGGAAACGGGCGGTGGGCGACGCGCCGGGGAATGCCGCGCATTGCCGGACATCGTGCGGGCATGAACAAGGTTCGGGAAGTCATTCGTGCCTGTGATGAATTGGGGGTTAGATATTTGACCCTGTATGCGTTTTCTACAGAGAATTGGAAACGCCCACGAGCCGAAGTGGACTACTTGATGCGTTTGCCGGAAGAGTTCTTTCGCACGGAGATCAATGAACTGGTGGAGCGGGGAGTACAGGTCCGCTTCATCGGGGACGTGACTCAACTGCCCACGTACACCCGCGAGACGGTAACCCAAACACAGCGGTTGACCGCTGACAATTCTGGCATGGTGGTGACATTTGCTCTGAATTATGGTGGCCGTGCTGAGGTGCTTCAGGCCATTCGCCACTACGCAGGACAGGTGGAAGCCGGAATGACCACCTGGGAGGAACTCACCGAAGAGAGTCTTGCTCGCTATCTGTCAACTTTCCCGGCTCCAGACCCAGACCTTATCATCCGAACCAGCGGTGAACAACGCTTAAGTAATTTTTTGGTCTGGCAATCTGTCTACTCGGAGCTGTGGTTTACTGAGGTATTGTGGCCGGATTTTACGAACACAACTTTATATGAGGCAATTCGCGACTACCAGCGCCGAAAACGGCGGTTTGGCGGCCTGAAGTAGGTGGCAGATGCTTAGACAACGAGTACTCACGGCCTTCGTTGGGATAACAGTGATTGTCGGAATGGCTGCCTTGGGGCCCTTTACATGGCGGATATTTGTTTATGTCGGCTCCTTGGTGGGTGTCGCTGAGTTCGTTGCCATGTCAGGGGTTAGGTGGCACAGTTTTTTGGCTTGGTGGGCCTATGCCATGGTGACGGTTATGATTTGGTGGACAGGATGGGCGTCCCCCATGGTCATATATGCCATTGTGGCCAGTGCTTTGGTGATTCCGGTGTTGGCACAAAATCAGGTGTCCTTCCGGGAGACGGGCGCCGTCTTGGTGGGCACTCTTTATCTGGGTATTGGGGGAGCCAGTCTAAGTGCTTTCCGTCAACCCGGGAATGGTTGGACGTGGTTGATGGTGTATGTGTTGACCATTTGGGCAACCGACACAGCGGCTTACTTTGGGGGGACATGGCTACGCGGACCGAAACTGTGGCCTGCCATCAGTCCCAATAAAACGGTGAGCGGAGCATTGGTTGGGCTGTTGGGTGGCACGGCCATGACGTTTGTCCTGGGGGACCTTCTGTTTCACGGCACTGAACCCTGGCCGCAGTTGCTGCTGGTGGGGCTGGTGATTTCCTTTGCGGGTCAGGTGGGGGACCTGGTAGAGTCTGCATATAAACGAGCAACAGGAACGAAAGACTCGGGAAAACTGCTCCCGGGTCATGGGGGCATGCTGGATAGGGTGGACAGTCTGCTTTTTGCAGCGCCCTTTGCTTTGTATCTGATTGAGGCCCTGCATCTTTAGGCGGGTGCGATGTGTAACCCAGGTTGTTTTTTAGCGGGGAGTGACTGGTGTGACAAAATCAATCACCATTCTCGGCTCCACAGGGGTCGTTGGTAGCTTGACACTGGAGGTGCTGGGTGCGCTACCTGGGGAGTCTTTTCGTGTCACTGCGTTGGCTGCAGGGCAGAACGTGACGAAATTGGCGGAACAGGTGATAAGGTTCCGACCCCAGTATGTGTCTTTGACAACCCGTGAGGGTAAGGAGCAATTGTTGGAACGCCTGGCACCCTTGGGGTGGCAACCCGAAATTGGTGTTGGGGAAGAGGGATTGCTGCAAGCAGCGGAGTTTCCCTCGCAAATGGTGGTCTCTGCAATTGTGGGGGCACGCGGTTTGTTACCGACGTGGGTGGCCTTGCAACGAGGTGCTACCATAGCTCTGGCCAATAAAGAAACCTTGGTTGCGGCTGGTGAACTCGTGATGGCCAAGGCTCGTACCTCGGGGAGTACCATCATTCCGGTAGACAGTGAACACTCTGCTTTGTTTCAATGTTTACAGGCAGCCGATGTGAACGCGGTCGAACGCCTCATTTTGACGGCGTCCGGTGGACCCTTTCGCCAGTGGAGCCTGAGCAAACAGGCTAACGTGACGGTGAAGGAGGCATTGCATCATCCCAATTGGACCATGGGGCAGAAAATCACGGTGGACTCTGCCACCATGATGAACAAAGGTCTTGAAGTGATTGAAGCACATCATCTGTTTGGTGTTCCGTATGATAAGATAGAAGTACTGGTTCACCCACAGAGTGCGGTGCATTCTTTGGTGGCCTTTCGGGACGGGTCCGTTTTGGCTCAGTTGGCGGGTGCGGATATGCGTATTCCAATTCAGTACGCCTTGACTTATCCTCAACGTCAGGAAAGTGGTTGGCCTCGCTTAAACCTGGCACAACTGGGGCAACTGACCTTTGAGACTCCCGATTTTCAGCGTTTCCCTAGTTTGCGAGTCGCCTATGAGGCGGGAAAAGCGGGGGGAATCGCACCCTGTGTTCTGAACGCCGCCAATGAGGTGGCTGTCCATGGGTTTCTGCAAGGCAGAATTTCCTTTTTGCAGGTGGCCAGACTAGTGGAAGAAGTTCTGCAACTCAGGTTGCCGGGGTCTGTGGAAACGATGGAGGATGTGCTGGAGGCGGATGGCTGGGCACGCCGGGTTGCGTATGACTTGCTGAAGAAGGGCGGGTGAACACGGGTGTTGCTGATCTCGTTGTGGGTCGCTTTGAAATGGGCGATTGCGATTATAGCCGTGTTTTTGGGGATTATCGTCATGCACGAGTTCGGTCATTTTATTGTGGCCAAGTGGTCGGGCGTCACTGTGCCGGTGTTTGCCGTAGGATTTGGCCCCAAGTTGGTCAAATGGGTGCGGGGAGGCACAGAGTACTCCATTCGTCCATACTTATTTGGGGGCTTTGTTCAACTGGCTGGAGAGGTGCCTCAGGAAACCTTTTTTCAAGTGGGGGAGCAGGTTTCCGTGCAGTGGGATGAGGACGATTGCATTGCCGTTGTTGGGGAACCTGCCGACTTGCCTGAGGGAACCGTCTGCACCTTGCGCCAACTGGACTTGACTCGGCGGATGGAAATGACGCTGGAAATGGCGGAGGGTGTGCGCACTTATCGCGTGCGGCCACATGCCAAACTGATGACCAGTCGCCGTAACTCGTTACCTTTGGTTGAACCTAGTGAACAGATGATTGCAAAACCCTTGTGGAAGCGTGCGGCCATTATTTTGGCTGGACCGATGATGAATTTTCTCTTAGCAGGGGTACTGTTTTCTCTTGTTTTTTTCCACAATGGAATTCCCATCAACCAACCGATTCTGGGGTCCATTGTTCCTGGCTCTCCGGCGGCTCATGCCGGTTTGATGGCAGGGGACCGGGTGGTGGCTGTGGATGGACGACCGGTGTCTACCTGGATGGGTTTGGTACAGGATATCAGAGGAGACTTTGTCTCGCCCCCGCGCCCTCTGTCCATTCGGGTGGTGCGTAACGGTCAAACTCGGACCATTCAAGTCACACCCGCCCTGGGTCAGGGAAAAACACCAGAACTGGGGGTAGGTGTTTCTCTCAATCACAATCCGGTGGTGAGTGTGACCAACGGATTTAGCACGGTCTATCAGGCCTCGGTGCAAACTCTGTCCGTTTTGTATCATCAGGTTATTGCCCACCATCAGTTTAAAGATTTGTCGGGTCCGGTGGGGATTGCCTATGTCATTGGCCAAGAGGCACAGGCCGGATTTTGGAACGTGGTGATGATTGGTGGTTTGCTCAGTCTCAACCTTGGACTGATGAATCTGTTGCCTATTCCTGCTTTGGACGGAGGACGGTTACTGTTTATGCTGGTGGAATTGGTACGTGGGAGGGCTTTGGATCCTCGCAAAGAGGGGTTTGTGCACGTCATCGGGTTTGCTCTCTTGATGCTGGTGGGTGTGGTGATTACGTATCGTGACGTATTGCGACTGTTCTAGCGATTGCTCGCAAAGGAAAGTAAGGGGGATGTGCAGGTGAGATATCCATGCCGCTGAAGGTGGCACCAACAAGTGATGTAAGTCCACATAAATGTATTTACTGAGATAGGAGAAGAAACATGAGTTTGCTTGACGAGCAATCCCATTCGTTACCAGGGGACGAAATGCCCCATGTGCCAAATTTTATTCGCCAGGTGGTGGTTCATCGGCGCACTCGCAGACTGGAGATTGAGTTTGCTCCGCTCGTACTTTCTGACGCCCGCGTTCTGATGTCGTTGCTTGCAGAACGTTTAGCAGCGGCGGACAAGTATCGGGAACAGTTTGCCGATATCTCATCAATTCAGGTCAAGACACGGTCCGTGGAATGGGATGAGGCGCAGATAGAAGCAGTGGTGCAGGCCCTGTTGGAGTTGTACAGCATTCAGGAGGCTGTGGCTGGGCAAATCATACGCCATGCACAGTGGCAGGTCTCCGTTGTATCGGATACTTCTCCACCCGACAGGTTGACGTCCGGTCCGCATGAGGTCGAAGGAATGGTTGCTGCCCCCAGTGATGGGGCTGAATTTTTGTTAAGCATATTCTTGGGCAGCGAACTGGAACGAGGGAGACTGCAAAAAAAAGGATTTCCCGACTGGATTGTTGCTACCGCGGTTGAGACTGCGGGGTTGTCCCTATCTTGCCGTTTGCAGGTACAGGCTACCGGAGAGCAAGTTGAAGCCCTTAGAAATCAATTGGAGCAACAGGAGAGACAAGAAGTGGCCAGTGTGGTCAATCGGGTACAAGCAGCGACTACCATCAATCCCCCAACGCCAGAGACAAGCATTCCAGCGGCCGAGGAACGTCCCTATCGCAAGTACCGACGGGAGCGGACGGATGAGGGACCTGCACAACCGTTGGTGTTGGGTCGGGCGATTGGAAATCCTCCCTTGAGCGTGCACGAGATTGCGGATGAGATGCGCAGCGCTGTCATTGAGGGACGGGTATTTCAATTGGACACCCGTGTTTTGCCCAGCGGTAGGGTGCTGGTACAGTTCAATATCACGGACGATACAGATTCCATTACGGCCAAGTTATTTGTTCGTGATGAACGGCAGAAACAGGCCATGGAGACTTTGCAGAACGGTGTATATGTGCGTTTGCAGGGACAAGTGCAGTTTGACACCTATACTCGGGAACTGGTGTTTATGGTTCAGGACATGCAACCTGGGAATCCACCTCTGCGCCTGGATACGGCAGAGCGCAAACGGGTGGAATTGCATCTGCACACCACCATGTCCACTTTGGACGGAGTAACCCCGGTGGGGGAGTTTATCCGACAGGCGGCCGAGTGGGGCCATTCGGCCATCGCTGTGACAGACCATGGGGGGGTACAGGCTTTTCCGGACGCTTATGAGGCGGGCCGTAAACGCGGAGTGAAAGTTCTGCTGGGAGTGGAGGCATACATGGTGGATGATGGGACGCCCATTATCTACCGTATGCAAAACAGGCAGTTGGAAGAAACGGCTTATGTGGTGTTTGACACGGAGACAACGGGATTAAACGCCCGTGAGGACACCTTAATTGAAATCGCTGCAGTGCGTGTGGAACAGGGAGAAATCACCGGAACCTTTTCCACACTGATTGATCCCGAACGCTCGATATCAGCAAAAATCTCAGAGTTAACAGGAATTACACAAAATATGGTGGAAGGTCAACCAAAATTGGCTGAGGCTCTGGAGGGATTTCGTAACTTTGCGGCAGAGGCAGTTTGGGTGGCCCACAATGCTGAATTTGACGTGGGATTCTTAAATCAGTGTGCTGTTCGTTTGAATTGGCCGGATTGGGAATCTCCGGTGGTGGATACCTTGGCCCTGGCTCGCTTGCTGTATCCAGGAGAAAAGAACTACCGTCTAAAGACCTTGAGCCAGAAGTTTCAGGTTCAGTTGGTTCATCACCACCGGGCTCTGGCGGATGCGGAAGCGACTGCCAAGGTATTCATGCATATGCTCAATGATTTAAAAGAACGGGGAATTGACAGTTTGCCAGCTCTAAATGCCTTGTCTGGTGAGGTGGATACCGCTCGCATGCGTCCTTTTCACGCCACGGTGCTAGTTCGCAATCAGGTTGGGCTGCGCAACCTGTATGAGTTGGTGTCCTTGGCTCAGACGCGTTACCTATACCGGACGCCTCGGGTTCCCCGCAGTGAGTTCGTTCGCTTGCGAGAAGGACTGTTGATTGGTAGTGGGTGTCAGCAAGGAGAAGTGTTTCAGGCTTTCTTGAGGGGCAAACGGAGAGACGAGATTGAACAAATATGTCGATTTTACGACTTTTTGGAATTGCAACCTCTGGGTCACTATGAAAATCTTATTCAAGACAAAACCATTGCGAGTAGAGAAAGCGTTATGGAAATCCAACGGCAATTGGTGGATGTTGGTAAACATTTGAATATTCCGGTGGTTGCAAGCGGGGATGTGCACTACCTGAACCCTCAGGACGGAATCTATCGAGAGGTGTTTTTGCAATCTCAGCACGGAGCCGGAAGTGCATGGCAGCCAGACATGCATCTGCGCACCACCGACGAGATGTTGACCGAATTTCAACACTTAGGGGAAGATGCTGAGGCGGTTGTGGTGACTCATACCCTGGCGATAGCGGACCAAGTTGAGGAAGTAAAACCCATTCCGGACGAACTATTTACACCGGTGATTGAGGGCGCCGAGGTGGAAATGGAAAGTATGTCCTATATCAGGGCACGCGAACTGTACGGAGATCCTTTGCCGGAGATTGTTGAAAAACGACTGCGCAAAGAACTGGACTCCATCATCAACCATGGATTCTCGGTGATTTATTTGATTGCTCACAAGTTGGTGGTGAAATCCCTGTCGGACGGGTACTTGGTAGGCAGCCGGGGTTCCGTGGGCTCTTCCCTGGTGGCCACCATGACGGACATCACCGAGGTCAATCCGCTACCTCCACATTATCGCTGTCCCCAGTGCAAGTACACCGAGTTTATTGAGGACGGCTCCGTGGGCTCAGGGTACGACCTTGCTCCGAAAGACTGTCCCCAGTGCAAAACATCCATGGTTCGGGATGGGCAGGACATTCCCTTTGAGACCTTCTTGGGGTTTCATGGGGACAAGGTGCCTGATATTGATTTGAATTTTTCTGGCGAGTATCAGCCGCGAGCTCACCGCTATACGGAGGAGTTATTTGGCAAAGACCACGTGTTTCGTGCAGGTACCATTTCCGGTGTGGCAGAAAAAACGGCTTACGGATATGTGAAAAAGTTTGCCGAGGAGCGAAATTTGACTCTGCGCAATGCCGAGATTGATCGGCTGGTGCAAGGGTGCACCGGAGTCAAGCGGACCACCGGACAACACCCCGGTGGACAAGTGGTGGTTCCTGGGCATAAGAGCGTGTACGATTTTACACCAGTGCAGTATCCGGCTGACGACAAATCAACAGGTACCTTGACCACCCATTTCGACTATCATTCCGGCCTGGAAAAATGCCTATTGAAACTTGACATATTGGGCCATGACGATCCAACCGTTATTCGCATGCTTCAAGATCTGACGGATGTGGACCCCAAGACCATCCCCTTAAATGATCCGGCGGTACTGGGCCTGTTTTCTGGTACAGAAACCTTGGGTGTGAACCCAGAAGACATTCGCTCTTCCACAGGAACCTATGGTATCCCGGAGTTTGGAACGAAATTTGTGCGTCAAATGTTGGACGATACTCGTCCCACCACCTTTTCGGAGTTGGTGCGCATCTCCGGTTTATCTCACGGTACGGACGTTTGGTTGAACAATGCCCAGGAATTGATTCGCAGTAAAACAGCCACGCTGTCTGAGGTCATCTGTGCCCGTGATGATATCATGATTTATTTGATATACCGGGGGCTTGAGCCCTCTCGGGCGTTTAAAATCATGGAGTCCATTCGCAAGGGCAAGGGCGTCAAGGAGGAGGACGCACAATACATGCGCTCCTTTGGGGTCCCTGAGTGGTACATAGAGTCGGGTAGAAAAATCAAGTACATGTTTCCCAAGGCTCACGCTTCCGCGTATGTGCTTATGGCAATGCGCATTGCCTGGTTCAAGGTCTATCATCCGCTGGCATTTTATGCCGCTTATTTTACGGTACGGGCGGACGACTTTGACATGGAGGTGATGGTGCAAGGTAAAGAAGCCATTGTCCGTAAAATCGAGGAAATTGAAGACAAGGGCAACACTGCCTCTGCCAAAGAGAAGGGACTACAAACGGTCTTGGAACTGACCCTGGAAATGGTTGTGCGAGGGTATCGCTTTCTGCCATTGGATCTGTATCGTTCCGATGCCACACGATTTCTCATCAAAATGGAGCAACAGGCGTTGTTACCTCCATTTGCCGCAGTTCCTGGCATTGGCGAAAACGCCGCCCGCAGTTTGAAGAGATCTCGGGATGAAGGTCCTTTTCTCTCGGTGGAAGACTTACAATCTCGCAGCAAGGTCTCTCGGGCCGTCGTAGATATCCTGGAGGGACTGAGTTGTCTCACCGGTCTTCCCGAATCAAATCAACTTTCGTTGTTCTAAAGCTACGACATACAGCCAAATCAGCGCCTAAAGGTGTGTGCCCGGGAAGGGGTGAGGTCAAATCCAAACAGTACAAGGGGTGAGGTCAAATCCGAGCAGTGCGAACCAACCCAAAAAGCTCCCCACTGGGGGCTTTTTGGGTTGGCCGGATGCGTCTCGGATAATCTCGTCAGGTTTTTCTGTTATTCCGCCATGGTGGCTGTTTTGCTGCGTCGCGACTGTTTTTCCCGTTCACTCTTGTTTAGCACCCGTTTGCGCAGGCGTAGACTTTTGGGTGTGATTTCGCAAAATTCGTCATCTGCAATGTAAGTGATGGCGGACTCCAGGGTGAGTTCACGAGGAGTCTTCAGACGGGAAGTCTCTTCTTTTGTCGCAGACCGCACATTGGTCATATGTTTTTGGCGAGTAATATTGATGGTAATGTCGTTCTCACGAGTATGCTCTCCGACAATCATACCCTCATAGACTTGTGTGCCGGGCCGAATGAACATGATACCACGGTCTTCTAGATTTTGTAGGCTATACGCGGTAGCCACCCCTGTCTCACTGGCCACTAGCACTCCCTGTCGCCGTGTGGTGACCTCTCCTCGCCAGGGTCCGTATTCATGAAAACTGTGGTGCATAATGCCATAACCTCGTGTGAGCGTTAAAAATTCCGTTCGAAAGCCAATCAGACCGCGCATGGGGGCGGTGAATTCCATGCGTGTCGTCAAGCCATCTGCAAGGGGCTGTAATTTCTGCATTTCGGCTTTGCGGAGTCCCAAGGCCTCAATCACACTGCCAGTCACATCGCCGGGCGTTTCCACTACCAACCATTCTAAGGGTTCCAGAGTGGTTCCCTGCAGTTTTTTAACAATGACATGAGGTTTGGCCACTTGCATCTCGTAGCCATCCCGACGCATTTTTTCAATCAAGATGGATAAGTGCAGTTCTCCTCTGCTGGAGACCAAAAACGTGTCGGCGTCTGCCGTCTCTTCCACTTTTAGGCTGACATCGGACTCTAATTCCGCAAACAGACGCTCTCGTAATTTTCGTGATGTCACATAGGTCCCTTCTTGACCAGCAAAAGGACTATCGTTGACATGAAAGGCCATCTGCAAAGTGGGTTCCTCAATTCCCACCAAAGGTAGGGCCTCGGGGGTTTCGGGGTGACACACGGTTTCTCCAACCGTCAGACCTTCAATACCGGTGATGGCCACGATATCTCCCGCTTCGGCGCTGTCAATTTCTACGCGGCGCAGTCCTTCGAAGCCGTACAGTTTAGCAATCCGACCTCGTTGCAAGGAACCATCCCGACGTACCACTTGCACGTTCTGGCCGGCAGTGACTTGTCCGCGAAAAACCCTTCCGATGCCAATGCGTCCAAGAAATTCATTGTAGTCCAGAATGGCCACCTGCAGTTGCAGGGGTCCATTGGCTTCAACGGTGGGGCCAGGGATGTGACGCACAATGGCATCAAACAGGGGCTCCATATTTCCCTCAGTTTGGTTGGGGTCAAGGCTGGCTGTTCCCTTTACCGCAGAAGTGTAGACTACAGGGAACTCACATTGTTCCTCTCTGGCCCCAAGTTCGATGAACAGGTCCAGCACTTCGTCCACAACTTCCGCAGGGCGCGCATTGTCCCGGTCCATCTTGTTAATCACCACAATGGGAGTCAGACCCTCGGCAAGGGCCTTTTGCAGCACAAATTTCGTCTGGGGCATCACCCCCTCAAAGGCGTCAACAACCAGCAGAACTCCGTCCACCATTTTCACAATTCGTTCCACTTCACCACTGAAGTCTGCATGACCGGGAGTGTCTACAATATTAATTTTGATGCCCTGGTACGGAATCGACGTGGTCTTTGCCAGAATGGTTATCCCCCGTTCCCGTTCGAGGTCATCCGAGTCCATCGCCCGTTCTTGGAGGGTTTCATTCTTTCTAAACAAGCCGGATTGGCGAAGCAACTGGTCCACGAGACTGGTTTTCCCGTGATCCACGTGAGCAACAATCGCCACATTGCGCAACTGCTCATTGACACTGGTTTCCATATTGAAGGCCTCCATTAGGTATATGCGTTACTGAACATAACACAGGAGTCAAAACAGATGCAATGGAGTGGGCAAACATAGTTTGCACACAGTGGATGTTAATGCTATACTCGAAACGTTAGGCTTCGTATAGGTTGTGCGCGAAGAGTGGGGGTTTTCCCCACTCTTCGCTCTATGATGTGGCAAGTTTGGGTAGTGCAGATCTGCGCATTGCTCGTCTGCCCAAAAACCGCCGTTATGGAACGTGAGATGGGTTTAGACGAGGTTTGAAGGAGGTAGCTCTGTGCCAAAGGAACGAGTGGCGGACATCGTGGAGAGGCTGGCGGAACCCATTGTAGCAACGGCCGGGGTAGAACTTGTGGACGTTGAGTACAAAAAAGAAGGCGACAATTGGTACCTACGGGTATTCATCGACAAGTCGGGGGGAGTGGATCTGGACGATTGCAGCAGAGTCAGTGAGGCTCTGTCGGATCGGTTGGATGAGGTGGATCCCATTCCTACTGCCTATTTCTTCGAGGTGTCGTCTCCTGGGGCTGAGCGACCTCTGAAAAAACCTCGGGATTTTCAAAGAGCCATCGGATCTTATGTGAGTGTGGGTTTGTACGAACCTATGGAAGGTCAGAAAACTCTGTCCGGAGTGCTGGTCCACTACGACGAATCTGGCCTGACCTTGGCGGTCAAGCATATGACCAAGACTATTGAAGTGGTGATTCCATCTGCAAGGGTCGCCTCTGCCCATTTAGCGGTGCAATTTTAAGGGCAGGACCCTGGGCGGAAGGGAGAGGGGGGGCAATCGTTCCATGAACGTCGAGTTTATGGAAGCATTGGAGCAGTTACAAAAGGAAAAAGGAATTGACAAAGACACACTTTTAGAGGCCATAGAGGCAGCTTTGATTTCTGGTTATAAGCGGAATTTTAATTCGGCACCCAACGTACGGGTGGAGATTGGTCGCGAGTCGGGAGAGGTGCATGTATTCGCCCGCAAGACGGTGGTTGAGGAGCCCAACAATCCCCATTTGGATATTTCTCTGGACACGGCTCTTGATATGGACCCCCATTACCAATTGGGAGATGTTGTGGAAATTGAGGTGACTCCCAGAGATTTTGGGCGCATCGCGGCTCAGACGGCAAAACAGGTGGTCACGCAGAAAATTCGTGAGGCTGAACGCTCCATTATATACCACAAGTTTGTCGACAGGGAGTCGGATATCGTCAACGGTGTAGTACAACGGGTTGACGGTCGGGCCGCTTATGTGGATGTGGGTGAAACGGAGGCTGTGTTGCCACTGTCGGAACAAATGCCTACAGACCGATTGAAACCGGGAGACCGGATCAAGGCGTACATTGCCAGAGTTGAGCGGACCAGCAAAGGTCCGCAGGTGGTGGTGTCACGCACCCACCCTGGGCTTTTAAAACGGTTGTTTGAACTGGAGGTTCCGGAGATTTATGACGGGGTTGTGGAAATCAAATCCGTCGCCAGGGAGGCCGGTTACCGCTCAAAAATTGCCGTTCACTCGCGCAATCCGGAGGTGGATCCCATCGGCGCCTGCGTGGGTGCACGAGGGTTACGAGTTCAGGCGGTTGTGAATGAACTCAGCGGAGAAAAAATCGATATCATCAAGTGGAGCGATGATGCACAAGAGTGGGTGGGGAATAGTCTATCCCCGGCGAAAGTGGTGAACGTGCAAATCCTCGAACCAAACAAGGTTGCCAGGGCCATTGTTCCGGATTATCAGTTGTCTCTGGCCATCGGCAAAGAGGGTCAAAACGCCCGCTTGGCAGCGAAACTAACTGGTTGGAAAATTGATATTAAAAGTGAAACTCAAGCCGCAGAGTTGGGGATGTTTGGGCGTCTGACAGTTGACATGGAAGAAGAAGACGTGGGTACTCTGTCGTCCGATTGGTTGCATGAACCTTGAACGCTGGCGATGCGCCAGTCTCAGTAAGGATTGATTGGGGGATTGCGGATGCAGCGGGTGCGCAAAGTGCCGTTGCGTAAGTGTGTGGGTTGCCAGACGATGCGACCCAAGCGGGAACTGATTCGTGTGGTCTTAACCCCAGAAGGGGATGTCGTTATCGACAAGACTGGCAAGCGCAATGGGCGAGGCGCTTATTTGTGTCCAGACCTAGAGTGCTTGAAGCAGGCTCGCAAGCGCAAGTCCTTGGAACGGGCTTTAAAAACCGGCATTCCGGCAGAGGTGTTGGACAGTTTGGCAAACCAACTGCAGGAGGGGAAGGGCATTGCCAGATCCGAGTAAGCGATGGTTGCAACGGCTGGGAATGGCCGTCCGAGCGGGCCAAGGGAAAATAGGGCAGGAAGCTGTTCTCGCGGCCATTCGTGAAAGAAAGGCCAGTCTGGTTATCATGGCGGCCGATACGGGAGCGAACGGGGCGAAAAAGGTTGCGGACAAGTGCGCTTATTACGGAGTTCCGTTGGCAAAGGGGGTGGATCGGGTGACTCTGGGGACTGCATGTGGAAAGTCCCAAGTGGTTACAATCGCGATAACAGACCCCGGGTTTGCCCAAAGGATATTGGCGGATTTGCGAGATTTAAGCGGGGGTGAAGTGATTGACGAAATTGCGGGTGTATGAGTACGCCAAACAATTGAATATGTCCTCAAAAGAGATCCTAACAATTCTCAGTCGACTGGATGTTCCGGTCGCTAACCATATGAGTGTCATGGACCCGGAAATGGTGGAGAAAGTGGAACGATTTTTTTCAGAGGTGAAACAACGCGCCGCCCAGCGCCATGCGACCGAGGTGGAAAAAGAACTCCGAGAGAAGCAGCGACAACGGGAGCGTAATGCTCGGTCTGCGGGGACGGAGCAAAGAAACAATCAGGAGAACAAACATTCCTCAGGAAATGGGAGTCGGACCAGTGGAGGCACCGGCGCGAGTCGCATTCAAACTGATGACAAGGATTATTGGGGTGGAAGAAGGACGGATGGGATGAATGGCATGAGCGGTGTTCGACGGCAAGAGGGGCAACGGAGTTCTGGTTTGACAGGCACGGGGACCTTAGCCGCCGGGGCCGATAGTCGTTCGGTAGCCGCTGCAATGCAAGCGACCCGAACCCTTTCAGGAAGTGCTATAGAAAGGGTGGAGGTTGACGGAGAACCTCAGACGGACACATCCGTCGGTGTGGCGAACGGTTCCCAGGAGCAGCATCAAGGGCTGACCCCCGTGACAGGCTCCACAAATGAGCGGGAACAAAATAGAGGCCAGAGTATCACAAGTGATGGGGTTCGCGACAATCGGGGAACAGAAAGTCCCAGTCAAGACAGTTTGGGTGAGCATCGAGTTCGGCCCGTACGTTCCACAACCGGAAGTGGAACTCCAGGGGCTGGAAACACCGGAGGCACGCGGACAGGCGGCTACAGCGGTGACCGCAGTGGCGGCGCGCGCAGTGGCAGCACCGGAGGAGCGCGGACGGGCGGCTACAGTGGTGACCGCAGTAGTCCAGCGCGTGGCGGGAACAACGGTGGTGGTGACCGGTCGGGTCGACGGGCCGGTGTTGGGTCGGATCGGGCCAGCAGCCGATTCAGCAGCGCATCTCGTCCAGCGGGCGTTGCAGGCTCTGGAACGGGTTCTGGTTCGGTGAAACCAGTGAGCGCGACGGCGAAGGCAAAGGAGAAAGAACGAGAGAGAAAGCAAACGGACTATCGGGATCGCAAAGAGGGATTTAATGAGGATAAACTGGTTCGTAATCGGAGTCGCCGTCGTCCGAGCGGAGAAAACGGGGTGAACCGGAACATTCCCCGTGTTGAGCTGCCCCAAGAGGTAACGGTGGAGGGACCGCAAACCGTGGCCGATTTCGCTAAGCTCATCAAACGTGAACCATCGGATATCATCAAGAAGCTGTTGTTTCTTGGTGTCATGGCAACTATCAATCAGGAAATTGATACGGACGCCATGGAACTGATTGCTTCCGAATATAAGGTGAAATTAAACGTGGTAGAGCCGGTGGACGAAGAGGCTCTGGATATGTTAATGCAAGAAGACAAGCCAGAGGATTTACAGCCACGTCCGCCGGTGGTCACGATTATGGGGCACGTGGATCATGGCAAGACGACTTTGTTGGACGCCATTCGGGACAGTCATGTGACTGCCACAGAGTCTGGGGGTATTACCCAGCACATTGGTGCCTACCAAGTTGAAGTGAATGGTCGGAAAATCACATTTCTGGATACGCCGGGTCATGAGGCATTTACCACGATGAGAGCGCGCGGAGCTCAGGTGACGGACATTACCATTCTCGTGGTGGCGGCTGATGATGGTGTCATGCCACAAACTGTCGAGGCCATCAATCACGCCAATGCCGCTAATGTGCCGATTATTGTCGCCATCAACAAGGTTGACAAACCGGGGGCCAATCCGGACCGAGTCAAACAGGAATTGACTCAGCATGGGCTGGTGGCCGAGGAGTGGGGCGGCGATACAGTCTTTGTAGAAATCTCCGCTTTGAAACGGGAAGGCTTAGATAACTTGTTGGAAATGGTGTTGTTGGTGACCGATTTGCGCGAGGTGAAGGCCAATCCCCATGCGCGTCCGCGGGGAACCGTGATTGAGGCGAAACTGGATCGGGGACGTGGACCTGTGGCCACGGTATTGGTGCAGAATGGGACTTTGCGAATTGGCGACGTGGTGGTGGCCGGAACCACCTACGGGCATGTTCGGGCTATGATTAATGACCGGAGCAAGCGGATTAAAGAGGCTGGGCCCTCCACACCTGTTGAAATTCAGGGACTTGGTGGGGTACCCAGTGCGGGGGACTTGTTCGTGGTGTATGATGACGAGCGGCCAGCCCGGAATCTGGCGGATAAGCGACTGAGTCGGGAGAAGGTTGAACAGATGCAGACAACCTCTCGCGTCACTCTGGATGACTTGTACCGACAGATCAAAGAAGGCAATGTCAAGGAACTGAATGTGATTGTCAAGGCGGATGTCCAGGGGTCTGTGGAAGCCTTGGTGCAATCCATCGAAAAAATTGAAATTGAGGGTGTACGCGTGAAGGTGATTCACAAAGGTGCGGGAGCCATTACGGAATCGGATGTATCTTTGGCCAGCGCTTCCAACGCCATTATCATTGGCTTTCATGTGAGACCCGACGTGAACGCACGCAGAGCGGCCGAGGCTGAACAGGTGGATGTCCGCTTGTATCGGGTTATTTACAATGTCACCGAGGAACTTGAAGCGGCCATGCGGGGGATGTTGGATCCCGAGGAAAAAGAGGTTGTTTTGGGTCACGCGGAGGTGCGCCAAACATTTCACATTTCCCGCATTGGTACGGTTGCCGGTTGCTATGTAACGGACGGGAAGGTAACTCGGGATGCCGAATGTCGCATTGTTCGCGACGGAGTAGTGGTGTATGAAGGGAACTTAGACTCCCTCAAGCGGTTTAAGGATGATGCTCGCGAGGTGGCCACTGGTTTTGAGTGCGGTATTACCTTGGAGAAGTTTAACGATATTAAGGTGGGAGACGTTCTGGAGGTCTTTAAAATGGAGGCCGTCAAGACACAATAAAGGGGCATGAACGAATCCCGGGAGGTTGCATTGATGACGCGCATTCGGAGTCAACGAGCCGCAGAACAAATGAAGAAGGAAATTGCGGGGATTCTCGGCGCAGACTTGAAAGACCCGCGGATTGGCTTTGCTACGGTAACCAAAGTGGATCTGAGTGATGATTTACAGTATGGCAAAGTGTATGTCAGCGTGTTTGGTGACGAGGAAACAAAAAGAGCAAGCCTGGCGGCATTGGAACGGGCCAAAGGATACATCCGGGGTGAGGTGGGGCGTCGTCTGCGTTTGCGGGTTGCCCCAGAATTGGCTTGGAGGCTGGATGAATCAGAGGAGTACAGTGCTCACATTGAGTCGGTGTTGCGGTCTCTCCATCAACGGGAGGGGGATGCTGCTGATACGGCACAGGATGGTTCCGATAAGACATAAATTGTCCGGGGAGGCAAGGGATTTGGTACAAGCAACCAGGGCAAGTTGGCAACCAATACCCCGCCAGTTGGAGCGGGTTCAGCAAGTGGCCGACACCATTGCGGCGGGGAATGATTGGTTGATTGTCACCCACGAAAGACCCGACGGGGATGCCATTGGCAGTGCCTTGGCTGTCGCGTCCCTGCTCTCAGTTTTAGGGAAGACATGGCGGGTATTGGTTGAAGATCCTTTGCCTGTAAGGTTTTCGTTTTTGCCCTGGTATGACGCGGTGAGCCGAGTGCAAACCGTGCCAGACCGTCAGTTTACGCAGGTGATAGCGGTGGATTGTGCAGATGTTCACCGTTATGCCTACGCCAATGGGTACATTGAGAAAAACCCCGTATTGGTGAACATTGACCACCATCAGACCAATCCCGGATATGGCACCGTCTCTGTGGTGGATCCTCAAGCTGCTGCCACCTGTGAGCTGGTTTATCACGTGGTACGTGCATTGGAGGTGACGTTGGACGAGGACATCGCCATGTGCCTGTATACGGGCATCTTGACAGATACGGGTGGATTTGCTCTACCCAACACCACTCGCGAAGTTCATCAGATTGCCGCAGAACTTTTGGCTGGGGGAGTGCGACCTTACGATGTGGCGGAACCGGCCTTGGAGTCCCGCACCTGGGAGCAAATAAGGTTGTTGCAGTTGGCTTTGTCCCATCTCACCCTGTCGACGGATGGTCGTTACGCCACCATGTTTGTGACTCGGGAGATGTTGGATAGTACCGGCTGTACCGACGATGATGCAGAGGGGTTGGTGGGATTCGCTCGTAGCATTGATACGGTAGAAGTGGGGATATTGTTCCGGGAAACTTTAGATCAGCGGATTAAAGTGTCTCTTCGTTCTAAACGCACGGTTGACGTGGCCAAGATTTCTCAAATATTTGCCGGTGGAGGTCACACGCGGGCAGCGGGTTGCACCGTTTCAGGGTCACTCCGAGAAGTGATGGAACGAGTGACCAAACAAGTTGAATTGGCATTGCCGGAGGCGTGAAGCTTGACGTCAGGAATCCTAGTGATAGACAAGCCTCCTGGCTTAACATCCCACGATGTGGTGATGAGAGTCAGAAAGAGGCTGGGCATCAAGAAAATTGGCCATGCAGGTACGCTGGATCCGGCTGCGACGGGCGTCTTGGTGCTGGGAGTAGGGATGGCAACCCGATTGCTGGAGTACATGACGGCAGTCAATAAGGCGTATGTAGGGGAAGTTTGTTTTGGTGAGGCCACAGACACCGACGATGCGATGGGCCACGTTACGGCTGTCGGCGATGCGACATTTCTGACCATGGACCAGGTTGTTGCCGCAGCCCGCCCGTTTATTGGCGTGCAGTGGCAAAAGGTTCCTGCATACTCCGCCGTGCATATTGAGGGACGACGGGCGTACGAGTGGGCTCGTACCGGAACCGAGGTGGATTTACCAAGTAAAAAGATTAAAATTGAGGAATTAAATGTATCTGCATTTCAACCCGGTTCTTTGGCAACGGCGACGTTTTCTGTGACTTGCTCTAAGGGTACATACATTCGGTCTCTATGTCGGGATTGGGGCGCTGCTTTAAGCCTACCCGCTCACTTAAAATCATTGCGACGGTTGCAATCGGGCAGCTTTTCTATTGACGAATCCGTAACTTTGGATAGATTTTTGACAGATCTGCAACCGGAGCGTTTTTTACTTTCCACCCTGGAAGGGGTGCGCGATTTGACTTGGTTGGAGGTTTCTTCTACCACTGCTGCTTGCTTGCGATTGGGGCAACGGGTGCGGAGCTTTTCGGGACCGTCTAAGGGTCCCGTGGCTGCGGTGTGCGATGGCGAGTTGGTGGCCATTGTGTTGCCTCTGTCCGACGAGGAGAGTGATGGGTGGTTGCAGCCTCAGAAGGTTTTCTCGAAAGGGGAGCCATGACCATTGGAGGTTATCGAAATCAAGGGAATTCCCCTCGCCAGTCGGCAACCGGTGGTATTGGCGATTGGTAAGTTTGATGGACTCCACCTGGGGCATCAGGCGATATTGCGAGCCGCTTTAGGGGGGGTACGACAGAGCGAGGTTAAAAATTCATCGGGAGAATCTGTGCAGTTGTCCGTGATGACTTTTTGGCCTCATCCCTTGTGGGCTTTGCTCCATAAACCCGGGTATGAGCGCATGCTTACCCCTCCGTTGGAACAAACCAGGGTTTTGCATGAAATGGGAGTTCAGCGCCTGTTTCGTGTTCATTTCACACCGGAATATGCCAACATCACTGCGGAGGACTTTGTTTTTACACACCTACCGCGTATGGGCGTGATGCAGGTGGTGGTTGGGGTGGACTTCAGTTTCGGACGGGGGGGTAAGGCTGGACCCGAGGACCTGCGTGGATTGTGCGAAAAAATTGGTATTCCTGTGCAGATTGTACCCCCTGTTGCCATGGCCGGGGAGAAGGTAAGCAGTTCTCATATCCGCAATTTATTAGCGGAGGGTCAGGTGAAAGAGGCAGCTGTACTCTTAGGCCGACCCTATACGATTGTGGGACAGGTTATTTCCGGCCGTTCTTTGGGTAGACAGATGGGTTTTCCCACAGCGAATCTGGCGGACAGCGGGTCTTATGTGTTGCCGGTTGCGGGTGTTTATGGAGTTGAGGTACAAGTGGACGGTGGTAAGGAACGCTGGTTGGGAGCGTTTAACCTGGGTAGTCGGCCCACGGTGCATGGCCACGGGCTGCAGGCGGAGGTGCACTTATTGAACTTTGCGGGGGACTTGTATGGACATGACCTGAGAGTCTCTTTTCTGACTCGCATCCGAGATGAACAGAAGTTTTCCGGGGTTGTCGAGTTGAAGCGGCAAATAGAACGAGATGTTGAGGAAGTGCGTCGGTTGGACCGGTCAAAGAACGGATAACGGGCATTCATTGATTGTTGTCTGGCTCACCGATATAATAATATAGTCCTGGTAATGGAAGCTCGCAGGAAAGGTTGTCCTGGGCAGACCAGAGATAGAACTGATTCGTGGACGGACGTTTCCTCCAACGCAGTCTCCGTTTCAGGGATTAAGCTTCCGGCAGCAAGGGGTCCGGAGAGATTGAATCGGATTCCATTGGGCCAAAATGATATTGAGGGAGGATTTCTTTTGTTAACACAAGAAGCGAAACGGGAGATTGTAGAAAAGTACCGTCTGCACGAGACGGATACTGGCTCTCCAGAGGTGCAGGTTGCGATTCTAACCGAACGGATTACTCAACTGACCGAGCATTTTAAGGTCCACAAGAAGGATCACCATTCTCGTCGCGGGCTCTACAAGATGATTGGTCATCGCCGAAACTTGCTCAACTATATTCGAAAAAGAGACGTGAATCGCTACCGTGAGCTGATTCAGTCGTTGGGGTTACGCAGGTAGCGTGGTGTAGTGAGCGGGCCATGGGCCCGCTTTCTTTACATGAATACAGGGGACAGGCTCAGAGCGCTTGTCAGGGAGGTTGACGTTCAAATATGGAAGTGTCCCATGAATTTACTGTGGCGGGCAGGCGAATGGTTCTAGAAACAGGAAAGTTGGCCAAACAGGCTACTGCAGCGGTGAACGTCCGCTACGGAGACACGGTGGTTTTGGCTACAGTGACCGCATCCAAGGACCCCAAGGACTTGGATTTTTTTCCTTTAACGGTCAATTACGAGGAACGGTTTTACGCGGTGGGAAAAATTCCAGGAGGTTTTATTAAACGCGAGGGCAGGCCGAGTGAAAAAGCCATTTTGGCGTCGCGCCTCATTGATCGGCCCATTCGTCCCTTGTTTCCTGAGGGCTTCCGCAATGATGTTCAGGTAGTGGATATTGTCATGTCGGTAGACCAAGACTGTGCGCCGGAAATGGCCGCTATGATTTGAACCTCGGCGGCTCTGACCATCTCGGATGTTCCTTTTAATGGACCCATTGCCGGAGTGATTGTGGGTCTTGTGGACGGAGAGTTGGTCATCAATCCCACGGTGGGACAGATTGCTCAAAGTGAATTACATCTGACGGTGGCTGGTTCGAGGGACGCCATTGTCATGGTGGAGGCGGGAGCGAATGAAATTTCGGAAGAAAAGATGCTTGAAGCCATCTTTTTTGGTCACGAGGCCATTCGCCAAATTATTACTGAAATTGAAAAATTTTCTGCCAAGGTCGGTGGGAATAAGCGGGAGGTGGTGTTAAAGGCACCGGACCCTGCCTTGGCCTTACAGGTGCGCGACTATGGCACAGACATGATTGCCAAGTCCGTGCGAAACTCCGACAAGTTGGCCAGAGAAGAGGCCATGGGAGCGGTGGCAGAGGAAATTCAGGCACACTTTGCTGAGTCCTTTCCCGAGCATTCGCAAGAGATTGGCGAGGTGATTCATACCATTTTGAAAGAGCAAGTGCGTAGCGCCATCTTGGAAGATGGCATACGTGCCGACGGACGAAAATTGGATGAGATTCGACCCATTCATTGTGAAATCGGTCTGTTACCCAGGGCGCACGGATCTGGGCTGTTTACTCGCGGTCAAACTCAAGCATTGTCGGTTTGCACCTTGGGAGCCTTAGGAGATGAGCAAATCCTCGATGGACTGGGCCTGGAAGAGTCCAATCGATATATGCACCACTACAACTTTCCTCCTTTCAGTGTGGGCGAGGCACGAGCCTTACGGGCTCCCAGTCGTCGTGATATTGGCCACGGCGCGTTGGGAGAGCGCGCTCTTGATCCAGTCATTCCGTCCCCGTCAGAATTCCCTTATGCCATCCGCGTGGTCTCCGAAGTTTTGGAGTCCAATGGCTCCTCTTCTCAGGCGAGCATTTGTGGCAGTACCCTGGCTTTGATGGATGCCGGTGTACCCATCAAGGCACCGGTGGCCGGGATTGCCATGGGGTTGGTGAAGGAAGGAGACAGGGTTGCGATTTTGACAGATATTCAAGGCCTGGAAGATCATCTGGGGGATATGGATTTCAAAGTGGCGGGGACCGCCAAGGGAGTCACCGCTCTGCAGATGGATATTAAGATCTCGGGGATTGACCGCGAGATTCTGGAACGGGCCTTGCGTCAAGCGCACAATGGGCGAATGTTTATTCTGGACAAAATGTCAATGGCTATCGCCCAACCCAGGCAAGAGTTGTCCAACTACGCACCACGAGTGATTGCGTTGACCATTGCTCCGGACAAAATTCGTGAGGTTATTGGACCTGGGGGGCGCGTGATTAATAAAATTATCGAAGAAACAGGAGTCAAAATTGATATTGAACAGGACGGACGAGTATTCATTTCCGGAACAGATGCTCAGGGAGCCTATCGTGCCAAGGAACAAATTCTCAACATCACACGGGATGTGGAAGTGGGGAAGACTTATGTGGGCAAGGTTACCCGTGTGGAGAAGTATGGCGCTTTTGTGGAGGTCCTGCCCGGAAAGGAAGGACTGGTTCACGTTTCGCAACTGGACATCAGTCGTGTGAATAAGGTGGAGGATATCTGTCACGTGGGGGATGAAATTTCGGTGAAGGTCACTGAAATTGACAATCAGGGACGAATCAATTTATCGCGCAAAGAGGTCCTTAAGTCTCAGCGGAGCGTCGTTCGCACCGGTGGAGTGGAATAAGGTTCTCTGCAGGTTCGGGGGACTTGACGGTATGGGGATGACAGGCTCGAGGAATCCTTCCTGATGACATGAGGAGGGATTTTTTATGGCATGGATATGGGAGAAAAAGTGTCGGACTGGAACGGAGAAATTTTTGGTTACGATAGGACTGGTTTTCCTAGGAATGAATTTCGAATGGGGTTTGACATCACAAAATGAGGGAAACGTCTGCGCACAAGCCGATACAAAGCCACAAATTCAATGGGAGCACCTCGCCAAGGACTTGGCCCTCCCGGCTGTGAATGCCAGAGTGGATCGGGTGTGGCACGGAATCCCCGGACTCAACGGTTGGCAACTGAATGTCCCCTTAAGTCAGCAGGCTACACAGCGGGCTCAAGATGGCTACCTGCATTTGGTCTGGAACAAGGTTATGCCAGCGGTCCCCTTGTCACAACTGCCCAAAGAGCCCATTTATCGCGGCCCGGAGGCAGAACGGTCAGCCGCACTGATGTTTAATGTCTCCTGGGGGGAGGAGTACGTCCCGGGAATTTTGCACATCCTGCGTGAAACCGGAGTCAAGGCAACTTTTTTCGTCGATGGCCGCTGGGTGGAGAAACATCCGGACTTAGCTCGAGAGATGGCTCAGATGGGTCATGCCATTGGCAGTCATGGCAGTGGACACCCAGACTTCCGGCGATTACGGGAGACACAATTGCGGCAGCAAGTGATGGATACAAACCAGGTCATTCGGGATGTCATAGGTGTCAGACCCATCTTGTTGGCTCCTCCTGCCGGGTCTTTTGACGAGAGAACTTTGCACCAAGCGGCAGCAGCAGGGATGTACACGATTCTGTGGTCTGTGGACAGTATAGACTGGCGTCGTCCCCCTGCCGAACAGGTGGTGCAGCGCATTACAAAACAGGTTCACCCGGGGGCCCTCATTTTAATGCATCCAACAGGTCCTACGGTTCAGGCTTTGCCTAGGTTGATTCGGGAGTTAGCAGACAAGGGTTATCATTTGAAAACAGTGGAACAGGTGGTATTAGAACAGCGAGCCGCAAGGCCACCCATGCGCTTGAGTGCCTTATCCTGATTTGTTATAGTAAGTTACACTTGGAACTTTGCCTTGGGGGGCGGAAACAATCGGGCATTCGGCAGGGGCAAATCCGAACCCGATTTGGGAGGTTGCGATGAGCTATCGGCAGACACTGACCAATGGTGTGCGTGTGGTAGGAGAGGAAATATCCGCGGTAAGGTCGGTGAGTCTTGGCATTTGGGTATACACCGGCTCAAGAAATGAAACAGTTCGCAGCAACGGGATTAGCCATTTTTTGGAGCATATGTTATTTAAGGGTACGCAGCGCTATTCTGCTCGTGAGTTAGCCGAGGTTTTCGACGGGATTGGTGGTCAGGTGAACGCCTTTACCTCCAAGGAGTATACGTGCTTTTATGCCAAGGTCTTAGATCAGCATTTTGCCATTGCGGCAGAAACCTTGGCGGAAATGCTGTTGCGGTCCAGTTTTGCGCCGGAGGAAATTGAAAAGGAAAAGAACGTGGTTATCGAGGAAATTCGTATGTACGAGGATACGCCGGATGAACTGGTGATGGATGTTTTGGCTTCTCAAGTTTATGGTTCTCATCCTCTGGGGTACACCATTTTGGGGTTGGAAGAGAATCTACGGTCTTTTTCTCGGCAGGATTTAGGATCCTATGTTAAGCAGCGGTATGTTCCGCAGAACGTTGTGATTTCTATCGCTGGAAATGTTCCTGTAGCCGAAGTTCTGGAGAAGTTGGAGGAACAGTTTGGCGCTCGAGTTTTTCCTGCTAGAACGGCGGACCCGCAGGTGGTGGCTCCGCAATTTATTGTCGGTTCCAGTGTTAAAGTGAAGGAGACAGAGCAGGTTCACTTGTGTTTGGCAACTCCGGGTTTGGCAGCTGGAGACAGTCGGTTATACGCGTTGGTGTTACTGAATAATGCCTTGGGGAGTTCGTCCAGTTCCAGGTTATTTCAAGAAATCCGCGAGGAGCGGGGGATGGCGTACTCTGTTTTCTCTTTTCATTCCTCTTACAGGGATTGTGGCATGTTTGGTGTGTATGCGGCGACTTCACCCGAGCACGTCACGGATACCCTGGATTTGGTGCGGAAAATCTGTGAGGATGTGGCTGTCAACGGATTGACCGAAGCAGAAATTCGCAAGGGGAAGGAACAAGTCAAGGGTTCCATGATGCTCAGTTTGGAGAGTACCAGCAGTCGCATGAGTCGTTTGGGTAAAAACGAATTGATGCTGGGGCGTGAGGTTTCGTTGGATGAAAGTATTCAGGGGATTGAACAGGTCAACGTGGAGGACGTCAAGAGGGTGGCCGCTGCAATTCTGGAACGACCCATGTCATTGGCAGCGGTGGGCCCAGTGGCAGGACTAAACCTTGATGTCTAAGTGAAAATCGATGGAGGGTTGCAGATGAATTCGTACATTGACGTAAAAATTATGGCTCTGTCGCCATTGTGCGAGCAGGCTGCTTATCCTCCAGAGTATGCCACTGAGGGCAGCGCGGGGATAGACCTGCGAGCCTGCTTGTACGAGTCCATTCGTTTGGAGAAGAGCGAGCGAATACGCGTCCCCACCGGTATTGCGGTGCAGATGCCTCCTGCGGTGGTGGGATTGGTATTTGCTCGGAGTGGTCTAGCTTGGAAACATGGCATCGGGTTGCCAAACGGGGTTGGCGTGATTGACTCGGATTATACAGGAGAAATTCAGGTCTTGCTGACGAATTTCTCGAATGATGCTTACCTGATTCATCCCCAGGACCGAATTGCCCAAATGGTGTTTATGCCTGTGTACACGGCTCGTTGGCTTCTGGTGAGCCACTTTGCATCGACAGAACGTGGTGAGGGTGGGTTCGGTTCCACCGGACGCTGACGAGGCCATAAGATATCGCGTTTTAACCCGGATTGCGGTGAAATCCGGGTTTTTTGTGCGTTTCTTGGGCTGTTTGCGGAGCCATCACGCATTGCCCAGGCGAGGCATAGGGTACACCACGGAGAGGCGCAGCCGCTGGCAGGGGTCCTCTGATATCACGGGAAAGGGGTCAGATACGATGCTGACGGGGCGCAAACTGGTGTTTATCGGCGGAGACGCTAGGCAAATTGAAGTGATTGCGGAGGTGACGGATGCCGATGCCAGCGCGGTTTTAATTGGATTTGACCAGTTTTACGGTAACTTTCCGGACACGCGCCAGGTGTCTCTCACCGTAGAGGTCATGAGTCTGGCGGATGCCGTGATTTTGCCAGTGGCCGGAATGGATGACGATGGTCGGGTGGACTGCAAGTTTAGCGGTCAGCACGTCTGGTTGCAAAAAGAGCATTTTGCGGCCTTGCGGCCGGGAACCCATGTGTTTAGCGGAATTGCACGCAATCAATTGGAGCAGTGGTGCAGCGAGTTCAATCTCCATTTGGTTAAATTGATGGATTTGGATGAGGTAGCTATTCTGAATTCCATTCCTACCGCCGAAGGGGCGGTGGCTATGGCGATGGAGCACACGGATATCACCATTCACGGAGCGAAAACCGCAGTGCTGGGATTTGGTCGTTCTGGTATGACTCTCGCTCGGTTGTTGGCACACATGGGGGCGGAGGTGTCGGTTGCCGCCAGACGGCCAGCGGATATCGCACGGATTGTGGCCATGGGATTGCGACCTCTTGTTATGCAAGAGTTAGAAAATTCCCTGGGAAGTATGGAAATCATTTTTAACACGATTCCCCAACTCATTCTCACCGTGGACGTTTTGTCTCGGATATCGCGCGAATGTGTGATTATCGACATTGCGTCAAAACCCGGAGGAACAGACTTTCGGTTTGCCGAACGGCGAGGTATCAAGGCTGTGTTAGCACCGAGTTTGCCAGGACTGGTGGCTCCCAAAACGGCAGGTAGGATTATTGCTACCACGATGATTCGTTTGTTGAATGAGTCACAATAGACCCTCATGCCGCTGTTTGCGGCACCAGCAAGGATTGTGAATCTACTGTAATTACTGGATTGGCCATTGATCCACATGTGAGACTCCTATTTCTACAAGTGGGAGTGGAACTCCGTACCCTGCTTCGGTGGGGGTAGACTCCCCCACCGAAGTCTCGATGTTCAATGGAAAGATGGGTCATTCCGCCCAAGCTCAGAGGGGAGATGAGTTGAATGGATTTAAAAGGGAAGACGATTGGATTTGCTGTCACCGGTTCCCATTGCACCTATGAGGAAGTATACCCTGAAGTTGTTAACCTGGTTAAAAAGGGAGTAGATGTGGTGCCGATTTTTTCCCGCACCATGTTAGACGTTTCCACCCGGTTTGGAGAACCCGGTGAGTGGGCAAAAAAAATCGAGACTGCAACGGGGCATCAGGCCATTACCACAATTCCTGAGGCTGAACCACTGGGCCCCTCAAAACGTCTGGATTGTCTGGTCATTGCCCCTTGCACTGGCAACAGTCTGAGCCGTTTGGCAAATGCGGCAACAGACTCGGCGGTGTTGATGGCGGCAAAGTCCACCCTGCGCAATGACCGCTCGGTGGTCTTGGCGGTCTCGACCAATGACGGTTTGGGACTAAGCCTATATAATATTGCTAAGTTAATGAACACGAAAAATATTTTTTTTGTGCCGTTTGGGCAGGATTCACCTCATGTTAAAATGAACTCGTTAGTGTCCCTGATGCGGCTGATTCCAGAGACGTGTGAGGCTGCATTAGAGAAATGGCAGTTACAACCGCTTCTGATTGAGCGCTGGCGCGAGGGAAGACCATGAATTGAACAAATGTAGGAGAAACTGGGAGAGTGCAGGAAGAAGTATTTTTCACAAAGGAGAACGGAAATGAAGCGTAAGGATGACTATACTGTCGCAGTTTTAGGTGCAACGGGTGCCGTCGGTCGAGCCATGTTGTCCACGCTGGAACGCAGAAGTTTTCCGGTTGGGGAACTTCGCCTTTTGGCCAGTCCCAAGTCGGCCGGTCAGACGCTGGAGTTCCGCGGTCAGAAAATACCGGTGAAGGCAGTTGAGGAGTCGGACTTTGAGGGAGTGGATGTGGCCCTGTTCAGCGCGGGAGCGTCCGCCAGTCAGGTGTATGCACCCTTGGCCGCCGCAAGGGGGTGTGTCGTGGTTGACAACAGTTCGGCCTTTCGTATGGATCCACAGGTGCCTTTGGTGGTACCGGAAGTGAACCCCGAGGCTTTGGCGGAACACAAGGGCATCATTGCCAATCCCAACTGCTCCACGATTCAATTGGTGGTTGCCTTGAAACCCTTGACCGAGTTTGGTATCGAACATGTGTCCGTGGCGACCTATCAGGCTGTCAGTGGCATGGGGCAAAAGGCCATCAATGCCTTGCAAAATGAAATTGCGAAACAGGGAGAGGACACAACCCTGTTTCCGGTGGCGGACAGCGAGGTACATTATTCGATGGCCTTCAACGTTTTGCCTCAGTGCGACGTGTTTTTGGATAATGGATATACCAAAGAAGAAATGAAATTGGTGCTTGAGTCGCAAAAAATTTTGGGGCAACCCAAATTGCGGGTGAGTCCAACTGCGGTACGGGTGCCAGTCGTTTACGGACACTCTGAAGTGGTCTCTGTTCGTTTTGGTCAAACCATCACGGCACAACAGGTGCGCTCCCGATTACAGGGAGCTCCAGGTGTGGTGGTTGTAGATGATCCAAAGCGTGCTTTGTACCCCCATCCGAAAATGGCCGAAGGAACTGGAGACACCTATGTGGGCCGAATTCGTCCGGACTTGACTGATTCTCAAACGGTTTGCATGTTTGTTGTGGCAGACAATTTGCTGAAGGGCGCTGCTTGGAACGCGGTGCAGATTGCCGAGTTGCTGGTGGGCCAGGCAGGAGACTAAAAGGGGTTGTCCGGAAAGGGGTCAGAACTCCCCGGCGCATTGCTGCGTCGTCGCCCAAAATGCTCCTTCACGTACCGAAAACGTACGCTCTGTGCGCATTTTGGGCTGGCCTCCTGGCACTGCTTGGGTCTGACCAGACCCCTTTCCGGACACGCACTAAAAGGCAATCCTGCACAGTCTACAGTTTAAAGACAAGCGTTTTGGGAGCTGGGAGAAGGTATCATGCAAATTCTTGTGCAGAAGTTTGGTGGCACATCTGTGGCCAGCCATGAATTGCGCTTGGCGGCAATTCGGCATGTGGAAGTTGCACTCAGTGAGGGGTACCAGGTTGTTGTGGTTGTGTCCGCCATGGGACGTAAGGGAGATCCATATGCCACAGACACCTTGTTAAGCCTCTTACAAGGTGTGGATTTGGGAAGTCCCAGGGATAAGGATATTCTCATGAGTTGTGGGGAAACCATTTCCGCCGTGGTCTTTGCCGCTGCTCTGCGGGGGCGCGGTCACGATGTGGTGGTTCTCAATGGGGGCCAGGCTGGGATTTCCACAAGTGACAGATTTGGCGATGCCCGCATCTTAGAGATCCGGCCACAGCGGATTCTTTCCGAGTTAGAAAACGGGCGCATTGTGGTGGTGATGGGGTTTCAGGGTGTCAACGAGGATGGAGATGTCACAACCCTCGGTCGTGGGGGGAGTGATACGACTGCCACGGCCCTCGCCGTTGCATTGAATGCTCAAAGAGTGGATATTTTTACGGATGTAGACGGCATCATGACGGCAGATCCAAGGATTGTCGATGAAGCTCGTAAGCTAAAGCGGGTGACCTATACAGAGATTTGTAATTTGGCGTATCAAGGAGCGAAGGTGATTCATCCCCGGGCGGTGGAAATTGCCATGCAAAAGAATGTTCCCATTCGGGTGCGCAGCACTCAGTCGATGGATGAGGGCACACTTGTCACCAGTGCCACTGCAGTGCTGGAGACAGCCACGGTAGCTGATCGTTTTCTGACAGGAGTCACACAGACGGCTCCTGTCACACAAATTTCTGTGCATCAGGAGGAACTGAGGGGTCAAAACGTGTTTGCCTTAATGGCTGAACACGCCATTAGCGTTGATTTCATTTCGGTGGGGACGGACCGGGTCACGTATACTGTGCCCGGCAAAGATGGCCAAAAAGCGGCCGAACTCATTCGGGGATTGGGTGCGGGTCCTCAAGTTGTGGAGAATTGTGCCAAGGTGGCGGCGGTGGGCGCGGGGATTGCCGGGGTCCCCGGAATTATGGCGAAAATTGTGGATTCTCTGCGGAAGGAAGACATTGAGATTCTCCAATCTGCGGATTCTCACACGACAATTTGGTGTCTTGTACATGGAGAACAAATGGAAAAGGCCGTGCGTGCACTCCATCAGGCTTTCGAGCTAGACAGCCCGGTGTAAGATAGGAATGAAGAGGCAAAGGAAAGTGACTTTACGCGCGCGCGGACCACGAGTGGGGTGGCAATAGTGGATTTTGGACGTTTGATTACAGCCATGGTGACGCCATTCACGGACGATGGACGGTTGGATGAAACGGGATTGCAGAAATTGGTTGATCACTTAATTGCAATGGGAACCACGGCCTTGGTTGCCGCAGGGACCACCGGCGAATCGCCGGTTCTGTCGCATGAAGAAAAGCTACGGCTGTTCGAGTTGACCCTGCACTTTGCAGACGGTCGAGTTCCCGTCATCGCGGGAACCGGAACCAACAGCACAGGGGACAGTATCCAGTTGTCGAAGGAAGCGGCACAACTTGGGGTTCAGGGATTATTGTTGGTAGCACCTTACTATAATAAACCCAGTCAAGAGGGTCTCTATGCTCATTTTTCTGCCGTTGCAAAGGCAGTTTCTCTGCCCATCATGATCTACAACATTCCCGGTCGCTGTGGTGTGAATATTGAGGTGAACACTTTATTGCGCCTGGTTCAAGTGCCAAACATCATCGCTATCAAAGAGGCCAGTGGCAACATGACTCAGATTATGGAACTTGCCGCCTTCAAGCCGGATGATGTGTTTCTTTACAGCGGTGACGATAAACTGACCCTACCGGTTTTATCTGTGGGGGGATATGGGGTGGTCAGTGTGGCTTCCCACCTCGTGGGTCAGGAAATGACTCGCTTAATTCATGCCCATCTGGCTGGAGAGGTGGCCGTGGCCGCAGAGTGGTCGGCTCGTCTGCTGCCTTTATTTGAAGCTCTCTTTCACAGCTCCAGTCCGGCTCCACTAAAATCGGCCCTGCGGGATTTAGGCTTACCAGGAGGCGGGGTGCGCCTGCCGCTGGTGGAAGCCCCAGAGGCAGTACAATTGGAAGTTCGCCAACAGTTGGAGATATTGGGAAAATTGCCTCGTGGACCGCTGGCGTAAATAAGTTCTCCAGTTTAAGCAGTAACTGCCTCCCGGTGTATTTACATTTCTGGTAGGCCTTCATGCCGCTGTTAGCGGCACCAGCAGGAATGTAAATCCACGTTATTGTATTTACTGGATAGGCACCGCTATCAGCGGCGTGTAGGTCTCTTGTGAAAAATGGGTGTGCTCAACGCCCCTCATCCCTGGTTCAAGGGATAAGGGGCGTTTTGTTGTTGTATGAACCTTGACGGGTGAGTATAATAAAACACGAGTGACTGGTGCGGCTTTGAAAACCAAATCACAACCACAGGACGAGAGCGGCAGGTCATTGGTCTGTACTCGGGTTGAACAGGCCATGAGTCTGATGGTTTGGCGGGTTGAAAAGCGAAAACAGAAATGGCTGTCGCAACGGCAGGAAGTTGACAGGTTTCGACAGCACCGTCGGACACGGATGAGGGATGTCTGGCTTTCTATTCGTCTGGGTTTAAGACACTAAGGGATAGACCGTCATGCCGCTGTTAGCGGCACCAACAGGGAAGGTAAATCCACGTTATTGTATTTACTGGATAAATGGGTTGTACGGGCTTTCGCGTGTAAAAAAATGTATTCGTTGAATGAATGAATGATATGGAGGTGCGGCTTTGGCTAAGAAACACTTTAAACTGTCCGTCATCCCTTTGGGGGGAGTCGGAGAAATCGGGAAAAATATGACCGTTTATCGCTATGGGGATGACATCATTGTCGTGGATGCCGGGATTAAGTTCCCTGAAGAAGAGATGCTTGGTATTGACGCGGTCATCCCGGATATTTCTTATTTAATGGAGAACCGCGATAAGGTTCGCGGTATTTTTGTGACTCACGGCCATGAGGATCACATTGGGGGTCTGCCCTATGTCTTGCGGGAATTGAATGTTCCTGTATATGGAACGCGGCTCACACTGGGATTGATTGAGAACAAGTTGCGAGAACACAACCTGCTGGATACCGTAAAACTTGTGCGGATTGACGGAGAGAGTTCTTTTCAGGCGGGTGTGTTTCAGGTGTCTTTTTTCTACATGAATCACAGTATTCCTGACACCGGGGGATTTGCCATTGATACTCCCGAGGGATTGATAGTGCATACCGGAGATTTTAAGATTGACCAAACGCCCGTAGATGGTCGGCCTGCCGAGTTGTCGAAGTTGGCAGGATATGGGAACCGAGGCGTATTGGCTTTGGTGGCCGACAGTACGAATGCAGAACGAGAAGGATTTACCCCTTCTGAGCGGATTGTCGGGCAAAAAATTGACGACATTATCAGCCATGCGCCAGGAAGGGTTATTCTGGCGACTTTTGCATCCAATATTCATCGCGTTCAGGAAGTCATCGAATCTGCCGAGCGGTATGGGCGCAAGGTTGCGGTGGTTGGCCGGAGTATGGTGAACAATATCCAGATTGCTTTAGAACTTGGTTATTTAAACGCTCTTTCATCCACCATCGTTGAGGTGGATGATGCCAGCAAGTTGTCGCCGGAACGGGTAGTCATTTTGTCCACCGGAAGTCAGGGTGAGCCGATGTCCGCTTTGACACGCATGGCACGGGGGGCGCACCGGAAGGTAGAAATTGTGCCAGGGGATACGGTTGTCCTAGCGAGTTCTCCCATTCCAGGGAATGAAAAGTACGTTTTCCGCACTATTGACCAATTGTTTCGCGCGGGGGCTCATGTCATCTACCGAGGGGTGCATGTCTCGGGTCACGGGAGTCAGGAAGAGCTTAAACTCATGCTCAACCTGGTACGTCCCAAATACTTTGTGCCTGTTCACGGGGAGTATCGAATGCAGCGGGTACATGCTGGATTGGCGGAGTCGATGGGCGTGGCGGAGGAAGATATCTTCATTTTGGACTTGGGAGATGTGCTGGAGTTCAACAACGGACAGGCTCAGATGGCGGGCAAGGTGACGGCTGGTACCGTTATGATTGACGGACTGGGCGTCGGAGACGTGGGCAACATTGTTTTACGGGATCGCAAGCTATTGTCTCAGGATGGGATTTTAGTGGTTGTGGTGACTCTGTCCAAAGAGACGGGAGCGGTGTTATCCGGTCCGGATATTATCTCCCGAGGCTTTGTCTATGTCCGTGAATCAGAGGCCTTGCTGGACCAGGCAACAAAGATTGTGGAAACGACATTGACGAGGATGGTTGCTGACAACATCAGCGAGTGGTCTTCATTAAAAACGGCTGTGCGCGAATCTGTCGGTAGATTTTTGTACGAACAGACTCGCAGACGGCCAATGATTCTGCCCATTATTATGGAGGCTTAATCCGTCAAGGGGGTTGGCCGAAAAGTGAGTAGAATTCCCTGACGCATTGCAGCGGAAAGGCGCAAAATGATTACTCCATGGATGTTTTGACACTTTTTTGATGGGAAATAGGCGCCCGATTATTTTCCCATCATCTTGTGCCCCTGCGGGGCATGGGGGTTTAGTGTGAACCCGCTTCACGGCAGTTGTGGAGCGGGTTTTGCTTTGCATGTTCCGGATGGGGAAACGCGATGAATGGAGCGGTCAAATGATATCACTCATGTATGTGTTGAATCATCATACTTCATACTAGAGGTTGTCCGGAAAGGGAGCAGACCCAGTGCGCATTCTGGGCTGACTTCATCGCACTGCTTGGGGCTGACCTCATTCCTATCCGAACACGCACTACTAAAGAAGAGTCGTGTGAAGTTGTGAAAGGTTTTTTGGCAAGACAAGGAGTGTCTACGATGAGAGAAAGGTTCATGGGCCCTTGGGATTTTGTGAAGAATGATGGACTTTCAGAGGAAACCAATGAGCAGATTAGTACTGTGGAGAGTGTGAAAGAATTGGGCTCGACTGTTCCAACTCAGTCGACAGAGTCCAACCTGTACTGTTTGTCTATTATCGGTCAAATTGAGGGACACGTTGTTTTACCCCCGCAAAACAAGACAACCAAGTACGAACACGTGATTCCCCAATTGGTGGCGGTAGAACAGAATGATGAGATTGAAGGATTACTCTTAATTCTCAACACCGTGGGGGGTGACGTGGAGGCAGGATTGGCCATCGCAGAAATGGTGGCAAGCTTGAGTAAACCTACTGTGTCCCTTGTCCTGGGCGGCGGGCATTCCATCGGCGTACCCATTGCTGTCAGTTCCGACTACAGTTTCATCACGGAAACTGCTTCCATGACCATTCATCCAATTCGTTTGACGGGGATGGTGATTGGGGTACCCCAGTCTTTTGAGTACTTAGAGCGGATGCAGGAGCGTGTGACGCGCTTTGTCGTGAACCATTCTCGAATTAACGAGGGGGCATTTCGAAACCTGATGCTCAATACGGGAGAGATGGCGCGAGATATTGGCACAACCGTGGTGGGGCGGGATGCGGTAGACTATGGTTTGGTGGATCAAGTAGGCGGGCTGGGAGAGGCCATGGCGAAGCTGCAGGAGTTGATTACACAGCACCGGAAACCGTCGGGGCTTGACACAGGGAGGGTTCTGCAGTGACCTTATTATGGAGCATTGTGCCCACGGAACTGGTCTTTGCAAATTTCAGTGAACCCTTACCTACACGGGTTGAAGTGCAACAGGGAGGCGTGACCATGCTGGTGACTCTTGGCACAAACGGGACGGCCAAGGTGGAGCGCCTCATCAGCCCGAATCCTCAGGACTATCTGCGCCCCGAGTGGCAGCCAGGAACTCTTATCCATTTGTCTAAGCAACCATAACCACAGCGACCGAATGGTTTTGCTTGCTTGAACCCTTTTCGGACACGCATCTATAATGGAGTGAGGTGATCTCGGATGTTCATCCGGGTGAAGACCAACTCTGGAGGCGTGGCATGGGGAAAAAGCAGCACAGGGAGCCTATTTTGCAGTACGAACTGATTGGGCTGGCGATGTTGACACTGTGCGCCTTGGCCTTGGGAAAGCTGGGCTTAGTTGGACGTTACCTGGACATTTCCTTTATTTACTTGGCAGGCTCGTGGAGTTTTTTGATTCCAATATTTCTTGGCTATGCCGCTGTCTTTGTCATGGTGCGGCGGGGACCTTTTGTTTGGACCACTCGGCACATGGGGTTGCTGGTGCTGTTGATTGTGTGGCTCACGTTTATGGAGTTTGATTTTTTTCAATATATGCACCAATACTATCCAAACGGTCAGGTTCCCTTGTGGTCCGCCACTTTAAGTGCCATCGGTGTATTGAGGGACGTTTTGGTGTCGGGTTCAACGGTGCCGTCTTCTCCCCCAGCGGGGGGAGGACTGGTGGGGTATGCCGTCTTTTCTATTCTATATTCTTTGTTTTCCACTTTGGGTGCGCTACTCATTCTCACAGTCGGTGCTTTGATTGGTCTCCTTTTAATATTGCAACGCTCTTTGGTGGTAACGGTGCAAAAGGGTTCCAGGTGGATGGAAAAACGTCTTGAGGCTGTTTGGCGAGGGAGTAAACAGTACGTCGATGTTCTGTTTGGCTCGGATGGAACAAAAACTCAGGAGCGTTCGCGTCCTCGTCGGCGTCAGGAGGACAACGGATTGACCGGAGCCAAGGGAGGTCGACCCTCTGAACCGGGGGACGGGTTGGTGATTGAGGGAGAAGTCTTAGAGGAAAGGCCCATTCCTCCGATAATTCACGACTTTTCCACACGAGTCAAGCCTGTCACTTCTGTGCCAATGGCCCATCACGAGGGAGAGGGGGGAGAACTCAAGCTGGCACAGGTGGACGGTAAGTTGGTGATGCGTTTTCCTGAACGAACGACCCCACCTGTGAACTCGACGGTCAAATCTTCGAGCGGTGTCAGTGAAACAATTTCCGACACTTATCCAGTGGGACCGCCGATTCACGACGAAAACTATCAGTTGCCTCCCTTGCGTCTGTTCGCACTGCCTAAATCCACCAAGGGTGGGTTTGATCATCGCAACGCTCAGGAGAATGCACGCAAATTGGAGAGCACTCTGGAGAGTTTCGGTGTGCATGCAAAGGTTCTAGAGATCAGTCGGGGACCGACGGTGACCCGCTACGAAATTCAACCTGCAGTAGGGGTGAAAGTTTCTCGAATTGTCAATTTGACGGATGACATTGCCTTGGCTTTGGCGGCTCGAGACATCCGCATTGAGGCTCCGGTACCGGGTAAACCGGTGATTGGCATTGAAGTGCCCAATGACAACATTGCAGTGGTAACCCTGCGAGAGGTGTTGGACTCTGGTGAATTTCAAGGAGAGCCTAGTAAAGTGGCCATCTCCTTAGGCAGGGACATCTCCGGTCAGGCGATTGTGGGGAATTTGCAGAAAATGCCTCATCTACTGGTGGCTGGAGCCACTGGATCTGGGAAAAGTGTATGTATCAATAGCATTATTGCCTCCATCTTGGTCAAAGCAAAACCTCATGAAGTGAAATTTTTAATGATTGACCCGAAAATGGTGGAACTCAGTGGGTACAACGGAATTCCTCATCTCATCGCTCCAGTTGTGACAGACCCGCGTAAGGCAGCTTTTGCTTTGAAGCGTGTGATTGAGGAAATGGAAGCCCGCTACAAGTTGTTCGCAGAACGGGGTGCTCGAGACCTGGAGCGATACAATCAGTTATTGAAGCAAGATGGAGCTGAACTGTTGCCGTATATCGTCGTGATTGTGGACGAGTTGGCTGACCTTATGATGGTAGCGCCCGGAGAGGTGGAGGATGCCATCTGTAGGATTGCTCAAATGGCCCGTGCTGCGGGGATTCATCTCATCCTTGCAACCCAGCGGCCTTCGGTGGATGTCATTACCGGAGTGATTAAGGCGAATATTCCCAGCCGGATTGCTTTTGCTGTTTCATCGATGGCTGATTCTCGCACCATCTTGGATGGTGGAGGTGCTGAAAAATTGTTGGGTAGGGGAGATATGCTGTATATGCCGGTGGGTGCAGCCAAACCAGTGCGAGTGCAGGGAGCTTTTGTATCTGAACAGGAAATTGAACAATTGGTGGAATACGTCAAGTCTCAACAGAGGGTGGTTTATACTGTGGACTTGAGCCATGGCGAGGATGAGCACTCCGAAGACAATGGGGTTTCTAACTTGGATGACTTGTTCATAGACGCGGTGGATTTAGTGATAGATGTGGGGCAAGCTTCTGTTTCCTTGATTCAACGCCGCTTCCGGGTTGGCTATGCCCGGGCGGCTAGGATTGTGGATCAAATGGAGCAGCGGGGAGTGGTGGGCCCTTTTGAAGGCAGTAAGCCTAGAGAGGTGCTGATCTCGCGGGAACAATGGCAGGCTTTAAAACAGGTTTGGAATGGGAACGTGGGTTCGTGAGCAGAGATTTCCTTGCGGCGATGGTTCTCCTGCGGCATGGTTGACGTTTTCCCGGCATACGATAGGAGTGGACAAGTCAGGAGGGTATGCCGGGTGGAGAGATTCAATGAATTGAAATTTTCTGCCCTGGGGTGGAGTGTATCTGCACTTGTTCTGGTGTATGTAGCTGTGTTGGTGATACTCCATCCCTTGACACCTGTGCAAAGAACTCTGACCACCGCTGGTCAGGTGCAGAGCGGCAGAGGAGCAAAACTGGCTCATGGACATACCACGGGCACCCCTTCCAATAGGGCGCTCTCTGAAATCGCAAATGCTGTGGGCAAGGTGAAAGGAGTCAATGAGTTGGTGGTATCCTCAACGGAGTCCGGGAACGGTTATGCGGTGTCTGTCTCGATAGCCGTGGATTATTCCGGAGGTCCTTCCAACGAAATCCAGATGCGTCAGCTAGCGGGCGAGTTTTTTCGCGCGGTGTATGCGGCCCCACCGCCTGTACAAAGTGCCCAATTATACTTCATGAACGGAAATCAGATTGTGGGGGGAGCGGGTCTGGGACGAGACGTTTTTGAGCACTTGTCGCTTGGGGCCACCACTGGACAAGGGCGGTGGGTAACACAGCTGCAGACAGAGCCACAAGTGACAGGAAAGGGCCCCTTAGACCGCTGGTTTGCTGTCAGCGGCAGTCCCAACTAGCAGGACACAGAACCCCCGTATCTTAGTGTCGCGGAGTTGCCATGATATAGGCTTGGGAATAGGTGATTTTTTGATGACGAATTTCCCGCATGAGGACGCGAATGACTGAGGAGTATCCGGCTCGCATCAGCGTTTCGACGATGGTTACCGTAGTGAAAGGTTCATCCAATGCTGTCATCACTTCCGGGATTTCGCTCATGTCTTGTAACCACACGTCCTCAAGCGCCGACTCTCGCTTTGCATATGCCTTTTTGTATAAATCAGTAGCCGAGAAAGGAACACCCAAGGTGTGCAAATAAAAATTCAGTTGATGAATCGCCTTCGCTAAAGAGAGGCGATTTTCATCATTGTCTGGCATGCTAATCCACCTCTTCACCTTTCATTATGTGGACTTGATTGCTGAAACGCAAGAGTTAGGGTCAATCCGTGGTACAATATCAGGGAGGAAGGAGTCGGTTTGGACGGATGGTTCGGCGTCGGTTTATCTTGGCTTGCCTGTGTTGTGTAACTGTAGCCGTTTCTGGTTGTGGGGTACCGGATATATCCGCCATGCGGCCCCAAGTCAGCAAACCGTCGGCTCTGGTGTATTTGGCGGGAAGTATACCTGGCTGGACATCTAATCATGTGGAGGGCATTGCCGCTGCTGAACAGGTGGTAACTCTGGTAAAACAAGTTCCGTATGTGAATTGGCAGAGTTCTCTACAGGGAGAAGTTGCAAATACGCAAACTCCCCTGTTTATATTGGTACAAGATGGACCGGTAACGTCCGCGGATTTACAGTTGGCACAGCAGTACCCACAACGAAAATTTCTTTTTGTAGGATCACAGATGCAGGCAGGCACGGTACCTCAAAACGCCCAAGTGGTTGTGCCTAATTCCACAATGACCGCATATTTGTTGGGCTGGTTGGCGGGGGCGAGCGCCGCAAATTTCCAATTGGGGTCTCAGCCTTCTGGAGCACTCCCAGGGACTGCAATGGGGAACAATGTCAGTGGGGCACTGGCCAGCGCCAACACAACCTCCGGATTGGCCTCCGGATCGGCGGGTTTGGCCAATGCAGTAGGGAACCCACTGGGGGGATTAACAGGGCAAGCAAGCGGTAATTTGGTGCCTGGCGGTACCACCTCTGTTTCACCTACCGGTGCGGGGACCGGAGTTTTTCTGGGGTGGGCAGGAGGAGGAATACCTCAGGTGACCGTGGGCGATATTCAATCCGCTTTGGTCGGGGGCTGGGTTGCGACACCTGTCGTTCATCCAGTGCCCGTGCAACTCGCATCGCTTCAGAGCCTTTCTGTATCTCCGCAGACGGGTGCTGGAGCGCAAAGAGTGATTGTGGTGGATAGGGTAGTGACACCTGCGGAATGGGCGCAAGTCAAGGCTGCAGGGGCTCTGTTGGTGTCGTTGTGTCCTCAACCCGTGCATGGGCCTGGTTGGATGGCTGGTCCTGTGTTGCCTTCACCTCAGACGGCTCTGCAGTTCCTCCAGCAGTTTGGTCAATCGCAATCCAGTTGGCAGGGCGGAGTCATTCATCAGAGTTCGCAACCTACCATTGCAGTGAATGGTGCGGCGGTGAGTCAGAGTCTACAGACTGAGTTAGCTCATTTAGAGACAGATTTACAAACTCATCCTGTTCACTTCTCGGTAGCATGGATGACTGTTCCTGCGGCCCAGCGCACTGCTTGGCAGTTTTTGTGGGTCAATGCACCGACATCGTAAAACAAGTCAAGGATGGCTATTTGACCAAAATGGATGTGATGGCGTGAGTGAATCATGGACAGCAGGTGAAGCGGGAGAACCTGTGGAAATCTATTTCCAGTATAAAATTATTCGCGACCGACCAGGACTGTTGGGAGACGTGGCTTCTTTGCTGGGCATGCTCGGGCTGAACATCATGCAACTGGGAGGGGTTTCAGAGGAAGGCCGCGGTTTCCTATTGTTAACTCAGCGCCCAGACAGCGTACAAGTGCTGCGTCGGATGATTGAGGCCATGCCGGAGATAGAACTGACGGCTTTGCGCAAACCCTCACTGAGAGATCGAATTGCGGTTCGCCATGGACGCTTCATTGAACGCAGTGATACAGAGACCCGTACATATCGGTTTGTTCGAGACGAACTTGGAATTCTGGTGGATTTCTTGGGCGAGTTGTTAAAGCGTCCAGGTCATCAGGTGATTGGTGTCAGAGGGCAGCCAAGGGTTGGCAAGACCGAGTCCATTGTCGCGGCCAGCGTGTATGCCAACAAACGCTGGACATTTGTTTCGTCCACCTTGCTCAAACAAACCATCATGCGTGAACTACCGGAGGACGAATTGTCTTCGGATAACTTTGTCTATATCATAGATGGGGCAGTGTCCACACTGCGGGGAGACGAGCGGCATCTCAGCCTGCTGGATGAGGTAATGGCTCTTCCGGCTCCCATCGTCATTGAACATCCGGACATCTTTGTGCGACATTCACATTACGGATGGTCTGCTTTTGACCTGCTGATTGAGCTTCGCCGCAATCCGGGTGAGGCCATCCAATATGAAGTGTATGAGCAAGAGGCTTCGCGTTGGAATGGAGAATAATGCTCAAGAGCAAGGATCAGCCTACGAGAGTCCTGGCGATTTTGTGGCTTTACCGGAAAGTTGCCGCTAGCTCGGAGGGGATATAATGTTGGATGAATTAGGGAAAGCATTGCAGAATCAGCGGGAACGTCTTGGAATGACTTTGGAGGACGTTGAAAATCAAACGAAGATTCGTAAACGCTATTTAGAGGCCCTGGAAATGGGTAACTGGTCCGTATTACCGGGCGAGGTTTATGCTCGGGGCTTTGTACGCAGTTACGCCGAGTATCTGGGGCTGGATGGAGGACGGTTACTTGCAGAGTACGTTGACAAGGCCGTTTCGCTGGAGCCGTCTGCAGACCCGCTTCATGGGGTGTCCAGCGCACCGCCAATATCCCCTTCATCCTCTCCATCCCCTTCGCCATCCACACTTCCTGGAGTGGACATGGTTTCTCGGAATCGAGAGCAGCGAGAGCCAACCCATCCGTTGGGTGCTCGTTCAAAACGGGGAACCAGCATGGCTCGACCCACTAGGTCCAGACGCGGAGGTAGGGGTCTGTTAGGGCAAGCTGGAGCGGTGGCTTTAGCCCTTGCCGTGCTGGGTGGTGCTTGGTGGTTACTGAGTTACCATGGAAACAGCAGAGCGGTTTCTGGCCCGCCCAATGGAGTTGTGGGAAATCAAGGGGTGTCCACGACGAATAAAGCTTCTGGAAATGGCCTTTCTTCCACTCGGCCAACGGGCAATGTCGTGGGCAACGGCACCAACTCAGTCAATAATTCCGCCGCCAATACCAGTGGGGGGAACCTTGCCTCGGCGGTTAAAGTAACAGCGTTGCCCTTTCAGAATGGAACTCAGGTATTTGATGTTTCTAGCAGTCAACCTTTGTCCGTGGTGTTAAACGCCGATAAAGGGACGTGTTGGCTGAAAGTAACGGCAGATGGTCAAGTCATCGACGGGAATGACACGGTGGCCCAAGGGCAGTCGAGAACTTGGTCAGCACAGCGGTCCCTGCAAGTGTATATGGGCAATGCACCTGTGGTGACCATGAGCGTCAACGGACAATTGGTGCAATTGCCTCAAACGGGTTCTGGAGTGATGACCGTAGTGTTCCAAAAGACTCAGTCCTGACAATGATTTCAGGAGTTTCTGGGATGTTACAAGAGGTGGGATTGCACATGGCTAAAGAGGCGTCTTTCGACGTGATTTCGGAAGTGGATATGCAAGAGGTGAGCAATGCGGTGGGGCAGGCACGTAAGGAGATCCAGACTCGTTTTGACTTTAAAGGGACGAAGTGCAAAATAGATTTCGATGACACTGAACTGGTGTTGTGGGCAGACGACGACTACAAGTTGTCTGCCTTGACGGATGTTTTGGAATCGAAACTTGTTAAACGCGGGGTGTCTCTCAAGGCCATGAAAAGAGGAAAAACGGAATCGGCAACGGGAGGTACCGTGCGACAACGAATTTCTCTGCAGCAAGGAATTGACCAAGAGACGGCCAGGGTGATTACCAAAGCCGTAAGAGATTCCAAGTTGAAGGTACAGGCTTCCATTCAAGGAGACCAGGTGCGAGTCAGCGGGAAGAGCAAAGACGACTTACAAGCTGTCATTCAGTTACTTGAGCAAATGGATTTGCCTATTCCTTTGCAATTTGCTAATTATCGATCGTAGGTTCGCGTGGAGATTCGATATTTGCCAGCGCCTTTACAGGCTTTTACTGAAACGATTATACTAGTAGAACCCACAGGTGGCGTGCGGTCTGGGATGAACAATCACTGCAATTTGTTGGGAATGGGGAGTGGAATGGGTGAATCTGGCTAACCGGATTACGCTAGCCAGAATCTTTTTGGTGCCCGTTGTGACCTTTTTGTTGTTGATTCGCTACGATTTTTGGACAGTGACCATCAATCACCGTACCACAACTGGCAGTGAAATGATTGCTGCTCTGGTGTTCATTTTGGCCGCGAGCACAGACGGACTGGATGGATACATTGCTCGAAAACGACAACTGGTCACCAACTTTGGCAAGTTTTTGGATCCCATTGCCGATAAATTGCTTATTTCTGCAGTCCTGATTAGTCTTGTGGAAATGCAACGTCTTTCCGCTTGGGTTGCAATTCTCATTATCAGTCGGGAGTTTGCCGTGACCGGATTGCGTTTGGTGGCTGCCGTGGAAGGTCTGGTCATTGCGGCCAGCCGCATGGCGAAGTGGAAGACCGCCGTGCAAATTGTGACCATGGTGGCGCTGATGCTGAACAATTTTCCCTTTTCTCTGATTCACTTTCCTCTCGACCAGTTAGCTGTATATGTGATGGTGGTGATTACCGTATGGTCGGGAATCGACTATTTCGTTAAGAATAAAGAAGTGATTCAGGAATGATATGGGAGAATTGGGGAATCGTCGGGATGAATTGAGGGGGATGGATTGAGCTCGATTTGTCAAGCGGAGCATATTGGCGTAGGGACGGAAATTCTTCTCGGGCAAATTGCCAACACGCATGCGAGAACGATTTCCCAAGAGTTGGCTGCCCATGGATTTTATGTATACTACCACACTGCTGTGGGGGACAACTTGGAACGCATTGTCGGGGCATTGCAAAATGCTGTTGTTCGCTCCAATCTGGTGATATTAACCGGAGGATTGGGGCCGACTCAGGATGACTTGACTCGTGATGCTGTGGCTCAGTTCGTGCAGCGGAAACTGACCTTTCGGGAGGATGCTTGGGCTACCGTGGAGAGGTATTTTCACCGTCGTCGCCGCGCCATTCCTGAACGCAATCGTCGGCAGGCCATGGTCATTGAGGGCGGTGAATGGATTGAAAATCCAAATGGAACTGCACCTGGGCAGTATGTGAGTGTAGATGGGGTACACTATTTTCTGCTACCAGGACCGCCTCTGGAGATGACCCCGATGTTGAAGAATGAGGTCATTCCCAGGTTGCAAAAGTTGTTTCCTTTAGATGTTTCCCTGGAGTCCCGTGTATTGCATTTCTGTGGCATTGGTGAATCTGATGTGGATGCACAGATTCCTGAATTGCTGGCCAGCAGTAATCCGACGGTTGCTCCCCTGGCTGGCGAGGGAGAGATGTTGTTGCGGATAACGGCGAATGGCCGGGATGCCAGGGAGGCGCATAGACTCATTCAACCCATTGAAACATACTTGCGTTCTTTGTTTAGCAAGTACATTTATGGCACGGATGAAGATACCCTCGCTTCTGTGGTCGGTCGCCGTCTGTTGAGGCAAGGGGCCAGCTTAGCCATTGCTGAGAGTTGCACCGGCGGGCTTGTTTCCTCTATGATTACCTCTGTTCCTGGAAGTTCTGCCTATTTCTTGGGAGGCGTTGTTTCTTATGCGAATGCCGCAAAGGCCATAGCTTTGCAAGTTTCTCAAGATAGCTTGGAACGGTGGGGGGCCGTCTCAGAGCAGGTGGCTCTGGAAATGGCGCGAGGTGTGCGTAAACTCTTGGGGGCCAGCTATGGTATTTCCATCACAGGGATTGCCGGACCGGGTGGGGGAACTGCGGATAAACCGGTGGGGTTGGTTTGGTTTGCCATCAGTAGCTCCGCTGGAGACTTATCATTTTCGGGAATTTGGAGCGGCTCCCGGGAGCAAGTCCGGATTCGGGCGGCTAAGTATTTATTGTGGCAACTGTGGTCACGACTTGAAATGGAAACCAGCGGGACCTGAGTGTGTGTGGGTTCCACAATGAGAAAGGTGAGATTATGAGTACTTTTGAAGATTTTCAGTTAAGTAGACGGATTCAACAGGCTATCGATGATATGGGATACGAGGAACCGTCGCCAATTCAAGCAGCATGTATTCCACTCATCTTAGAAGGTAAAGATGTGATTGGGCAGGCCCAGACAGGTACAGGAAAAACGGCGGCCTTTGGTCTTCCGTTGGCAGAACAGGTGTCTTCAGACCACAAAGTACAGGCATTGGTGTTGGCTCCTACGCGAGAATTGGCAATTCAGGTGGCTGGTGAATTTAGGAAAATAGGTAAATACAAACGGGTGCATACCTTGCCGATTTACGGAGGACAGTCCATCGGACATCAGATCCGGGCGTTACAACAAGGCGTGCAGATTGTCATTGGAACACCTGGGCGAGTGTTGGACCATATTCGGCGAGGAACACTGAAACTGGGTGCAGTGCGGGCAGTGGTCTTGGATGAGGCGGACGAGATGCTGGATATGGGATTTATCGAGGACATTGAGTCTATTCTCAGTCACACACCCAGTGAACGGCAGACGATGCTGTTTTCGGCAACTTTTCCCGACGAGGTCCGTCGCTTGGCCACCCGTTACTTGCATAATCCGCAGCATGTCACGGTCAATCGGGGTGAACTTACGGTTCCACTGACGGATCAGGTGTACTACAAGGTTTTGGAACGAAACAAATTAGACAGTCTATGCCGAGTAGTAGACAGTGAAGAGGTACAACTGGGTATCATTTTTTGCCGGACCAAACGTGGGGTGGATGAATTAGTGGAGGCTCTTTTGGCTCGGGGATATCTTGTGGATGGCTTGCACGGAGACTTGAGCCAGGCCCAGCGAGACCGAGTGATGAAGAAATTCCGTACAGGGGAAGTGGAACTGCTGGTGGCAACGGACGTGGCAGCCAGAGGTCTTGATGTGGAAAATATAACCCACGTCATTAACTATGACATTCCCCAAGACCCGGAGTCCTATGTGCATCGAATTGGCCGCACAGGTCGGGCGGGCAAGCGAGGATTGGCCATTACCTTGGTTACCCCGCGGGAATTTAAGTTACTCAAGCAAATAGAACGGGAAACCAAAACAAGGATGGAGGGAAAAGAAGTTCCGTCTCTGGCTGATGTCGCAGAAAGGCAGGCAGAGATTTGGCGAGATCGTTTGATTGCAACCATTCAAGAGGGTGGGTTAGGTCACTATCGAGCAATTTTAGGCAGCATTGTGGATGAATATGACCCCATTGATGTGGCTTGTGCGGCATTGAAGCTTTCATCTGCCGGTGAACTGGAGGATAAAGACGAGAAAGACTATGATTTTGGGGACACAGGCGCGACTCCCGGCATGGTTCGGTTTTTTGTGAACATTGGGCGCAGCGCAAAAATTGGTCCTGCGGATGTGGTCCGAATGATTGCTGAGGAGGCTGGAATTCCCGGACAGGCTGTGGGGAAAATCGACATCTTCGACCGTTTTACTTTTGTTGAAATAGAACAAGAATCGGCACCTTTTGTTTACGAAGCCTTGCGACAAAGCCGTTTCAACGGGGCGCGCTTAAATATGGAACCGGCCAAACCACGCTCACAACCGCAGGCGCGCAACCGCACGCGCTGAGTGATGTCAGAGCAAGTTTACCACTGAGAACAACTGAGAGCAGAGTTACATGTTCAGGATAGACCGTCATGCCGCTGATAGCGGCACCAGCAGGGAAGGTAAATCCACAAACTTGTATTTACTGGGATAGACCCTCATGCCGCTGTTAGCGGCACCAGCAGGGAAGGTAAATCCACGTTATTGTATTTACTGGGATAGGGGGATAAGGATGTTTAACCGTCGCCTTTGTGTGGCGGTTTTATTTATCCAACGCGCCGTAAAACCCCTTGCTTTAGCTATAGGGATATAAGGCGCTCGCCGTCAGGCGAATCTTTGGTATTTACAC
>DAHWFY010000029.1 GCA_027336365.1 Bacillota bacterium | reverse complement strand
AAAGGCGTCCAGTACTTGCAATCCACGAGCCAGGGTTTGTGACGTCCGAGTTTTGTCCTGCTTTCCGGAGTCCGACTGAATAAAATTACGATGTTTGCTCATGCTTGGCTGTCATCTGCATTCCAGGCAGGCAGCATTCGACTCAAGACTTTGTCTTGGCGCAATCCCAAGGCGTACTCTGCTTGCATTACGGTATGGATTTCTCGGGTGCCTTCGTAGATCACCAAAGCCTTGGCATTGCGCATGAATCGCTCTACCGGATACTCATTGGAATACCCATAAGCCCCGTATACCTGAACAGCATCCGCAGCGCTGGCGAAGGCAACATCTGCTGCCACCCACTTGGCCAAAGAGGTCTCGCGAGTGTTGCGCACTCCCTGGTTCTTCAACCAGCCAGCTCGATATACCAGTAATTCTGATGTCTGCAGACCGGCTTCCATCTTGGCAATCATCTGCTGCACGAGTTGATGGTGACCAATGGGGACACCGAATGTTTTTCTTTCCTGCGCATACTTCACCGAGGTGTCCAAACAAGCCCGGGTCAGTCCCATTGCTCCCGCGGCCACGGTGAAGCGGCCGTTGTCCAAGGCAGACATGGCAATCTTAAAACCTTCACCCTCTTCTCCCAGTCGGTTGGCCACGGGTACCCGCACGTCCTCCAAAATGACCTCTCCTGTATCCCCGCCGTGAATTCCCAGCTTGCCACGAATGGGACGAGTCGTGACCCCGCGAGATTTGCGTTCCACAATAAAAGCAGTGATGCCCCGGTGTTTTTGCTCCGGGTCCAGAGTGGCGAACACTAAAAAGTTGTCCGCGTAATCTGACATGGAAATCCATATTTTTGATCCGTTTAAGACATAGGTACCTCCATCGCGGATGGCTCGTGTACGGATGGCGCCAGCATCGGACCCGGCATCGGGTTCCGTCAGGGCGAAGGCTCCTAGTTGTTTGCCTTGGGCCTGGGGAACTAGGTATCGCTGCTTTTGTTCTTCAGACCCCCATTGTAAAAGGGTCATGCTGTTCAATCCAATGTGTACCGACACGGCGGTACGGTAGGCGGTATCTCCATACTCTAATTCACTGCAGACGATGGCCAGAGAGTTGTAGTCCATACCTGCTCCACCGTATCGTTCCGGGATGCACACACCCATCAGACCCAAGTCTGCCAGTTTGTCAATCACCTTGCGTTCGAAATGGTGGTTCTCATCCCACTTTTGAATGTAGGGCAAAATCTCCGTTTTACTGAAACGCCGCACCAACGCCTGTAAGTCCAATTGTTCCTGGCTGAGAGAAAAGTCTAACATGGGGAATCACTCCTTTTGTTGTTCATGGGATCAATCTACAATCGTTTCCTGACTTGCAGTCAATGAAATTTCTATTATAGAAATAATATTCCTATATATAAGTGTAACGCTGTCTTCTGAGAAAGACAACAGACTGTTTAAATCACAACGGACCACTAATTGAGAGAATTCGGTTGCGGTTTAAAAACGGTCGCATGGTGGTGGCTACGGCAAAATCAGGATAGACCGCCATGTCGCTGTTAGCGGCAAGCCCATGGGTTAAATCAGAGTCTGATGCACGTGGAACATGGACAGAATCATTCTCCTTCCTGTACTATGGAGACAACGTGAATTTCTGAGGGCGACGGAGTGAAAATTGCCCGCAGGACCCAGCGTTCTCATCGAACTGAATAGAGATGGAAGAGGTTATGCCTTAGGGCAAATGAAAAGGGAAATCGGTGCAAGTCCGATGCGGTCCCGCCACTGTAAGGATGAGCCACGGTTGTTGACCACTGAGCCACGTCGCTTGGGAAGGAAACCGCAGGTGAAGAATCCAAGCCAGGAGACCTGCCTGTTCCAGTACACTTGAAGTGTGTGCCCGATTTTGGGCAATCTCTTACAGACCTACGGAAGATAGGGATGTGTACAGCAGGCGACACATGCTAGGACAGGACATACGTTGTCATATTCAGTCGCCAAACGCTGGACACTTTCTCATAGGGTGTCCTTTTTTCGTGTGGCAGTTCATGTTGGGGAAGTGAGGGAGGACGGTTGTGAGCCCTTCAGAAATGATACTGATTGTCGGCCATGGGAGTCGGGATGTGGACGGAAATGAAGAGTTTTTAGAATTTGTGGGGGAGTATCGCAAACGAACCGGGGACGCGGTGGAAGCCGCATTTCTGGAATTTGCGGAACCCGACATTCCCTCAGGGATTGCTCGTTGTGTCGCGCGGGGGGCGAAAAGCATCACCGTTTTACCCCTGATTTTGTTGGCGGCCTCCCATGTCAAACTGGAAATTCCGGAGTTTTTGACGAACGCCCGACGGCAATATCCGGATGTGCAGTTCATCTATGGACACAACGTCGGCTTGCATCCGGGATTTGTGGATTTGGCGCAACAGCGGTTTGAAGTGACAGATGTGGCCCAGGCAGAGCGAGGTGGCACAGCCATTGTCCTGATGTTTCGTGGCAGCAGTGATCCGGATGCCAACGGTGATGCATACAAGCTCTCTCGTCTCCTCTGGGAAAGAACCGGAGTGGCAACGGTGGAGACGTGTTTCACTGGAGTTACATACCCCAGTGTGTGGGAGGGGGTGCGCCGCGCAGCGGCGCTTGGCGTAAAACGCATGGTCATTGTGCCTTATTTTCTGTTCACCGGAATTCTCATTAAACGTGTACGCGGCTGGTTGCCCGAGATTGTCGCCAAGTATCCCGGAATTCCGATTGAAATGGCGGGCTATTTCGGACCCGACCCGCAGATGATGGACATTGTGGCCGAGGTGGCCACGGAGGCGTCGGCTGGGGAGTCTCGTATGAATTGTGATTTTTGTCCATACCGATTGACGGCAGTGTCTGTTCATCATTGAGATTACGCTGACATTCAGGGAACGAGGGGATACGATGGCCGGAAAAGTATATCTGGTGGGTGCCGGACCGGGGGACCCAGGCCTCCTCACACTGCGAGGCAAAGCTTGTCTGGAGGCTGCGAACGTGGTTCTTTATGACCGACTTGTGTCCCCAGACATTTTGCGTTTTGCTGACAAGTCGGCGGAAAAAATTGATGTTGGCAAGCGACCCGACAATCATCGCTTTCCTCAAGAGGAAATCAACACATTACTGGTAGAACAGGCGTTGGCGGGAAAGGTGGTGGTTCGGTTAAAAGGGGGGGATCCGTTCGTTTTCGGTCGCGGCGGCGAGGAAGCACAGGTGCTTTCTCAGTATGGCATCGATTTTGAAGTCGTGCCTGGGGTGACCTCCGCCGTGGCGGCTCCAGCTTATGCTGGCATCCCGGTGACACACCGTGACTTTGCCCCCGGGTTTCACGTACTGACGGGCCACGCCTGTCTTACATCCAAGTCCTTGGATGGCGAATGGCAGGCGCTGGCGCGTTCCCGGGGAACCCTGGTGGTGCTCATGGGACTGGCGCAACTGGCAACCATTACTCAACACCTCATTGAACTGGGTAAGGCGGGGGACACACCAGCTGCGGTGATTAGTCAAGGAACCACCATCCATCAGCAAGTTGTGGTAGGTACACTCGCCAATCTTGCCGACCGGGTGGCCGAAGCCCAACTCGTTTCACCCGCCACTATTGTCATTGGTGAAGTTGTCGGCTTGGCTGAGCAAGTGACTTGGTTTCATCCTGAACGCAGAACACCTGCGTACACTGGACAGAGAAAGGAGACGGGAGAATGCCCGGAGGGGGAAAAATCCTTATTGTCGGATTCGGCCCAGGCAGTGAAGAACACCTGACTCAGCGGGCCCGTGATGCCATTGTGGAGAGTGACGTCGTCATTGGATACAACACCTACATTAAACTCATTCAGCCGCTTTTGACCCAACAAGAGATTATTCGAACCGGCATGACTGAAGAAGTTGTGCGAGCACAAAAGGTGGTTGAATTGGCCAAGGACGGGCATGCGGTGTCCGTAATTTCCAGTGGCGACGCCGGTGTGTACGGCATGGCTGGTTTGGTGTTTGAGGTCCTGATTGAGCAGGGATGGCAACAAGGAGATGAGCCGCAGGTGGAAGTCGTGCCGGGTATCTCCGCCACCCAATCTTGCGCTTCCTTGGTGGGTGCACCCATCATGCACGACGCTTGTACCATCAGTTTAAGTGACCACCTGACCCCTTGGGAGGTCATCGCTCGTCGCGTGGAGGCGGCCGCCGCGGCAGACTTTGTCATTGCCCTATACAATCCCCGGAGCGGTCGGAGAACGCGACAGATTGTCGAAACACAGCGCATTTTACTCGCACACCGCGCGGCAGAGACACCGGTTGCGTTGGTAAAAAGCGCTTACCGGGATGGGCAACGCATTGTGCGGACGAACCTGGCGGACATGCTGGATCATGAAATCGGTATGCTGACGACGGTTCTTATTGGCAATTCCATGACTTTTTGGCACGGTGATTTGATGATTACGCCGCGTGGATACCAGCGCAAATACGACCTCGCCGTGGACGAGCAATCTCTTCAGCCGGGTGAACGACTGCACTCGAAAAATGAGCCATGGGCCCTGGAAATGACAAAGCGTTTGGCCGAGGAAGCCCTTGGGAGGGTGCAGGAATGATTTTCCTGTTGGCAGGAACCAGTGATGCCCGAGAGTTGGCCATCCAATTGTGTGCAGCGGATTATCCCTTGTTGGCCAGTGTGGTCACTGACAGCGCCGCGCACAGTTTAACCGCCGCAGGAGTTGCCGTGCGGGTGGGGCGTCTGGATGAGGTGGGCATGGTGACCTTTTTACAGGAAGCGGGGGCCACCATGCTGGTGGATGCCAGCCATCCGTTTGCCGCAAAAGCGCACCGCACGGCCATGGCGGCCGCCGCGCAAAGAGGCATCCCCTACCTGCGCTTTGAACGTCCTTCCAAAGACTTCAGTGAACAGGACGGGGTGACCGTTGTCGATACTTATGAACAAGCCGCCGCACAGGCGCTCTTGCGCAAGGGTAGCGTCATGCTGACAACCGGAGCGAAGACGATGGATGTCTTCGCACGGCGACTCCTCGAAGAACCGGATGTGCGCTTGGTGGTTCGTTTGTTGCCGCGAGCCGACAACTTGGATCAATGCCAAAAACTAGGTATTGCACAGAAAGACATCATTGCCATGCAAGGTCCATTTTCCTATGACCTGAACCGTGCCCTCTACAAACACTATGGAACCAGCGTCATGGTTACAAAAGAAAGCGGCGCGGTTGGCGCGGTGGATGAAAAGGTGCAGGCAGCCCGCGATTTGGGCATCCATGTGATTGTCATTGGTAGACCCAAACTCCCTTATGGGCGCGTGTTCACAGACATGGACGAGGTGATACACGAGGTGAACCAACGGTTGGGAGTTTCTACAAAGGATGCAGAACACAGTGGGTTCGCGGAGGGCATTTTCCCCGCTACCGATGGACCGGATTGGACTCAGTGAGGAGGGGGTATTTTGGATGGAATTCGATATGGAGTTTCGGCCGACAACGGTGGTTCCGGAAGATATCGAAACAAAAAGCTTTCAAATCATCACGAATGAGTTTGGCCCCCATTCGTTTACCGCAGAACAATTTCCGGTGGTTCAGCGTGTCATTCACGCGACTGCCGACTTTGAACTGGGGCGCAGTTTGGTCTTTCACCCGGCTGCGATAGCTTCTGGTATTGCCGCGATTCGCCGCGGCGTGCCGGTTGTAGCGGATGTGCAGATGGTACAGTCCGGCATCAGCAAGGGTCGCCTGCAGAAGTACGGTGGGGACGTCCACGTTTATATTGCACATCCGGACGTGGCGGTGACCGCAAAGCAAATGGGTGTCACAAGGGCCATCATTGCCATGCGCAGGGCTGCACAAGAGGCACCGGACGGAATTTTTGTCATAGGCAACGCGCCGACGGCACTTTTGGAAATCATTCACCTCGTCAAAACGGGACAGGTCCAACCCAGCCTTGTCGTGGGTGTCCCAGTGGGTTTTGTGTCCGCGGCCGAGTCAAAGATGGAACTCATGAAATTGGATATTCCCTTTATTGCCAATGTGGGTCGCAAAGGTGGCAGTCCAGTGGCCGTGGCCATTGTTAATGCGCTCTCCTTGCTGGCTGAAAAGCTGGATTTCTGAGGGGGGATGATGGATGGGCGAAATGCTGGAAGTGCCACAAGGGCCTTTGCGGCACGGGTACACCACAGGGGCATGCGCTACTGCTTGTACAAAAGCCGCCCTGCTATCCCTCATCAATCAGTGTCCAGTCAATTCTGTGGGAATCGTTCTACCTATGGGCGAGTCCGTAACCTTTGCGCTGCATAACGTGTCCGTCACGATGGCCAGTGCACAGGCCTCCACAATTAAGGATGGCGGGGACGATCCCGATGCGACACATGGGGCCACCATCATTGCGGAGGTGTCTTGGCAAGATGAACCGGGAGTGTTCATCGACGGCGGTGTTGGGGTGGGACGTGTAACAAAACCCGGTTTGCCAGTGCCTGTGGGAATGGCGGCCATTAACCCGGTGCCGCGGCGAATGATTGCCGGGGTTGTAACAGAGGTTCTCACAACTTATGGCATAGAGTGCGGGGTCAGAGTTGTCATTTCTGTTCCGGAGGGAGAAGAAATTGCCAAAAAAACGCTCAACGGTCGACTTGGTATTTTAGGGGGCATCTCCATTCTTGGCACGCGGGGCACGGTCATTCCTTTTTCTACCGCCTCGTACAAGGCGAGCATTGTGCAGGGACTCAAGGTTGCACAGGCACAGGGAGTGCGCACGGCGGTGCTGACCACCGGGGGACGCAGCGAACGCTACGCGATGGCAATGTTTCCCGAGTTACCGGAGGAGTCATTCATTGAAATGGGGGAGTTTGTCGGTTTTTCAGCCAAGAACGCCAAACGGTTGGGCATGACAGACTTGCGTCTGGTAGGTATGATGGGAAAGTTTTCAAAAATCGCTCAAGGCATCATGATGGTACACTCTCACAGTGCACCAGTGGACTTTGCTTTTCTGGCTCAACTTGCTGGTGAGGTGGGTGTGCCCATAGCTTTGCAAACGCAAATTCTCACTGCCAACACGGCCAGTCAGGTGGGGGAGTGGATGATGGAGTGGGGCTATCGGCCTTTTTTTGACCTCGTCAGCCTGCACTGCTGTCGACAAATTGCACAAGAAATCGGGGGCGGGCTGCGAATAGAGACGCGCCTGACGACACTTTCTGGAGAACTGCTTGGGGGGGCTGTCCTTGATGGATGAACGAATTTGGGTCATTGGCTTGGGAGATGATGGCCGCCGAGGACTAACCACAGACTTGATGCAACGAATTGAGGAGGCCCAACTATTGGTTGGCGGTGAGCGGCACCTTGCTTTCTTTCCCGAATTCAAGGGAAGAAAATTGCTGTGGAAATCTCCGTTTGCCCAAGTTGTGGCCGAGATTGCCAAGGCAAGATTGGATGAGCGGGTGGTGGTGCTCGCTTCTGGAGATCCGCTGTTTTACGGAGTTGGCACCTATCTCATCAAGTCATTTGGCGCGGATAGTGTGGCGGTTTGTCCCCATTTAAGTTCTGTCCAACTGGCGTTTGCGCGGGCAGGTGAGTCTTGGCAGGATGCACGCATTCTCAGTTTGCACGGGCGGGCCATGGCAGGATTAGCGCAGAAAATTGATGGCACAGCTAAGGTTGCCCTGTTGACAGACGCCGTGAATACGCCTGGGGCCATCGCCCAATACCTGTTGGCTTATGGGATGGAGGAGTACGAGGCGTTTGTAGCCGAAAATCTGGGTGGGTCGGATGAACGCACTGGCTGGTATCGTCTTGTAGACATGGTGAATGTCGTTTTTTCACCTTTGAACGTCGTCTTGCTGCGGCAAACCGCGTCGCGGTTGCGGTATCCCTTGGGAATTTTGGACGAGGAGTTTGCCCAACGCAAACCGGATCGCGGACTCATCACCAAGCGTGAAATCCGCGTTTTGAGCCTGGCGGAACTGCAACTTAGTTCAGGGGATGTGCTGTGGGACATTGGTGCCTGCACCGGATCTGTCTCCATTGAAGCAATTTTACAAACGCCGGACCTGCGTGTTTTCGCCATTGAAAAGAATCCCGCGGATTTGGTGAATTTGCGTGCGAACCAAGTGAAATTTCGCACGGATTTTGTCGCGGTGGAGGGTAAAGCACCTCAAATGTTGGATGAATTTCCAGATCCAAATGCGGTGTTCATTGGCGGCAGTGGTGGGGAACTGGTTGAGTTGCTGGAACTTTGCGTTGCTCGTCTGCGTCCTGGTGGACGCATTGTGGTCAACGCCGCAACCCTGGAGACGGTGTACCATGCGTATGAGACAATGAAACGACTGGGGTTGCAAGTTTCTCTGCAATTGGTGCAGACAGCGCGGAGTAAACCCATTTTGAACCTGACTCGGTTTGAAGGGATGAATCCGGTATATCTCGTCACAGGTCGTGCCATCGCAGCAGACTCAACCCTTGCGCTGGGAAGTTCTGACCCCTTGTATACAAAAATAGTCCATCCTGACTCCTCGGAAATTTCCATGTCCGGCGGTGGCCGTCAGGCCATGGATGTTGCGGGCAACCTCTAATAAGGGAGCGGATGTGTGGTGACGCAAGAAGTTGAGGTTGGCACTTTATACGGGGTGGGTGTCGGTCCGGGTGACCCGGAACTTTTGACCATCAAGGCGTACAAGTACTTACGGCAGTGCCCTGTCATCGCCTTTCCACAGCGGCGCGAGGGGAGCAAGAGTTACGCCTTGGAAATTGCCGAATTGTATGTCAATTCGACAGAAAAGACGATGTTGGGCTTGATTTTTCCGATGACGACAAACCCGGATGTGCTCCGACAACAGTGGCAGCAAACGGTGGATAGCCTGTGGGAACACCTGCGTCTGGGGCTGGATGTGGCCTTTGTCACAGAGGGAGATCCCCTGATGTACAGCACATTTATCCACATGAGCCGGTTGGTTAAACAGCGCCATCCACAGGTGCAGGTGCGTACCATTCCGGGAGTGTCCTCCATCAACGGGGCCGCTTCTGCGTTTGACGTGCCGCTTGCCGATGGCAATCAGACGATTGCCATCGTTCCAGCCACTGGGGATGTGGAAAAGACGCGAAAAATGCTTGAGGACCACGATTGCGTTGTATTCATCAAGGTGGCCAAGGTGCTCGATTGGATGATAGAACTCCTGGAGGACATGGGATTGCTTGACAAGGCGATGGTGGGCACTCGTGTAACTGGCAAAGAAGAAGTGTTGTGGCACAACGTGCGCGAGTTGTACGGCGTCGATGCAAACTACATGACCCTCATGGTGGTGAAAAAATGAGTCTGGAAGCGAAGGTTTACATTGTTGGTGCGGGACCGGGAGATCCCGAACTCATCACGGTCAAAGGATTGCGCTTGTTGCAGCAGGCAGACGTCATCTTGTATACGGACAGTCTGGTGCGTGAGGAGCTTGTTGCCATGGCCCGGCCAAATGCCCAGGTGTATCGGAGTGCAGGAATGGACTTGGAAGAGATGGTGGAGTTGATGGTGAGTCACGTACGCGCGGGGCGCAGCGTTGTACGTTTGCACACGGGAGATCCGGCGATATTTGGCGCAATTTTGGAGCAAATGGGGGCACTGGCAAGGGAGGAGGTGGCGGTTGTGATGATTCCCGGCGTCAGTTCAGTATCTGCCGCTGCCGCCGCCCTGGGAGCGGAATTGACGGTTCCCGAACTGACACAGACGGTGATTCTTACGCGCGTGGAAGGGCGTACGCCCATGCCTCAGCGGGAACACCTGCGTGATCTCGCCGCACATCACTGCACGATTGCGTTGTATTTAAGCGCCACCCTGGCGAAGCGGGCGGTGGATGACCTACTTGCCGCTGATTGGGACGCGAACACGCCCGTCGCCGTGGTGCAAAAGGCCACTTGGCCAGACCAGCGGATTGTCCGCACCACCTTGGCTCACCTTGTGGGTGCCATGGGGGACGCACACATTTCCAATCATGCCATCATTCTGGCGGGGTGGGCGCTGGACCCGGAGCTTGCGGCGAGGTCAGATCACCGTTCCAAACTGTACGATAAAACCTTTACTCATCGCTATCGAAAGGGAGTGGCACCCGGTGGCTGAGAGGATACCGCAAGATCCAGCGGTGCAGTGGCGAGAAAGTGCAACGCTGGCTGATTTCACGGCTGCCAGGTCTGGAACAAAACGGCCCTGTGCCGTGGTTGCCATTACCAAGCATGGGGTGGACATCGCCCACCGCATTCGCGCATACCTCCCGGAAGTCGATGTGTACTATCCGGAAAAATTTCATCGGGGCGATGAGGACGGCGTCCATGTGTGCCTTTTTACAGGTTCGGTAGTAAAGCAGGCGCCCATGTTGTTTGCGGCATATGACGGCATTGTTGGGATTGTTTCACTAGGCGCGATGGTGCGCATTATCGCGCCACACCTGAGAGATAAAAAAACGGATCCAGCCGTGGTGGTCATTGACGACCGAGCTAAGCATGTCATCAGTGTTTTGTCGGGGCACCTGGGGGGAGCAAACCGACTGACGCACGTGATTGCGCGTGTATTGGATGCACAGCCAGTGATTACCACCGCCTCCGATGTCGGGGAGACTCTTGCTGTAGATTTGCTTGGACGGGAATTTGGTTGGCAAATTGAAAACTTTGACAAGGTCACCGCCGTGAGTGCGGCCGTCGTCAACGAGGAGCGCATTCACCTTGTTCAAGAAGCGGGAGAACGCGCCTGGTGGCCTTATACTCGTCCCTTGCCGACTTACCTGCACGTGTTTTCTGATCCCAAAAGGGCAATGGAAACCCCGTTTGACGCCGCACTGGTCATCACCCCCCGTCTGTTAACGCCTGTTGAGGAGAAGGGTCTACTCAGCAATGGCGTCCTGTATCGGCCAAAGGTTGTGGTGGTGGGAATTGGTTGCAATCGCGGTACTGCCGCAGACGAGGTGGATGCAGCCATTGCCGCGGCTCTGGCACAGGCGCAACTGTCTATCCACAGCGTTCGCAATCTAGCCACTCTTGACCTGAAGGCGGATGAGCCTGGCTTGATTGAGGTGTGTCGGCGTCACAGTTGGCCACTCGTTACCTACACGGCAGCAGAACTGAATCAGGTGCCCTTACCCCATCCCTCGGAAACCGTCTACAAGTTTGTCGGGGCTTATGGGGTATGTGAACCGGCTGCGCGACTTTCATCGCAGGCGGAGGACTGGGCCTTAGAAAAGGTGAAAAACGGAAATGTGACCCTATCGATTTGCATCGCAGAACAAGGAGATGTTAAACGGCGCTTTGCTCCTTGACTCGGTGGATCCATCGGCTGTTCAAATTAGACCTTCATGCCGCTGTGAGCGGCACCAACAAGGAAGGTAAATCCACGTTATTGTATCTACTGGATAGACTCAGTTGGGCTGGACAAATTGGCATGTGCGTGTGGTGGCTCCCCTTCCACCATACCTTGGCCCCAAATTAAGAATAGAGTGGCATAGAAGAAATACGACAGAGCCATGGGAGAAAACTCGAACACGTTCTCCACGCTGTTGTGAATCAGCACGGCCAAGATGCCCGCCGCTCCGCCCAGCATGACGTAGCGAGTGCGCTTATTCACCTGTTGTGCCGCGTTTTTAAACATGTCGCGGAGCAGGGCTAGGTGCATAGAGAGAAACACCATCAAACCAAGAAGTCCGCTTTCACCCAGAATCTTGGCATAGTAGTTGTCTGAATAAACTCCCAAGTGGAAGTCCGAGGCCACGGCGCCGCCGTATTGTCCAAGGCCACTTCCCAGTAGCGGGTTGCCACTCATCTTATCATAAGCTGTATTCCATTTGGCAATCCGTCCCCCCTCCTGAGCCGATTTCAGCCAATAGACCGGGGAAAACAAGTCGGCAATCCGGTGTTGCACTGGAGGTAGGAAGAAGGCCACCACGGCCACCGGCCAACAGAGCAATCAGCAGCCTGCGGTCAAACCACAGGGCAACCAGCAGCAGGGATAATATCAGGGCAAACAGGGCTCCCCTGGTGAAAGTGAGCAGCAGCGCCAGCAAGCAAACGAGAGTACCGCCGGAGTATAGCCAACGTAGCCAGCGGTCTTTGGTGTAATAAGCCAACCCGGTAATAATGGGTGTCATCAGGGCCATGTACGCGCCCATTTCGTTAGAACTCACCAGCACTGAAAACACCCGTGTGTGCACCACACCCGCACTGCTGGTCCACGAAGCGGGGATGGGCACCTTCATGACATACTGAAACACACCATCGATGGCAATTAAAATGGCGAGACTTGCTCCAATGTGCAGCAACTTCTCCACATCACTAGGTTGAACTATGAAAGGAATAAGAAACACAAATAGAATGTCGTATACATCCATGCGAAATCCTTCCACAGAAATGAGGGGACTGGCCAACCCTGCAAATAATAAACCCAGACAAAAGACAATGTAGGCCACAGCGAATCGGTTCCAGGCAAACCAACGGGGACGCACTCCACCTAAGTAGCGAGAAACAGCCAGTCCCACCATGGCGAGCAAAACCAACTTGCTCCAGACGGATCCAATGGGGTCTCCATGGTAGCGTAAGGCATAGTCTACCACAGGAAACGTGGCCAAACCGTACAGGCTCCAGCGGCCCACTCGCGTGTGGGCCATCCCCAGTACAGCTTGCGAGTCAGAAGTGGGTCCCGAGTTTAGACTGGCAAAGCTCAGTTGCGTCATGGTTACGACTCTCCTATCTCAGTAAATACAATGATGTGGATTTACCTTCCTTGCTGGTGCCGCTAACAGCGGCATGAAGATCTATTTATCTTTGAGTGCACGGAGAAACGGATAAACAAATATGTAGATACACGGATAGTCCCTCCACACTGAAAAGACTGCTCTGTTCAGCAGGATGTTCAGGTTGCAGGAAGATCTATGATGGGTACTCTCCATGACACGGTTACAGGCGTGTGATAACGTAGAGGTTGTCAACACAAAACCCCGAAGTATCAGAAGGAGTCGCCTTGGATATGAGTTTGAAAGCCACCTCTTCACGGTCTCGCCTGTCTGTAGGCGTGGCGACTGCACTTCGAACCGCTGCAGAACTGGGCGATGAGGAATCGGTCAGCCGTATGAAGGAATTGCAGAATCGGATGAAGGATGAGGAGAGTTGCGTTTATGTGGCCTTTGTCGGTCTTTTTTCGGCGGGCAAGTCCAGTTTGATCAATCGTCTGTGCGAGGCAGATCTGGCCACAGGGGCCATTCCTACTACTGCGGAGGTGACGCGATGGGTACTGCCGGGCACCGATGGGCAGGCGGTGTTGTTGGACACGCCGGGAATTGACTCCACCTATGTTGGTGACCATCAGGCCACACAATCCGCTCTGGCCATGGCCGATGCGGTGGTTCTGGTTTCTGATTATGCTCACGTGGAATCTGAGGAAATTTTACAGTTTGCCCACGACCTTAGCGTCCAAGGACAACCCTTGGTCTGGGTGGTCCATCAAATAGATAAACACTACGAGGCAGAGGTGTCTTTGGATACCTTTCGTCAGCGGTTGGAACAGACTCTCTTTGACTGGGACATTCAGCGGGAACGCGTGTTTTACACCACTTCTCGACTTGGAGACGCATCGACGGCAGTTCCAGTCAATGACCTGCCCATGCTGACCCAATGGCTACAAGACCTTGTCCCACGTGCCGAGTCTCTGACCAAGGCCACGTTGATTCGCAATGTTCGCAATGTGTTACAAGATTTTGTCCATCATCAATTTGCCGATGCCTTGGAAGAAACAGAGATGACTTTGATGGAGACCCTCGGTTTCGTTCCCTTCAGTTCTGCTGAAGCCATGGCCTTGTGGACGGATCGCCATGCTCGGCAACAGGTCCTGATGGCTCAGCGAACAGAGGAACAATCCGCATTAGCTGAGGAAATGGAACGGACGAGGGCGGAGTTTGTGCGTAAGGTGGAATTGGCGCAAATCGTTCCCTATGAGACGGCGGAACGGGGCAGACGATACATTGAAAGTTTGCGCCAAGGCTTTAGAGTGTCCCGTTTTGCGACGCGGGCCAAGACGGAGCGGGAGATGACTCGCAGGCGGGATGAGTTCCTTGTAGATCTGCAAAATAGAGCGGAAAAGTTTCTCACCCAGCCTCTCGCCAATGACCTGCGGGCTTGGATACGGCAGGTGGCGCAGGACGGTGGAGAGAGCGTCGAATTGAGTCGCCTTGTCGACGCCATTGAAATAAAGTTAGATGGAAATAACCTGGCACACGCGGTCAAAGAAGGGTCCTTACTGTCTGACGCTTATTCTCATCAGTTCGTGAAAGACGTGGTGGCCCAAGTCAAGGCACAGGTGCAAGGTAAAATAGACCTTTTCTGGGATGCAGCCTGGCAGTGGCGTCAGCTCCTGAAGGATCAGACCATCGCGCCCCAGGTGCAGGAGTTGAATCATTTAGAGCGTGAGTTGAACGCTTTGCAGGGATGGATGACCGTGGCACAGAAGTCGGCGCAGACCTTGATGCGACTGGAGGGTGAACTGGCGGATGAGTAGCTTCCAGACAGGCGAAAGAAGTCAGTCCTTGGTATGGCTGGAAGAGGCAGAACGGCGCCTGACGGACCTTGTCGAGGCCGAGGCATGGCGGAGGGAAGTGACGTCGCTGCGTCTCCGGCTGTCGGCTGATGAGCGTTGGGTAGCAGTATTTGGCGCCTTTTCCGCAGGTAAATCGTCCCTCATCAACGCCTTGTTAGGAGAGCCCTTGCTTGAAGTTTCACCTCATCCCACCACCGCGACCGTCACTCGCGTTCTGGGTGTCCGCGACGGAGAGTCCGCAGGTGCGCTGGTGAGGACAAAGCAAGTGAAGGCCATGGCAGAGGACGTTTTCCAGGCCCTGGGACGCTTGCGTCGTCCAACGGGACCCTTGGCGGACGTCCTGGCTTTGGCCGGGACCTTGCGACCTGTGGATTTTCCAACCTATCTGCGGCCCCAGGTGTCCTTCTTGCAATCTGCAGCGGCGGGTTGGCTCACAATGAGTACCCGCCTCGGTCAGACTTGGTCGGTGACGGGAGAAGAACTGGCGCAAATGACGGTGAATGAGAATCTGGCCTGTTATGTGGACCAGGTGGACATTCGCACCTCCAACGCGTGGCTGGCGGACGGGTTGAACCTAGTGGACACCCCCGGCGTGGACTCTATTCATCGTCGCCATACAGAATTGGCCTTTGAGCATGTCCACCGTGCGGACGCCGTCATTTTCGTGCTTTATTTCACTCACGCCTTTTCCCGGGCAGACAAGGATTTTCTCAATCAATTGGCCGACATTCAAAACATTGCTGGGACGGACAAACTGTTTGTTGTTCTCAATGCCGTGGACTTGGCTGTAAGTGCAGAGGAACGGCAGACCGTACGGGATCGGGTACAGAAGGAGTTAGACGACTTGGGCTTGGGCCAATCCCGTGTGTATGAGGTGTCCAGTCAACTGGCATTGGCGGCTGCTCAAATGCAACTTCGACCGGAAAATAGGCATTTTATGGACTTGATACGCCTGCGTTTGGGGCTGTCCTCCGCGCAGCCCTTGCCTGCTGTCGCGGATTTGGCACAGCAGTCTGGGGTGCCTCAGTTGCGGGAAGAACTGACAGCTTGGCTGCGAACGCAGCGTCACACCTTACATGAACAGACCACTCGCCGGTTATTGACGGAGTTGGCGGCCGAATCTGTCACGTGGGTCCAGCATTTGCAGATCCAAGCCTTGGCCAGTGTGGCAGAGCAAGAAGAACAAGCACGGGTACGACGGCTTTTGGCCGAGACGGCTGATACTGCACGTCAGCATTTGGTTGCTGGAAAATCTCAAGTGGAACACACTTTGCGGGAGAACTGGGAAGAGTTGGTCTTTCATGCTGGGGAACGGTTGCGCATGAACCTGCCGGGGTTATTTCGAGAAAGTTTTCAACCTGGCCGTTTCCTTCATTCCATTACCGCTCGGCAGGATTTGCAGGAGGCGGCCAACGAGTTGGCTGCTACACTGAGTCGACAGGTGGACCGAGAGGTGCGGACTTTTGCTCTGCGAGTGGACAAGGCCACGGCAGAGGAGCTTACCCAGTTGCGTCAGCAGTGGGTGGGGCGCTTGGGCGAGGTGCACGCATTGTTGCACCAGAATCCGAGTTTGGCTGTGGGGGTGCAGGAGGTAGGAGCGGTCATGAGCCACCCGAACATGGGGGACAGCGCCGCTAGGGATCTTACACGAGAAACATTTGTGGACGAGATGGATGTGACAAGATTGGCTGTTTCCGGTCAGGCAGACCTTCCTACCGGGCCCATTCTGGCTCACGTTCGCCTGTTCAGAAACGCCCAGACCTTTTTTGAGGGGGGCGGTCAACAAGCGATGCAACAGGCGGTGGAGCAAGACATGCTGCCCGTTTTGCTTACAGAGTTGGGGCGTCGGTGTGACCAGGTGGTGGAATACACCTTGGCACGCCTACGCAGACAGGCGGCTGACCTGTTGGAAGGCATGGCTGCCGCGCTAATGGATGGGGCGGGTGAGTCTTTTTTGGGCACACTCGGTGATAGAAATGGCATTCAGGAGCGATTGCTGCGGTGGCAGGCAATGTCTCGCTGGCTGCAGGAGGTATTGAGTCGTTCACGAGAGGGGTTTTAAACATGTCAGGAGATGCCATGCAACTTGAAGCAAAGTACGGCGCAAAAAATTATTCTCCACTGCCCGTCGTACTCAGTCAAGGCGCTGGAGTCTGGGTGGAAGACGACACGGGCAAAAGGTATTTGGATATGCTCAGTTCCTACTCGGCACTTAACCAAGGTCACCGTCATCCCAAGGTGATTGCCGCGCTGAAGACGCAAGCGGACAAAATCACCCTTACATCCCGAGCTTTTTACAATGATCAACTGGGAAGGTTATACGCGAAACTTGCAACAATCACTGGGAAAGACATGATTCTCCCGATGAACACAGGGGCTGAGGCGGTGGAAACGGCGATTAAGGCGATTCGTCGTTGGGGTTACTCGCTGAAGGGAATTCCGGACAATCAGGCAGAAATCATTGTGTGTTCGGGAAATTTTCATGGTCGCACAACAACCATTATTTCTTTTTCCTCGGACCCTGAGTATCAGCGAGAATTTGGGCCGTTAACACCAGGATTTCGGATGGTACCTTATGGGGATTTGGAGGCCCTCAAACAGGCTATCACACCTAACACTGCGGCTTTCTTGGTAGAACCCATTCAAGGTGAGGCGGGAATTATCATTCCGCCGAAAGGGTATTTGCATCGGGCGGCCGCGCTGTGCAAGGAAAATAGGGTTTTGCTGGTTGCGGATGAGATACAAACGGGCCTTGGTCGCACGGGTAAAATGTTTGCCTGTCAGTGGGAAGACGTTGTACCAGATGTGTTTGTTCTTGGCAAAGCACTCGGGGGTGGCGTTCTTCCCGTTTCTGCCGTTGCGGCCAACGCCGATATTCTTGGACTTTTTGAACCTGGGTCACACGGGTCAACCTTCGGTGGAAATCCACTGGCTGCTGCTGTGGCGGTGGCGGCACTGGATGTGATTGAAGAGGAACATCTGGCGGATAGGTCCGCCGAACTGGGGTCTTATTTCCTAGAAAAATTGCAAAACCTGCGTAGCCCAGCCATTAAAGAAGCACGGGGACGCGGTTTGTTTATTGGCCTGGAACTAAACACCAAGGCTCGTCCGTATTGCGAGAAGCTCATGGCAGAGGGCGTATTGTGCAAGGAAACCCATGAGAATACCATTCGTTTTGCTCCTCCGTTAGTGATTACACGAGCTGAAATTGACTGGGCCTTAGAGCGAGTCCACAAGGTAATGGCGGAGTCCTGAGGATTTCAGCGACATGTGGCAAGCAACTGGGTCCCAACGAGTCTGCTGGGACCCTTTGAGGAGTCGCGTACCTGGGAAGATTTTAACTTTGCTCGGCTGTCAGCGAAGTCTTGCGCCTCGAGTCACTCTGGGCAGAGTCAAATTCTTGTTGAAGGAGATGCAGATAAACGGACAGATGTAACGCGAGTCGCTGTGCGGGATCATCCAAATTCATTTGGAAGATATCTTGAATTTGTTGCAGTCGGTGGTACAAAGTCTGTCTGTGGATAAACAACTTGTCGGCGGTTCTCTGCTTGTTTCTATCCAGGTCCAAATAGGTTTTCAAGGTTTCCACCAGTTGACCCCCGTGGTTTTTATCATAGGTGACCAACTGCTGCACGTCAGGGTGGGTCATTCGTTCGGAGTTACAACGCAATCTTGGAACCAGCCAGCGGTAAATGCCAGCGTCCTCAATGAACAGTGGGCTGGTGGCAGGAGATTGTTGGGCGGCGATGAGCGCTACGATGGCATCTTCATAGCTTTCGAAAATACGACTTGGGTCTTGCACTTCTGATCCAATGCCAATGGCAAGTGAATTGAGCATCCAACCCTGTGTCTGCAGGCTGTGCATCGTCTGGCGAACTACGATTGAGATGCTATTTTTTAAGGAATTGCCCTTTGTCGACGTGGACTGCATCAAGAGGATGACCCGTTTGTGTCGAATTGCAGCGAAGGAGTGAATGTCCTGTTTATCACAGTGGAGCTGCACGACTTGTACGAGGTTTTCCATAGCGATGGTATCTCGTGATTCTTGCCCTGATGGAGATAAGTGATATGACAAGTCGAGGATGAGAACTCGATAAACCGCCTGTTGTAGGAAAACTTCTGGTAAGGATGGTTCCTGTCCATCTTGTGACCTTTCTTGACCCTTCAATAGGGTGAGTGTGGTGACCCAATACTGTTCTTCTGCACGGTTGAGCAAGAATGGTGAGGCTTGTTTCGACTGGACTGAGTTTTGTCCAAGAAGTAAGGTATGGATTTCCTGGGTGATGTCGACAAAGTGCACTTGAAACGAGAAAACTACCAACGGGAAATTATGGAGATTTGCAAGTTTAACCACGGAATGAGGGATTTCAGTGACAAAGGTCCCCAGTTCGATGCATAGTCCTACGGCACCACCTTCTATCAGTTGCTTTACGTAAGACAAGAACCCTTCTTCTCTGTTACCAAATCCTATTCCTGTGGTAAGGACGAACTCGCCACCCCGCAACATGCCGTTTACTTGAGATACTTCCAGAATGTGAACCCACCGTACGGGCTGCACAAGTCCCGCTCTGCCAGCCACAATTTTTGCCCCGGCGAACACAGGACTTTTTAAAATATCCTCGACTTGGACTGAAGAAGGTGTCATGGTCATGAGTGGATGCCGCCCCTTTGGCAGAAATTCGTCAGGGTGTATGACATGCGTGATGAAAATCTGAACATTTTATCTTGTATGTACGATGACGTTCAAGACACGAGCGGCTAACATCATCAGTGAATTCAATTGAATTCAGATTTTAATGGCGAGGCCAACATAGGGTCATGAACTCGGTTTGGAATTGAGCAACATCTGAGTGTAATGAACCCTGCAAGTCTGGTGAACGTCCATTCGCAGAAGAGCCATGCACAAAAGGGGATGATGAAATTGCAACAAACGGAGTCATCGACGGTCTCCAATCCGTTGCGGACACGATGCTTTCAATTTCTCATACCAGCACTATCCACCTATTGATGAGGCCACCTATGATGAGGCCACCTATTGATGAGGCCACCTATGATGAGAAGCCCTTAGCCATAGGCGATGGCAATGATACTTGTTTGATGAAGCTGAAAATCGCATTTTGGATTTCTTTGGCGGGATGACATGCTCAGTATACCAGGAATTATACACTCAGTGAACGCATACTGCTATTGCTCCGCGCCTAGAGGGTTTCCGGTATTTCTGCAGTCTGTCATGTTCCCAAATACCCAACACTCTGGGATGCGGTTGGCTATAGTACAATGCTGATAAAACAAAATTCGGGTTGTGACGGGACCGACGGTTCAGTGTTTCAGTGCAGGGGGAGTGAGACAGGTATGCCGAACGCGGATGGAAATATGAAGAAAACCACAGGGTTCACGGGGAAGGGTGGGGTGCAAAGAGCGGGGGCATCCTGGCAACAGAGAGGACGATATGTGTTTTTATGGTTGATGTTAATCTTAATTTGTGTTGGACTGGTGACAACATGGATGCGATTTCTCATGTTATCTCGCACTCGTAATCGTGCACAACTTGCTCTGACGTACTTGCAAGAGGCCAGGTTACAACGAGCAAGACACCAAGATAGATTGAGCGCCCAACTCGTTTACGAGGCGCAAAACTTGCTTGATCAGACACACAAACAAACACAGACGCACATCACGATAACCTCCTTGGAGGGCAAGGCAATTTCTCAACTGCAGAGGGGAGCACACTTGCCGGAGAATCCCGTACTACAAATGTTGCTATTTTTTGCGGTGTTTTTGATTGTGGTTGTGTATTGGGTGGAAGAACGACGCCTGTCGAGACTGGGCGCAGAGCAACAAACTTTGCGGGATAAGCTGTTGACGATTTCCAGTGGTTGGACTGTAGCGACCGTTCGTCCCGGAAGTGTGCAACGCTTTATTGAACATATGTTGCATCAAATCACCAAGTACACTCCGGTTGAATCTGCTCAAGTCCTGCGCCGGGTATCTTCTGGGGAAGAATTTCGATTCGAGTCCTTCGGCATCAGTGGATTGTCCAGAATTGCGGAACACCTGCCAATTCCCCAGGCTTTGTTGACACTGCCGTCCAGCGGAATTTCTCGAGTGCTACGCTATGGGGAACCTTGGTACAGTGGGAACGGCGCAGAGAACGGCAGTGTGTTACCCGGCGTTGCGATTCCGCGAGTTGGGATTTTTCCCGTCCAGTACGCCGAGGAGACGTTGGGTGTATTGATTCTTCAGGGACGTGAACCCAATTGGCAGCAACATCTTGACGATTTATTGGTCATTTTGTCCAGGGAAATGGGGGCACTGATGGCGTATGAGCAAGCGGAGGTCAACTCAGTTGAATTGGAGAAATATCAGGAATTAGCCCGCATCAGGTCAGAGTTACTTGCCAACGTTTCCCACGAGTTGCGCACACCGCTGGGACTCATCCGGGGTTATGCAGAAACCATTGTGCGGGGAGTCCAGCAATTGGACCACAGTTCCATAGAGGAGTATGCGAGAATTATTGCGGAGGAGAGTTTTCAACTTGAATCTGAAATTCATCAATTGTTACAAATGTCTTTATTGGAGGCAACTGGAAACCAAGTCGCCAAAATTCGTTTTTCTTTACAGCAGTGGATTGCACGACTGAGGCAACGTTTGCTTCCCAGAGATCGTTTTCAATTGACAGTCCACATTCAGCGAGACATATCATTTGTGGGGGATCCAGACCGTATGTTGGAAGTCGTCACAAACTTGGCGGATAACGCGCTAAAATACTCGGAGGGCATGATTCACTTGTCCGTGACGTATGAGAGTATGGAGCTTCGACTTGAGGTAATGGATGAGGGTGAAGGGGTCCAGGTGAATGAATTAGAAAAAATCTTTGATCGGTTTTATCGCAGCACTTTACATGCAAACTCTTCCCGGCGGGGTTCGGGATTGGGATTAAGTATTGCAAAGAGCATCGTGGAGGCTCATGGTGGAACAATCCGGGCAGAAAATTTGTCTCCTGGTTTCAAGATTGGGTTTGCAATCCCCAACCAGGAGTCCGTGGGATGGTGAGGGGCATGGAGACAAGGGCGAGAGTTCGTATCCTGGTTGTGGATGATGAAGAGCGTTATCGACGCCTGTTAACGGTCAATTTGAGCATGGAAGGGTTCAAAACGACGGAAGCCTGCAATGCAACGGAAGCCATGCAAGCTTTGTATGACGATGAACCGGA
>DAHWFY010000299.1 GCA_027336365.1 Bacillota bacterium | reverse complement strand
AGTGCTGACTTTTTTGCGCAGTGACTCCATGACGGGGACCGTGGTCCCTGTGGATGCCGGTATGGTTCTTTAAACGGCGGAGGGCAGAGCAATCTTGTGCAAATTGTAAAAAAGTCCGTGGCCGTCGGCTCCTCCTCCGCCGTGCGACCCTGGCGGCCCCATGTGCCACCCCACCATCAAAAGAGACTGAAGCAGTGCGGGGTTAAGTTCGTTTGCTGAAATCGACCTAGTGTCTGGAATATCGCCCGACTGCCTCTGACTCTTCACCACCCGCTGCCGGAACTGTTTCCTGACCCAGCGGAGTTTGAATTGCTTGAAGCAGACCTCGTGGTTGCAATGGATGCAGATGCAGACAGGAGAGCCGCTGTGCTGTTTGGGTGCACGACGTACCACTCGTGGAGAATGCCCTCGCCATTCGTCTGACCGGGAGACAGATCTCCTGAGTAGACGTAAAGTGGAATGCCATTGTACGTCACTTGGCGTTTACCATTGGCCCGTGTCAGGGTGCTGAGTTTGCCCGTCACGCCACGTCCAGGTGTGAGATGATTGCCGGGAGGTACCAATAATGGCGGCCAAATGGCCGCGTTTAATCCTGTCACTGTACTCTTGTTTTGGCTGTCTTTGGTAAATAGGTATACTACCATGCCTTTGTTGTCGACGAGGATGGGGCCGAGTGTCTTGTTGTCCACTACGCTCAACGTGTTGTTTGTATCCGTTTTCACAGACACGGCCTGGGTTGTGTCTGTTCCGGAAGTGGTGGCGCCATTCACTCCGAGGCTGGATGTTCCGACGTTGGCGGACGCGGCAGACCCGGTTGAGTAACTGCTAGAAGTGGCGGTGCCGCAACCGGTCAATGAGGCAAAACTGAGCAAACCGATGAAAGGCCAAAAGAATAGGCTGCGGAGACGGGGCCATTGAGTGTTGCGAGAGTCTGGAGGACGCAGGGACGACGATAAAGTCTGTTGAACTTTTTCCACGGCGATTCCCTCCTTAATTTTTTCATTCATATTGTTCGCAAAAAATTCACTAATCATAATAGTAATCCTATTGTATCATGTTTCGCTGGGGTGGACCATGTGTTACATCGCAAGTAATGTTATGATGCAAACGCCCATCCGTTTCCATGGGGGATGGCATAGAGTATGACAAGACGGTTCTGGAGCTTTGTCAAAGCACTTCGCTAACATGCCGGGTGCGTTGACTTTTCAAGGCGGCTCGTGCTAAGATAACCACTGTTCAACACAGGCGGCTGTAGCTCAGAGGGAGAGCACCACCTTGACACGGTGGGGGCCACAGGTTCGA
>DAHWFY010000298.1 GCA_027336365.1 Bacillota bacterium | reverse complement strand
GCCACATTGACTTTGTTGAGCGCCATCGCTGAGTTTTCTCATCAGTCGATGGTGTGGGTTTTTGTTTCCAGTTGTTTGGCCATCCTTCCTTTGGCAGGTGTGATAGGGAAGGCTACCGAAGACATCGCGGACCATGCAGGTCCTCGGATTGGGGGCTTGATTTCGGCAACATTCGGCAATGCCGTGGAACTTATCATTGGCATTCTTGCTTTGCAAAGTGGGTTAACCACTTTGGTCAAAGCGTCCATTACGGGTTCCATCTTGGGGAATCTGCTGTTTGTCCTGGGAGCCAGTTTTTTTGTGGGCGGAATACGCCATCCGATTCAGACGTTCAACGTACGGGCTGCTCGCAATAACGGAGCATTACTTATGATGAGTGTATTTATAGCGTTCATCTTACCCAAATTTTTCGTTGTGGGCAAGTCGGGAATACAGTCAAGTTTGTCTACAGTTGCTGCCGTCGTTTCCTTCATTCTATATATCGCCGGGCTGTATTTTGCGTTATTTACTCATCGTCAATTGGTTACCACACAAATAAGAGAAAACTCTTCAACTTATACAGACAGAAATTTGAGACGCATCCGTACAATTCCCTGGCCAGCAGTGATTCGATTGTCCGTGGCCACCGTGTTGGTGGGTATTGAGAGTGAATGGCTGGTGGATAGTGTGAAGCAGTTTGGTCACACTTTGGGCTGGAGTGAGGTATTTCTGGGTGTCATCGTCATTGCAATTGTGGGGAATGCTGCAGAACATGCCTCAGCCGTTTGGATGGCCTGGCGAAACCACATGGAATTGTCCTTGGAAATCGCAGTAGGCAGTAGCCTTCAGGTTGCCATGTTTGTGGCACCCATTCTATTTGCCACCAGTTTATTGGTAGGCCATCCCATGCCCTTGCTGTTCTCCTGGCCGGAACTAGCCAGTATGGGGGCCGCTGTACTGTTGGTTGTGATGCTCATGATGGACGGTGAGTCAAACTGGCTAGAAGGAGCCATGGCCGTTGGAGCTTATGTGGTGATGGCGGGGTGCTTATAATACTTAAATCTCTTATTCCCGACATTGAAAGATACAGCGTCCTCGGTATAGGGGTTGCGCTCATGGCGAGCACGTCTATGGAGTATCTTATTTTTTTTATTTTTTCCTTTTGGAGCGCGCCGAATTTTTGCTCTTCGTCTATAATCAAAAGGCCTATATCATTGTATGCTATCTTTTCGGATAACAGTTTATGCGTCCCTATTATTACGTCTATGCCCCCGTCTTTAATCTCTTTAATTATCCCTTTTTCTTCGTTTTTTTTAATAAACCTTGAAATACACGCTACTTTTATAGGATATTTTTCAA
>DAHWFY010000297.1 GCA_027336365.1 Bacillota bacterium | reverse complement strand
TTTGCCGACGCTTATACCCAGGCGCTCATGCCAGGCGCAACGGCGCCCGAGGTAGCCGCACGGGTGACTCCACCAGGATGGTGGGGGGGATATGGCACGGTGCCCAGCGCAGGGAGTCAGGACTTCAGCCAGATGCCTCTGCAAACTACGGGGAATGCCATGAACTTGGCCATTGAGGGAGATGGATTTTTCCAGGTGGGCGTGGGTCCTACGCATCTGCTTACAAAGGCGGGCAACTTTATTTGGAGTCGCACGGCCAGTGGTCAGTTTGAGTTGGCTACGCCCAGCGGATTGCCAGTGTTGGATACCCAGGGCCAGCCCATTCTGGCTCCTCACAACAATACCTCAGGCTTTACCGTAGGTCCAACGGGTCAAGTGAGTTTTTCCGGCAAATCCAGCGGTCAAACTCTGGCCGTGGTGACCATTAATCTACCTGGCGAGAAACTTGCCTCAGTAGGAAATAACCTGTACAGTGTGTTACCGGGCGGCAGGGTGACTCTCGCCAACCAGACCGGATTAGCAGGAAACACGGGCATTCGCGTGCATCAAGGGATGCTGGCGATGAGTAACGTGAATGCCACCACGCAGATGGTGGACATGTTGCGAGCTCAGCGAATGTATGAATTGAACGCTTCCGCATTACAGATGACATCGAAAATGTCTCAGGCCAATGACGTCATCCACATATAAACTCGGAATGCCCTCCAATTGAGCGTATCCAATCGCACAAACAGAGGTAGTTTTATCAAAAATCTTGCCTGTGGAGATCAGGATTGCCATGGACATCATGGGCGCCTTGCCGACTGTGGTGCCGATGCAGTGGGGCTATGGGGACATCAATGGGGTGTTCCGGGTAGGCCTTGTTGCCACAGGCGCACCACACGAATGGATATGGGTATTCTGACTCATGGACACGCCCGCAGGTGCAGACATAGCGAGTGACAGGAATGACAAAGGTGGCGGGAATTTCTTCACCTTGCTCTCTGTTCCATTCCCATTTGCGTGTCTTGGTCAGCGGAACGACCTCGCCAACTTTTTCCGGGAAGTGAATGCGCAGGCTTTGGCCGTCCGGAAAATGGAAGGTACGGGTGCCACCATAATGCTTCAGTACATCCTTGGCAGAGGCGGATTCCACTACAAAATGAATTGCAGACCCCACCGTTGGCCCGTTTCCTGTCGTCTCGGTGATGCCACTGAGCAGGTACCAGTGCCTCATCACAGTTTTTTTCATGCGTTCTTCACCTCGCAGTTTCGCATATCTTCTGTCAATGAAACAGGGAAGTCAGCCCCAGGGATAGACACAAAGCGGAAAATACCACGACTTGTGCCACCGCGCCAGTCATCGCCCACCCCAG
>DAHWFY010000296.1 GCA_027336365.1 Bacillota bacterium | reverse complement strand
GCAATAATCTCGCCTTCTTGTGGTTTTTCCTTGGCGGTGTCTGGCAAATAAATCCCACTGGATGTCTTGTCTTCCCGGTCTAACGGACGTACAACCACTCGGTCCGCGAGGGGTTTGACCATGTGAAGCCCTCCTTATCCCTTGTTCTGCTAGGGGAGATTTATTAGCACTCTACTCTCGTGAGTGCCAACCCACCCCCTATATTAACGAGTCACCCGCAAAAATGCAACACGGTTGAAGAATCTTTCAGACAACCTCTTTAAGACACGGCACTCAGTGTGTGCACGCAAAGCAACCTATCAACGATGGACCGTCTGCTCCGATTGCGCGGCAGCGGACGGCTCCGAATCCGCCTGCCACTCAATGGCTGGACCCGTGGTCTTGGCGCCAACGGCCTGGTTGGCATTTACCTCTCCCTCGTAACGTTCCTTATTAACCTCGTCTACCGCGCCTTGAGTGGCATTGCGGAATTCTTTCAGAGATTTGCCAAAGGCTTTTCCGATTTCAGGGAGTTTGCTGGGCCCAAAAACGAGCAACAGGGCGATCAAAACGAGCAGGACACCAGACCAACCGATATTCCCTAGCCCCATGAATTCGCACTCCATTTCTCTGCACAAGATTTTTCGTATTGAACTAGTCCAATCAATACAGTTGCGTGGATTTACATTCCTTACTGGTGCCGCTATCAGCGGCATGAGGGTCTAGTCACACAGTTTCATAAGGTTACTTTCATGATACACCGGGTGTACTTACCCGACAAGAGAATCCTCTCTGGCGCAAGTCTTCAAGCATTAAGCCATCCACCCACGCCAAGCTGAGAAATATCTTCCCGTGTTACGGGTAACCCCGCGAGCACCCGCGGCAAGAGGACATCAAAGGAGGTCCGTCTGTCATAGATCACCGCGCCAGGCAGGCCAAAAATGGTTATTTTACCCTGGTATGCCAGCATCAGCATGGAACCGGGCAGCACTGGCGTACCATAGGTGATCACTTGGTCTGCAGCCCGGCGGATGGCAGCCGGAGAGCGATCATCCGGATCCACCGACATGCCACCCGTCACCAACACCAAGTCTGCCCCTTGGTGGCTGGCGTCTGCGATGGCGGCCACAATTTGGTCCTCGTCATCTCCTGGGAATACCTGACTTGTCACCGTCACTCCGTACTCGGCCAGTTTGCGAGTTAGGATGGGACCTGATTTGTCGACAATCCGTCCACTTTGGATCTCACTGCCAGTGGTGACCAAATGAGCTCGGCGAAGGACATATGGCAAAACGCCCACCACTCTATACTCCGCGTGAGCCTTGTCTGCCAACCGCACCACTTGAGCCACTTTGTCCTTTTCAATCACAAGAGGGATTGGGCGCACTCCAGCCAAGGGTGTTCCAACCTTGACATGGATATAAGGCAGGCGAGT
>DAHWFY010000295.1 GCA_027336365.1 Bacillota bacterium | reverse complement strand
CACCAGCTTAACAATTCCTTGTTATGATGATTGCGGCTTAGGAGTGGGGAGACTCTCATGCTGCTGATAGCGGCAGCAACAGAGAGCGTAAATTGGTGTAATGGTATTTACTGCGATGGGTAGAAATGGGATTTACAATTTGGACGCCCAGAAAGAAGGTGCGCATTCGCGATGCCGACTCTTGCTGGTGTTGCGGATTCCTCCATGTCTGAAAACAACACTGTTGCCAAAGCACTTGACGATGCACCGTTGGGGTTATTTCACTTGCGGGCTGTGCTGATTTCTGGTCTGGGATTTTTCACGGATGCTTACGACTTGTTCATTATCGGCGCGGCTTTAGTTCTTGTGAAGGAAGAATGGCACTTAAGCAGTACGATGGTTGGACTGGTGGGAGCAACGACATTATTCGCTAATTTTATTGGTGCTCTTGTGTTTGGTCGACTGGCGGATGTTCTCGGTCGAAAGAAATTGTATGGACTGGTGGCTACCATCATGTCTGTGGGTGCCATCTTAACTGCATTATCTCCAAGTATCTACTGGTTGATTGCGTTTCGCTTCTTGCTTGGCCTAGGCATTGGCGGAGACTATCCCATCAGTGCAGTGATCATGAGTGAATATGCAAATGTAAAAGATAGGGGAAAATTGGTGGGGATGGTTTTCTCCATGCAGGCACTGGGCCTCATTGCTGGTCCCATGGTTGCCATTACCCTGTTGGCAAGTGGCATTAATCACGATTTGGCTTGGCGCATCATGTTGGGACTCGGGGCTCTTCCGGCCATGAGTGTTATTTATGCTCGCCGTAAGATGCCCGAATCACCGCGTTTTCAGGCCCAGGTTTTAGGGAGACAAGGGATGGCTGCACAACAGTTGCGGGATTACACTCAAGGTCAAGTCCAAGCAGTGGACATAGATTCACAAGGTGTGGGCTCTCGTCTTACTTTTGGTCAGTTCATTCATGACCGGCGCACACTGTTGACCTTGATTGGAACCGCTGGAACTTGGTTTTTGTTTGACTACGCCTATTATGGAAACTCCATCTCTACCCCGCTCATCATGAAGATGATTGCTCCTCATACCAGTCTGATTCAAAGCGAGGCGTGGGCACTCATCATCTTTGCCATTGCTGCGGTTCCAGGCTACGCCTTGGCAGTTGCCAAAGTGGACAAGTTAGGCCATCGTAGAGTGCAATTGTTGGGATTTATTGTGATGGGCTTATCGTTTCTAGCCATGGGGATTATCCCTGACCTCACTTCCGTGCTTATTCCCTTCTTGGTCTTATATGGTTTAAGCTACTTTTTTGCAGAATTCGGACCCAACACCACCACATTTATTCTGTCTGCAGAATTGTATCCTGTGAGTATGCGTACGACGGCGCACGGAATTTCTGCTGGCGTTGCGAAAATTGGCGCCTTCATAGGGGTGTTCTTGTTTCCCATACTTAGCAAAGGTCTGGGATTGAGCGG
>DAHWFY010000294.1 GCA_027336365.1 Bacillota bacterium | reverse complement strand
CAACGGCGCATTCTCTCCACTCTAGCAGAGCTGGCAGAGGTTCCAGAGGAGAAGATTCAGTTGGCCACTGATGGTTGTGGAGTGCCAACCTTCGCTCTACCGATGAAAAACTGGGCATTAACCATTGCAAAATTTGCAGAGCCTGGAGATGATCCTCATGCACAAGCAATGGTTCAGATCTCTGCAGCCATGCGTCGGTACCCTGAACTCGTGGCGGGAACCGGGCGATTTGACACCCAATTGATGCGTGTCACGCAAGGGCGTTTGTTGATCAAGAGTGGGGCTGAGGGTTTCGCCTTGGTGGCGGATACGGAAAACCGTTTGGGTTTAGCCATTAAAGTTATGGATGGTAACGGACGTGCGGTTCCTCCGGTAGTCATGGAAACCCTCCGTCAGCTTCACCTGCTCCATGCTAAGGAAATGGATCAACTCAAAGATTTTTGGCAACCCATTATTTACAATACCCGACAGGAACCAGTGGGGGAAATCTTGGTTAACTTTAGTTTGACTGAAAACAGAACATGAATACCGGGAAAACTGAGATTTGTCGGCATCCATTGCCAATTATCACAAGGAGTTTAACGTAGAAACACGAATCTTTCTTAAATACGGTTTGTAATCCTGTGGAGATGGTGTTTTCGATGCTTTCACGAATGAAATTATAGTGTCTTTGGTAACCCTCTTGGGGAGAGCAAGAGAGGAGACTCCTGTCGCCATGAGGTTTGTACAACGGATGGGTGGTTACTGCACCGTGAAGGAGTAATTGCTGGATTTTCCTAGATGACATTCTTTGCTGCTAGGCAAGTTGAAGTGAGTAATCATCGGGAGGAGGTGGGTCGCTTGGTTTGGTGGCTGTGGTTTCTTATCGCACTGTCTGTCGGTATTTTGGAGATCATGTCGGTCACATTCGTCTTGCTATGGATTGCCGTGGGTGCTTTATTGACGACAGTATTTGCGCTGTTTGTGCACAATATTGGACTGCAATTGTTATTGTTTGCTTCTTTAAGTACGGTTCTGTTTGTTGTAACACGTCCCTTTGCTCGCCGCTGGCGGGGCCACAAGACCATTCCTGACCGGAACGACACTCTGGTAGGTCTCACAGGAGTTGTGGTGACATCGGCTCCAGAAGGGGAACTGGGGACCGTTCGCATTCACGGTGAACTCTGGAGCGCCGTGGCTCATCAGCCACTGTACGGTGGACAGACAATACGCGTAGTAACCGCAACGGCCACAGTGCTTACCGTAGAACCAATAGAAGAACCGGGACCGCAAGCCTCCTCATCCGAATGGAGTCGAAACGTGCGCAGATAAACACTGCCGAATTTGAAGTAAGCACTCGGGTCAATTGACTCGTCGAGGAGCGTGACAGCAATGATTGGTACCATCGTCGTAGTGGTTTTAGTTATACTGGTTGTATTTACTATTCTTCGCGGGATACGTATCATTCCCCAGCAAAGAGTGGCTATTGTGGAACGTTTAGGCAAATATCAGGCGACTTTGAGCGCCGGTGTGAACCTCATCATTCCCTTTGTTGATCGCGT
>DAHWFY010000293.1 GCA_027336365.1 Bacillota bacterium | reverse complement strand
ACCGGAGTAAAGTGAACTCACTCGCATGGCGCAAGACTTGGGATTGGGTGTTGTTTGCCGGGAGTTTTCTGCCAGCTCTATTGTGGGGCGTGGCCTTGGCGAATCTGATGAAGGGGGTCCCCATCGACGCCCACATGAACTTTACCGGTAACTTTTTCACACTTCTGTCTCCCTACACCGTGGTAGGCGGCTTGGCCATGGTCTTGATGTTTGCTCTACATGGAGCCCTATTCTTGAGTTTGCGTACCGTGGGTGACCTGCAGGAAAGGGCTCGCCGCACAGCGCGCAGCGTCGGCATGTGGGCCACCATCGTGATGTTTGTTTACGTGTTGCTCAGTTATTTCTTTACCGATATGTTCACCAAGACGGGGGTGGATCCAGGCCCTGTCCCAGTCTTGGCGGGACTGGTACTCATTTCGGTACCTTTTTTCATTCGTGTCAAGAGGGACGGTTGGGCTTTTGCCATGACCAGTGTTACCATAGTTTTGTCGACCGCAACCATTTTTCTTGGACTGTTTCCGCGGGTCATGGTCAGTTCTACCAATCCGGCATGGAGTCTGACGATATATAATGCATCCTCCAGCCACTATACCTTGACCGTTATGACCATTGTGGCCTTTAGTTTGGTACCGATTGTATTGGCTTACCAAATTTGGACCTATTGGATCTTCCGGAAGCGGCTCCATCCTGGAGGCCATTTGGACTATTGAACAATGCGAATCAAAACATGATGCGGCTGGTTCGGCGGATACAACCTGTGAGGGTGTTGCTCATCCTCACCGTCAGTCTGGGCCTTGTCAGTGGTGGACTGCTGATGGTACAGGCTTATGGACTGGCCAGAGTCGTCAATGCCGTATTTTTAGAACATGCAAACCTCAGCCAGGTGGAAACCTGGCTGTGGGTGTTGTTGGGGATTATTTTGATTCGAGGGCTACTCACTTGGATTGGCCAGTCCGTCGCCGCCCACTTTGCCATCCGCGTGAAAACGGACCTGAGGCGTCAACTGACAGACCAGTTGTTACGCCTAGGCCCGGCCTGGTCACGGGGAGAACAGCGGGGGGAGTTGGTGAACACGGCCGTCCAGGGCATTGAGCAGTTGCAGGCCTATTTGGCCAAGTACCTGCCTCAGATGGCATTTGCCACCTTGCTGCCCCTGGCCATTCTCGGGTTTGTTGTAACTCGGGACTGGTTAACCGCCATCATTCTGGTGGTCACCGCACCCCTCATTGTATTTTTTATGATTTTGGTGGGGAAAATGGCTGAGACCACCAGTCAGCAACAGTGGCAAAAACTCAGTTTATTGGCCGCCCAACTGCTGGATGTGCTCGAAGGATTGATCACTTTGAAGGTGTTTGGCCGCAGCCGGGCACAGGTGCAGTGGCTGGGCCGGGCCAGCGAGGCTTATCGCGCAGCCACCATGCGTACATTGCGAGTGGCCTTTTTGTCCGCATTCCTGATGGAACTGTTTGCCACTCTGAGTACAGCCGTGGTGGCGGTGTCACTGGGATTGCGTCTGGTCACGGGACGTCTTCCCTTCTCCACTGCTTTTTTGGTCCTCTTGCTCACACCGGA
>DAHWFY010000292.1 GCA_027336365.1 Bacillota bacterium | reverse complement strand
GCCATTTGTTGTAATCCTGACCATAATATCTGTGGCTTTCCTTGAGCTGAAGGAGTATCCTTATGTGTTTGGAAACGCAAATATGGCGGCATATATACCTGCAGTGACAACCAACTCTGCCATGGAATATCTTGCTTTTATAATATCAGTCGTTGGTGGTACATGGCTCGTACTGATGATGATATATTATGCCTACGTATCAAACCACAGAATTGCAAAGTTCATACCAGAGCATTCCACTGCGAAAAAAACAGCCGAAACAAAATAATAAATATAAATTTTAAATACCTTTTTAAACTCTACTGTTAAGGGGCTGTGGGGTAGCTTGGCATCCTACGGGCTTTGGGAGTCTGTGACCCCGGTCCAAATCCGGGCAGCCCCATGTGGTGCAGTGAAGGATTCATGCATTTTGACCGTTTTTGTCACGGGCTCATCTCCCTGAAAAAAGTCGGAAAGCCTGTCCCTGACCTGTTTCGTCACCTCCTCCTGAGTTATATGGGTGTACCTCTGAGTCGTCCTCAGGGAACGATGGCCGAGATGGATTCGCACCATGCGGATGTCCAGTGGTTTCTGCCCGAAAATCCCTCTCAGGAGCGCAGTGGCGCACCAGTGTCCCGCGGCATGGGCATGGAACCTGGAAATTCCAGCCCTTGCACCGATTCGCTTAAGCACATTGTAATCACTTGCACTCAACTTGAGTTATTGTAAAAGAAAAGGAATTCTATGGTTTGATTAACGTAGAATGTCCCTCCACCGAAGCTAATGCCGCAATTTCCGGGACCGAAAACTAGTGGGCTCTGGCTCAAACTGAACTCTACCAAAGCGGGCTTGGCCGAGGAGTTGTAGTCAGTTACCGAAGTGCTGGCCCAGGTGTTGTTGGAGGGTGAGTTCAAGAGTGAATAAGAGTAAGCACCTCTTCCAGTGTAGAATGAACCAACCATAACGCCAGGTCTGTCAAGATAGAACGAATATATCCCAGGTGAACTGATCTCAGTGCCTACTGGAATGCTGAATGTACCAACTTGACTAGGCGTGTAGTTCGTCAATTCTATAGAACTCATAATAGAAATCTTGTCTCCTGGATAGCCTTCAACCACCAAAGTGTAATTGCCAAAGGTGGACGGAAGCAGTGTTTGGTTGAGAAACCCAAGCGTCTCGTGTGGAATAGGATATTCCAAAATGAGTTCATTATCACCCTCAATCCAGACCAAGGACAAGCCCGTTGACTTCCAGCTCCCAGAGAGGATGCGGTAGCTACTTAGACTCAAGTTGTACTCAATTTCATAGAAAGTATAATTTCCAAGTGCCCCTCCCTGCATAACGTGATCGCTCGAATTGATAGTAATTACAGTGCCAGAAAGCAATATGACGGAAGCAGATGCGTTTCTGTTCGGAGAATCCGTTGGATTTTGGACATATACGACTATGCTAGCCATTGCAATTGTTACGACAATTACTGTCGCATAGATAGTCCTGCCATTCATATATAATATAGTAATTGAGCTTATATACTGATTTCCCTGAAAGTTTGGGAAAAGTGCTTATACTCAGAACTTACATATATCAAGAAGCATATTTCTAGAATTGAG
>DAHWFY010000291.1 GCA_027336365.1 Bacillota bacterium | reverse complement strand
TTTATTGCTTATCGCTTAACGACCGAGGGGAAGTCATGTACAGTCAGAACCTTATTTGAGGGCGAATTTATCGGTGAAGAAGATCTGCTGTGTGGAACCAGGACGGAGGGTTATGTTCAGAGCATAGTAGATTCCGAATGTCTCGTGATTCCAAGAGATGAATACGAGAATTTGATTTTACATTATCCGATGTTTGCGAGAAGCCGTTTGGAAAATTTAAGTAAGCGTCTAAAAAACACTGAACGTATGATGCAAGAAATTGCCTATAGCACAGTAAAACAACGCCTCATATTAATTTTAACGAAGATAGGTTGCGAAATCGGGCAAAGTAACGCTGATAACGTGGAGTTTATTTTAGATTGGAATCACCAAGAATTAGCATCTATGATTGGCTCTACTAGAGAAACAGTCACAAGCACACTTTCTGCGTTGCAAAAAGAAGGAGTCGTGAAGATCGAAGGGAAAAAAATTGTTATCAATAAGACTGGGATGCAGAAGTGAAAAAACGTTCCAGCCAATCGGATTTCTCATGTTACGACAGGCGAGGAGAATATACATAAGAAACGCTGTGTCTCCAGGGTGATGTGCCGCGTTGCTTAAATGGCGATACACCTCGCGAATTTTGATGACATAGTGTAAGTCATCCTCCTCGGAAAACCCCGCGATGGCCTTTCTATAAATTCCTTCCATTTTGTTTTCGTACGATTTGGCTTCTACCGCCGCATCGTTGGATTCCCGGATGGAAGAACCCAGTAACTTAATCGCCTTATCCAGCGAAAATGCCCTTTATTTCAGGTGGACCACCGCTTCCATCAGGAGACCCCCAACAAAAATCGCCACTGGCATGGTCAGCACCCACACCCCCACCATTTTGCGAACCACAATCCAGTGCACGGACATTGGACTAAGCGCCGTCCCGGTGCCGAATAAAGACCCATCGGTGGTCTGGGTAGTGCTGACGGGAAAGCCTCCGAAAGCCGCTACACTGACTGTCATGGCTGCCGCCAACTGGGTGCTCAGTGCATTCATGGAGCCAATTCGCACTACGTGTTGTCCCACGGTGCGGGCAATTCGAAACCCGCCAAAAATCAGCCCCAACCCCCAGAAAAATAGGGGTAGCAAATCTGCCATCCAGGGAACACGGTAATGTGTTTGATGATAAACCATCATCCAGAAAATCGTCATCAGGCCAATGGCTTTTTCTTGATCGTTTGCCCCATAGGCGAGACCTTGCCAAAAAGCGGTCAAATACTGACCATATTGCAAAAAATCAATTTCTTCCATAGACAATCGTTTTAAGAGGGACCACAAAACCTTAGTGAACATAAACGCCGCCGCAAATCCCAGCCCCACAGAGCCCAGCAGTCCCGTGACTAATTTTCCCACACCCAGCCAATGAATGAGGTGGACTTGTCCACTCGCCAGGGTTGCGCCCACCATCCCCCCGCCCAGAGCAATGGTGGTGCTTGTGGGCATTTTCAGCCACCATGTCGCAGCTAAAGTCAGCAAGGCGGCAAACAATGAAACCATGAGAACCAGCAAACCAGCTTGTTGAAAATCCACCACCTCCACGGCTATCGTGTGGGAAACGGCTGT
>DAHWFY010000290.1 GCA_027336365.1 Bacillota bacterium | reverse complement strand
GGTGGGTGGCGGCCGTCGGTTTGTGTCTGCTGTATTTCGCCATCTCCTTGGTGAAAATGCGCAATGTTTCTGGATTTGAGGGTGCATTGACAGCCGCTGTGCTGGCTGGATTGACTGGATTTTATGCAACTCGTGCCCTGTTGGATCCTGGTTGGATTGGGCTAGAAGAGGCTCTGTCCGCATGGGTGATGGGAATTTTGTTTATCCTCGGCCGTTTTTTGCCCTTGTTTGCTCCTGCTCATCGGGTCTGGGGTGTTGCTGGATTGGCGGTTTTACTTCTCGAGAGAGTCGCTCCTTCTCCGCTGTATTTAGGTCTTTCTCTGGAACAGTGGATTGCTTTGGTGATGCTGTTGATCTCTCTGGGAGACGAGGCTTGGCGGGACTTGCATGAGACTCAGCGCAACATTCCCTTTTGAATTGGATTAAACCTACATGCCGCTGATAGCGGCACCAGCAAGGAAGGCAAATTCGCGTTATTGTATTTACTGAAATGGTGTTAATTACTACTGTGGTTTTCGCTCTATCTCGGAACAATACCGGATAGTCACGCATTGTTCGGTGTTATTGTTTGCTTTTATGCCATAAAATCACCCGGACAAAAAAGCTTGATGAGAGTAACCTGTATAAGTGGTCTTTTCGGTTGACAGATACAAGAGCAGAATTTTAGACTGGGTTTTGTGATACCTATGCAGGTATTTGAACATCGAAACTTCGGTGAGGGAATCTACCCCCAACGAAGCAAAGTTCGGAGTTCCACTCCCACTTGTAGAAGTGGGAGTCTCACATGTGTATGAAAGGTAGACCCTCATGCCGCTGTTAGCGGCACCAGCAGGGAATGTAAATCCACGAAATTGTATTCACTGGGATAGGATGGAGGGTAAAAGACCGTGACGGAATTGCAGGTCATTTTGTCGATTGTTTCCGGTGGTGTTGTCGGCTTTACCTTGGGCCTGCTAGGCGGAGGGGGTTCGATTCTTGCCGTTCCGCTCTTACTGTATGTGGTTGGGATTCATGACGCACATGTGGTCATTGGCAGTACCGCATTAGCTGTGGCACTTAACGCTTTCTTCAATCTATTTGCTCACTGGCGTACGGGTCACGTCGACTGGAAAGCAGCCGTGTTTTTTGCCATTCCTGGGGTGGTGGGTGCATGGGTTGGTGCAGCCCTGGGAAAATCGGTGGATGATAAGGCATTGCTGTTTTTGTTTGCAATTGTGATGATGATGATTGCTGTGCGAATGATAATTCCAGCTAAAGGGTTGCACAAGCCGCAACAACAGAAACCACATCCTGTATTCCAACAGGGAGAGGAAGAGTGGTCGGAAGACGCAGCGACTCAGGCGGTTGCCAATGGTACCACCGGAGTGTCTGTCGCGGTTTTGCGTCCAGACTTTGTCCGCGCAGTTAAGGAAAATGAAAAAGGCAAGGGAACTGTAAAGTCGACGAAAGTTTCTGGAGTATCCTTGGGAAGAGTTATTCCTACTGGGTTTATGGTGGGTGCCTTGTCAGGATTCTTTGGCATCGGTGGAGGCTTTTTGATTGTACCCGGACTGATGTTTGCTGCGCGCATGTCGATGATTATGGCGGTGGGTTCTTCCTTGTTTTCTGTAGGCATGTTTGGTTTGACGACGGCAGCCAGTTA
>DAHWFY010000028.1 GCA_027336365.1 Bacillota bacterium | reverse complement strand
ATGATCCCTTCGCCGATGATAGTCAAACCGTTGATATTTCGGACGACGACCTGCCATTCTAACGCTCTGCGGGGAAGGGTAGGCCTCGATTCACCAGGATAAATTCGAAGACAAGTGAGGTGAAACCCCATGGCACGGAAAGGACGCGGCGGCAAACGTCGTAAGGTCTGTCAATTTTGCGTAGACAAAATTGATTTTGCGGATTATAAGGATATCAATCGGTTGCAGAAGTACTTGACAGAACGGGGGAAGATTTTACCCCGTCGTATCTCGGGAAACTGTGCTCATCACCAGCGTCAAGTGACTGTGGCCATCAAGCGTGCCCGACAAATTGCGCTGATGCCTTACACCACAGAGTAAATGTGTGTTCGCTGTGGTAAGTCGCCCACCGGGCGGTTGCATGGTGGAGACAATCAGTGTCGGTGGATAATGGATTGAGTTTTCCAACCTTATATTTTTTTGTTGCAGGACTGGAGGCGCCACGCGAGGGTTTCTCCAGTCTTGCTTTACGTGTGTATCCGGATCACACCGCGACTTTGAAGGCCATTGAGGTGGATGGTATACTCACGGGAAGGATTGCAGCAACCGATGTGGAATTAATGCACGTGATGCGGCAATAAGGGGGGCAGCCTGTGTCGCAAATTGACCCTCACGCACAAATTGCGCGAAAAGTTCGCTCCATCGAGGCCACGAAGGTCGCTCTCTTGGCACAGGTGGCAGATGTGATGCGGAGTGTTTTGCAAGGACAAGAACGAGAGACCACCGAGTCTTTGGCTGGTCTTATTGGAACTGCATATTTGTTAGCCAGTCAACTGGGGATAGACCTTACTCTGGTGGACCATGCGGTTCGCTCTGGATTACCCGAGTGGGTCACTCAGGGCTTATTAGACCCGGATGAATACGAACGGGTGAGACAGTACCTCAGGACGACGAGGTGATAACATGACCTTTCGTCGCCCTCTGGACCGGGCCTCTTTGGTTGCGCTATCCTTGTTCATAGCCTTGTCAGTATTTTGTCTGTTTACGGGTCTTAGCGCGTTTGTCGTTACCTTGATGCCAGTACCGTTTATCATCTGGCAGGTTCGTCAGGGCATTCCCGTGACAGGGCCTATGGCGGTCGCTTTGGCTGCGGTGCTGATGGGCTCCGGTTTCGGCGTGTTGACGTTATTGTTTGTACCTGCGGTATATTTCATGGGTTGGGCTGTGGGAGAAGCCTTGAAAGAAGGACAAACACCCTACTGGCCACTGATTTCCGGTACGTTGGTGTTTGTCATGCTGGGTGTGGTTGTTCTGGCCTATCTTCGTTACAAAGGTTTAAATATTGAAGCCACACTTGCGCAAGAGGCAAATCGGTCTTTCGCCGAGTATCGTGCGCTGTTTCCTTCATCTAATTCTGTCCAACTGCAGCAATGGAGCCAGGCCACGGCAACACGTATGCAAATGTTGTTGCCAGGTTTTTTGATTACCTTTGCAATGTTGCTCTCAGCTTTAAATCTGCGTTTGGCGGGTCGTTTGCTTCGTCCACAGCCTGCGGTGCCGTCTCTGCTCGTCGGTTGGCATCTGCCGGTATCCGCTGTTTGGGTGTACGTGCTGGCGACGTTGGGCGTTTTGACTGGTCGACCTGGGGATACTTCATTGTTGTGGCAAACCGTCAACAATGTTACCTTTGTGGCCGGATTTTTGTTTGGTATACAGGGCATCGCTTTTCTGTGGCGCCGAATTCCTCCGCATCGCCAGCATCCTTTATGGCTGGTTCCAATGATTGGAGCGGCTCTCGTATTTGGAAGTATTTATATTTTGTTAGGTCTGCTGGATGTCATGTATCAGGTCCGCAAGAAAAGTCCATGAGGCACTGAACAGGTATTCAAAGGAGGTTGCTCCATGAAGGTGATTTTACTGGAAGACGTGAAGGGCCAGGGGAAAAAAGGGGAGGTCAAGAACGTATCTGAGGGCTACGCCCGCAACTTCCTTTTTCCCCGCAACTTGGCTCAGGAAGCCACACCTGCCAGTTTGCAAAAACTAGAGCACCAGCAACAGGTGAATACCCGCAAAGCAGAGCAAGAACTGGACGTGGCAAAACAACTGGCTCAGAGATTGGCTCAACACACCTTGGTCTTGACGGCTCATGCTGGTGAACATGGACGCTTGTTTGGGGCCGTCACAAGTAAGCACATCGGGGAGGCATTAAACCGCGATGGCTTTGTGGTGGATCGCAGAAAAATTGTATTGCAAGAGCCAATTCGCGCCCTGGGTGGGTATCACGTACAAATTAAATTGCACCCCGAAGTCACGGCTGATGTGACCGTACTTGTGAAGCCGGAGTAACCAGAGGGGATGCGTTTGAAGGAACGGTGTTACCGACTATGGCCTTCAGTCTTTCTGACCGTCCGGTAGCCGCAGGGGAACCCAGCTTGAACTTGCCTCCTCAGCATGTGGAGGCGGAGCAAGCGGTTCTAGGCGCCATGCTGATTTCAGCGAATGCGGTGGAGGAAGCTACGGAACTGTTGCTTCCCGACGACTTCTACCGTTCCGCTCACCGTCATTTATTTGAGGCCATACGGCAACTTTACGAGCACGGTCAACCGGTGGATGTCATTACAGTCACCGCCGTGCTGCAAGGCAAGGAGCACGGACTGGAACAAGCGGGGGGGCCGGAGTATCTGGCATCCTTGGCGGCGTCCATGCCAACGGCTTTGCATGTGGCCCAATATGCTCGGATTGTTGCAGAAAAATCCTTACTGCGCCGCATTATTGGAACGGCGACAGAAATCGCTAACGAGGGGTACAGCGGGGAGTTGTCTGCGGCTGAACTGTTGGACAGCGCCGAAAGACAGATTCTAGCCCTGTCTCAAAACCAACGAGTGCGGGATTTTACCCACATCTCCGAAGTTCTGGAGCGTACATTTGAGCGGATTGAGCAAATGTACGAAAGTGAGGGGAACATCACTGGCGTGCCCACTGGGTATTCGGAATTGGACCGAATGACCAGTGGATTTCAGAAATCGGACCTCATTATTGTGGCGGCCAGACCCTCCGTGGGGAAAACAGCCTTCGCTTTGAATATCGCCCAGAATGTGGCTGTACGTGCGGGGCTCCCCGTAGCCATCTTCAGTTTGGAGATGTCTAAAGAGCAACTGGTCCAGCGCATGTTGTCCGCTGAGGCTTACCTTGATGGCCACAAGTTGCGCAACGGCACCTTGGATTCGGAAGATTGGCCAAAACTGTCCATGGGCGTGAGTACCTTGAGCAACGCACCCATTTACATTGATGACGCACCAGGTGTCACTGTACCGGAAATGCGCAGTAAACTGCGTCGCCTAAAAGCAGAAGTGGGACTGGCGTTTGTTGTCATAGACTATCTGCAGTTGATTCAGGGCCGACGTACTTCGGGTGACAACCGCCAACAGGAGATCTCCGAAATCTCTCGCATGCTCAAGCAAATCGCGCGGGAACTGGAGGTTCCCGTGGTGGCCTTGGCTCAGTTAAGTCGATCCGTAGAGCAGCGCCAAGACAAGCGGCCCATGTTATCGGATATCCGTGAGTCAGGCAGCATTGAGCAGGATGCCGACATTGTTGCCTTCCTCTATCGGGACGACTACTATGACCCGGAGTCGGAACGAAAAAATATTGTCGAAATCATTATTTCCAAGCAGCGCAACGGACCCACAGGAAAAGTCGAGTTGGTATTCCTCAAAAACTATAACAAGTTTGTCAATCTGGAAAAGTCCCACACCGGGCCATGAGTGGAGAGGTGCGGCCTCATCAAACTCGGCGGGCCCACCGACAAGCGGTGGTCGATGCTCGCCGCAGGCGTAGAAGACGCAGACAAGCAAGAGTTCGCCGCATTCGGGCACTACGGTTGCTCCTGAGTGTGCGGTTTTGGACCCGAACTTCCACAGCCTTTGCTGTGCTGTTGGCTGTGGTCTTCTGGGCAAAATTCGCCTTGGTGTACAACATCCCGCCCTATGCGCAGCAGGGTCCCTTAGCTGGTGTCGTGGCATACGTGGCGGTCAAACCCTGGTGGTTTGGTCCACCGGTGTTTAACTTGGGTGCTTACACCTCCAACCCGTCGGTCGATCTAGGGACAGATACTTACGCATATCTGTTATTGCAATTGGACCGGTATCGATCCATAGTCACCCAACCCGTTTGGGTCTGGGTCCTGACTCGCTGACAGACTGAATTTGCCTACATATCCCCTCCGATGTACACCTTCTCTGTTGTAAAATGAAATAAGATGGTGCGCTCATGCACTCGGCGCTTGCATTGTGATGAAAGACTTCTTTAGTGAAGAGGGGTCTGTAATAACCTGGAAATCGATGATGGACATGCACCCCAGTGTGTGAATACACGATCCACGAGCCATGCTCGCGGGCGCAAGTCACCTCAAGCCCTGAGGAGGGGTCGCCAGTGGCTGCGACAATACTTGTGGTAGAAGATGAAGAACCGATTGCAGAAATTCTAAAGTTCTCTCTGAGTAAAGAAGGCTATCAGGTTCACCTGGCTTTTGATGGAGATCAGGCCGTGCAAATGGCTAAGGACTCGGACCCACAGTTGATTCTGCTGGATGTGATGTTGCCAGAAAAAGACGGATTTCAAGTTTGCAAGGAAGTACGGGGGTTCAGCACTGTGCCCATCATCATGCTCACTGCCAGGAACTCCGAGGTGGACAAGGTCCTGGGTCTAGAACTGGGGGCTGATGACTATATCACCAAGCCCTTCAGCAATCGGGAATTGCTGGCCAGGGTGCGGGCAAACCTCCGACGCACGGAATTGAACGACGAGGACAGATCCCCACCCGGACATCGGGACAGACTTCACATTGGCGAATGCACGGTGGACTTCGACACCTACACGGTGACAAAGCGAGGCGAGGTGCTTTCTCTAACTCACCGGGAGTTCGAATTATTTGCCTTCATGGCATCGCGTCCAACCATGGTGTTCTCCCGGGAACAGTTGTTATTGCAGGTTTGGGGAATCACGTATTTGGGGGACGAACGGACCGTTGACGTAACCATTCGTCGCCTTCGGGAAAAACTTGAAGATGACCCGGGCAACCCGACATATGTCCTGACAAAACGAGGAGTTGGCTATTTTGTCCGCAAGTAGGCAGGCCGTGTGGCGCTCCATTCGTGTTCGCCTGGTCATTGTCTATACCTTGTTAATTCTGTTTTCCTTACAACTGATTGGTGCCTACTTTGTGCGCGCTCTCACGGATGCTCTCATTCACAGCGACACCCAACAGGCCAAAAACCAAGCTCAGGTGATTGCCACCATTGTCGTGCCGGAATTGACCGACAGCAAAGGAAAGGGAAGTCAACCGCCGCTATTGGCCGCCTCGCCGCAGTTGGCCAATGGAGTGGTCTATGTGCTGAATCCGGATGGTGTAGTCCGAGACACTTCCACTGGGGTCGCATTGATTGGGCAAAAAAGAATTGACTCGGTGGCGGCTCAGACCCTTGTGAATCACACCACCGCCGTGGCGGTTCACTATGATCCGGTCAGCGATCAGCATGTTCTGGCCGTGGCCGTACCCGTGGAAAATCAGGGTCACTTTCTCGGCGTGGTGGAATCCGTGGTGCCAGTGCAGGCCTCTTACGTGGTGATGCGCAAGGTGACCACCATTTTTTACACAGGAACCGCCTTAGCATTGGCCTTGGCCACCCTTCTGGGAGCCGTGTTGACCCGCACCATCGCCCAACCTGTGGTGGAGGTCACCCGTCAGGCGCGGAAGATGGCCGCCGGAGATTTCAGTCAACGCGTGGCCGTGCGCAGCGATGATGAGTTTGGTGAATTGTCCTTGGCCATCAACCACCTTGCCGATGGACTGCAAGACGCCTTGGCTGTCGGAGCGCGGGAGCGAGAGCGTTTGAGAGCCGTGATTAAATACATGGGTGACGGGGTGCTTGCGTTCGATGCCAATGGAGTGCTGATGTTCAAGAATGATGCCGCTACCCGACTGTTGGCAGAGGCGCTGGCGGATGGGCGCGGACTTTCTGCCCTCGGTCTGTACCGAAAGGACTTGCTGCAAATTCGGGGAGACCGGGCTTTTGTGCAGCCACTGGGGGAGGCCTTGGTGCACGTGCACGTCACAGAGATTCGTAAGGAAGATGACCAACAGGTCCAGGGGTATGTCGCCTTGGTTCGGGATGTTACGGAACAGGAGAACCTGCAAGGAGCCCGACGGGATTTTGTGGCCAATGTGTCTCATGAACTGCGAACTCCGTTAACCACAATCAAATCCTACGTTGAGGCCTTGGCGGAAGATCCTGACCCGGACACCCGCCATCACTTTTTGGACGTGGTGGCTGAACAGACGGAACGCATGATTCGACTGACTCAAGACCTGCTGTTGCTCTCTGGGCTGGAAAAGGGGGGACGGAGCTTTAACCCGCGGCCCGTCAGTGTGCAGGACTGGCTGCATGCGGCTGTAGAGCGATTTCAGTTGCAGGCCAAGGCTCAAGGGGTTGACTTGTCGTTGCAAAGTGCCCATCATCCGGCGGTGATTGGTGACCGAGACATGTTGGATAGAGTACTCGACAACCTGCTTAGCAACGCCCTCAAGTACACGGCTTACGGGGGTTCTGTTGAGTTGCGCAGTCACGTGGAGAAAGACGTTGTGGTGGTGGAAGTTGCGGATACTGGCACAGGCATTCCGGCAGAGGATATGCCTCACGTATTTGAGCGATTTTACCGGGTGGATAAGGGGAGATCCCGAAAGAAAGGCGGTTCCGGCCTGGGCCTGGCTCTTGCCAGGGAACTGACCGAGCGCCACGGTGGCACGGTGACTATTGCGAGTCAGTTGGACAAGGGCACCACAGTGACGTTGCGACTGCCCGTAGCAGTGGGGGAACTGACATGAAGAAAAAATTCACCCTACGTACCTTGAAGGCCTTGGTCTTGACAGTTCTGGTATTAACCAGCGTAATTCTTAGTGAGGTGCTATGGAATGCCAATTGGATCAATTCTGGAGGGATTGCCTATCCTGCACCCGTGATTGTCAAGGCCGATACCCCGGTGGCAGACGAGGTCTTGCGCCCATACGAAATTACCCTATCCCAATGGACGCGCACGCCGAGCAAGACGCAAACCGCGGCCTCTCTGGCCATACCCGGTTCTCCCGCCTACGCGCAATGGATTACACAGTTGCAAAATTTGCGTGTCACCGGTCTGCATACCATAGCCAGCCTCCCACAAGCTGAAATGACAGAGGCAGTCACTTTTCGTTTCGGCACTCCCCTGTCGTACAACGAGTTGCTAAAATGGATACCCGGCCTGCAACCCTCGGTCCTGTTTCAGTCCGGACAGACCCTGTGGTTGTATCGCCAAAATGGGCTGGCTGGCGTACAGCTGGGAATAGAAACTCAGCAGGGGGCTTATACAGCCCTTACCGATCTATCGGTGCTCAGTTTTCACGGTACCCTCAGTCAGGACATCAAGACCCAGCCGTGGACGGTGTGGAGTGCACGCAACCACGGGTACGTCCCCTTGCACAGCCTGCAGGTCACACAGTGGGTGTATCACACCCAAGTGCAGCCCGTTCTGCCTTTGGCGCACTCATTTTTTGTCAATCCTCAAGTGTTGACCAGTGCTCAAGCAGGGCCTCACACCGTGTTGTGGACGGATGGCAGCCGGGTGGTGTGGTGGGATCAAGCGCGCAACCAATTAACCTTTGCCGATCCCAATGCACCGCACATTGCCAACGTTGCGTCCGTGTCCCCTTCCTTTGTGCTCGCTTATGTGCAGGACCACGGCGGGGCACCTTCCACCCTTCTATTCAGCAACCCAGGTGTCGCGGCGGGCAGTGACTGGTTTACCCTACGTACCTACGTGAGCGGTCTTCCGGTGTTTGGCGGCAACGGCATGGTGCAGCTGGAAGTGCAGGGCAATCAAGTTCTTCAGTACCAATGCCCGTTATGGCAGTTGACCACGCCAGAAACCCGCTTTACCGTGCATACCCTCAGCGCTCCCCAAGTAGCACAGGTCTTGGCTCACGCATTGCCCAACACTCCCTTGACTGAACTAACAGTGCAACTGGGATACGCGGCTTTCTTGCAGTCTCCTCACACGGTGGAATTAGATCCCGCCTTTGCGGTAACTGTTGCTGGCAAGTGGGTGCTGACTCTTGATGCGGTGACAGGTCAGGTGATGAAAGGAGTGACTGGAGAATGAACTGGGAAACCGCGAAGAGCTGGCTGATTGCGGCATTTCTCGTGCTTGACGTGATTTTGGCTTGGCAAGTGGTGCAAAGTCGGCAAGAGTTTGCCGGCTACCGGGAGAGTTACCCAGACTTGTTAGCCAACACGAAAACCCTATTGTCCGAACATGGGCTGGTACTGGTGGCCCAGGTTCCTACGGATCACCCCGCCATGGCCTTTCTGGATGCGGCTCCGGCAATGCCGTCCGCTGCGGAGTTGAGCGCGGCCGCTTTCGGCCATGTCGATCCGGTGCAGGTTGTGGACGGGGGCAAACAAATCATCTCCCCCCTGGGGGTGCTCAGGCGATTGCAGCCAGGGTCCTGGGCGGTCCGGTACACCTCACCCCGTTCTTTGCAGGCCAACAACACACAAGGCGGCGCCAGTTTTTTGTGGCTGAGCGACGCGTTTCAGGTGGACCCCGCACAGTCCCCAACGCAGTCCGGTCTGCCTCCTCTGCCGGGACAGGGGCCGGACAATTCGTCTCTGTGGACGGGCACCACGGTGGTCTTAGATCAGCGGTATCAGGGCTTTCCCTTATTTGACGTCACGGCCACACTATATTCCCAAGATCACCGTTTGTTGGGCTTTCGTCAACAGGCAGTCGACAACCCGCATCCGGTGGGGAAAACCAAACCCATTCTTACCGCCATTGATGCCTTGGACAACCTGGCCAATGTGGTGGACAAGCAAGTTCAGCAGGCAGATAATCGGATAGTCAGCGTTCAACTGGGGTATGTTCACAAAGCCACGCAGACCCTCTCCCAGGATGCCGCCTTGCGGACCCCCAACTACTGGTTTCCCGTATGGCGAGTCATTACCACCAGTACCACTTATGATATCAATGCCTTTACCGGAGAGGTCTTGACCTCCCCCTAAATCTACATGCCTTTGCCGGGGACAATCATGCCCTTGCTGGGCCCAATCATGCCCTTCTGTCGGGCACAATATTATGGAGAAATAACCGAATGGCTATTTTCTCATGAATGAAGGGAGACCTGGGGTTGCAGTTCAGCGTATTGGCCAGCGGCAGTTCCGGCAATTCCCTGTACCTGCGAGAAGGAAACACACGACTTCTGCTCGACGCTGGCATCAGTGGTCGGCAAATACAGACACGTTTGGCCAGTGCGGCCAACGTTCAGGTGGGCGAATTGCAAGCGTTGCTCTTGACTCATGAGCATGTGGATCACATTCGCGGTGTGCAGCAAATTTTAAAACAGTCGCAGGCCATGGTGTATACCACAGAGGGGACTTGGCAGCATGTGGTGGCCAGCTTGCCCGAAAACCTGTCGGATGGACGAGTTTTCTTCATTCATGGCGGGGAATCATTCAATCTCGGGGAAATACGCGTCACTCCCTTTACCATCTCTCACGATGCTGAAGAACCGGTGGCTTACCGTTTTGACACTCCACAGGGCAGTCTGGCCGTCGTCACGGACCTAGGCTATGTCAGTGATCCTATTAAAGAAATTATTGCCGGGTGTCAATGCTATGTATTTGAAAGCAACCACGATGTGGAGATGCTTCGTGCTGGACGGTATCCCTGGAGTGTGAAACGACGGATTATTGGCGACAAGGGCCACCTGTCCAACACGGATGCGGCCATCGCTCTGGCAGATATAGTGGGAAATCAGGGAGTGGATGTTTACTTGGCCCATCTCAGCGCGGAAAACAATCATCCGGATTTGGCGGAACTGACGGTGCAATCGGTGTTGCAAGAGATCCAGGCACGTTTCACCGAGCAGGTAACCTTGCATCGCACCAGCCGTGAGACGGCCTCTGGTCTGCACACTTTGTCCACCGGGCAGGTCTGATTCGTGCGCTGGGAGGAAGTATACATATCCCTCTGGTCGTTTGGGAAACCTAGCCAAAAGGTTGTACGCAGCGACGTAAAGAGGGTGAACATCACGAGGGAAGCAAGGGTACATGTAGAGGGTTTATGCCGAGTTTTCCAATGCAGTGTGGCATGTCGAGAGTGGCAAGACGGTTCCAGTTCCGATAAGGTGCGTCGTCACCACGGGTGGGCGTTGCTGGTGGCTCTGTGTTGTACATTGGCCATTACCACTCGTCCAGCGTTTGCTGCTGGGTTGCCGTTTGTCGGGCAACGCGCGGACACCAACGGGACGGTCACCCAGGTGGTAAAGCAGGTTGAACCTGCGGTGATGGGGGTGGTTAACTATGGCCGTGTGTCGGACCTGTGGACCGACAACGTCAGGGTTCAGCCTGCCGGGGTGGGCACAGGGGTGTTATTTCAGAAAAACAATCAATATGGCTTCGTGGTAACCAACAATCACGTCGTCGAAGCCGCCGTCAAGGTTGAGACAGTTCTTGCCTCGGGCAGACATGTTCCCGCCTTTGTCGTCGGGACAGACCCGTATACGGACCTGGCTGTCTTGCGAATCCCTGTAAACGCTGTGGCGGAAAACACACCCGTACGCTTTGCCGATTCCAAGCAGGTGCAGGTGGGTGAGTCAGCCATTGCCATCGGGACTCCCCTTGGCCTCGATTTTGCAGAGTCGGTTACAGCGGGCATTGTCAGTGCGAAAAAGCGAATCATGCCCGTGGAGGAACCGCAAACTCAACGAACACTGGACTTTCAAGCAGTCATTCAGACGGACGCAGCCATTAATCCTGGCAACAGCGGCGGGCCTTTGCTGAATATTCGGGGCGAGGTTATCGGAATCAACAGCAGTAAGATAGTGGCCCCAAATTTCGAGGGGATGGGTTTCGCCATCCCTGCCAATGAGGTGAAGTCCATTGCTGAACAAATCATCTCACATGGCTTCGCCGTGCACCCTGCGTTAGGTGTCTCCGGGGATTCCCTAGCCGCCGTGCCGGAGGCTTTTTGGCCCAATGTGCCAGTGAATTACGGGGTATGGGTGAGAAAGGTGACTTCTCCGGAGGCACGAGCTGCGGGCATTCAACCCGAGGACGTGATTATTGGCATTGATCAAGAGACGGTGCGGGACATGGCGGATCTGCGCACCTACCTATTTGAGCAAAAGCCAGGCCACGTGGTCAGTTTGAAGGTATATCGCAACAATAAACCCATGACCTTCAAGGTCAAGCTGGGTGAAATTCAGTCCATCAACACGGCACGCGCGGGTACAGCGGAGGGGACTGCTGTCCCTGAACTGCCCTTCCCGGACGTTGACCCGCCTTGGAATTGAAACAGGGCCACCCGATGAGAAAGGGCGGACTCACCGCTATATTTTCGGAAGTCAGGTGAGCCTGGGGACGGAAACGGGCTAACCCGATGAGGAAGGGGGAGATGGGTTGCAGGTACTGGTGCTTGCTGTAGGCAAGCTGCGGGAGCGGTTTTGGCGGGATGCGCAACAGGAGTATGTAAAACGCCTGTCCGGCTACCTGAACCTGGAGGTGGTGGAGGTAGCCGACAATCCCGCACCTGAGCAATTGTCCCCGGTACAGCGGGGGCAGATTCTGGTCACGGAGGCAGAGCGGGTGATGCGTTACCTGCGGGATCGCGATGGGGTGGTGGTACTAGACATTCAGGGACACCCGCTCAGTTCCGCGGACTGGAGTCACCAGTTTGACCAACTGACGGCTGCAGGGTATGGTCGGCTCGTGTTTGTTTTGGGGGGCTCAAACGGGCTGCATCCGGAACTCATCCGCAAAGCGGAATTTCGCTGGAGCTTTGGTCCCTTGACTCTACCCCATCAGCTAGCTCGCATTGTGCTATTGGAGCAACTCTATCGAGGCATTCGGATTTCTCGCGGGGAACCGTATCACAAATAACGGCAAGTTTTTTGGAGTGTGGTGGCCCACAAGGCGTGCAAGGCGGTTGCGCGGAACCGTCAATTGGGGCTTAATCCTGCTGTCCACCACAAGCATTGCTCACCGACAAGGACCTACAGCGGATGAATCTTATGTCAGACGAGACGCAGCGCCGAATTTATGCTCTGTGCTGTAATGTCCCAATGGGATGAGTTCCAACGCGCATGATGGTTCATAATGAAAATAGCTTGCGGGGACTTATGCGCGATACCAAGGTCTGTGGCAATCTGAAGAGAAACTGGGCGTGATTCAATCACCTTCACAAACGCGTACGTGACCTCGGAGACGGCGTCTTGTGCTAGATGAAGCTGGAGTTCTCGCCAAGCGTTGGCGCTAATGGGACAGGTGGTGCTGTGTTTGAATAGTAATACGGGTTTCTGATCCGATTCAGACAACACTTCCGTCCAATCTTGAAGGCTGATTAACTCGCGGAGAAATACCATTTATTTCATCCTTTCTAAAAAACTTCTGCGCACAATATGCGTTCAAATCCAGTATAACTCAGGTGCATGTTCGAAGATCTGCATGGACAGAGGCCCGGGCTTGAAAACGGATCGGAGTCTCCCAAATAATAAGTATCATCCGTGCAGCATTAGTTTGAGGCGTGCGAGCAACGCCCAGCGGCGGTCTGCACGTCTGCGGAACTTAGGCAAAATACGGTATGTCTCCAGGCACTGTCGCCAGGCGTCACGGGCGGCGTCATGGGCTCCAAACTGTTCCTGAAGCTGTGCCATACGGTAGTGTGATTCGCAGGAGGAGCGGTTGTGAGTTTGAAATTCCTGTAGATATTCCAATGCACGGGTGGGGTCTCGCGGCATCAGTGCCGTCGCGAGTTTCAGGTAGGGTTCGCCATAGCGCAAATCCGGATTTAAAGACAGTGCCCGCAACACCATTGTTTTTCCGACTTGTATGTCCCCCAACGACAAATGGCATGCCCCCGTATCGTACAACACATCGGCGGATTCTTTCATGGAGGCAGGCAAGTTCTCCAATAGACCGAGAGCCTGTTGGAAATGGTTCCTTGCCATATAAACCTGTGCCAGTTCAAGTCTTAATGGGCTGTCATGTGGATTCATGGTGAGTTGTTTGTTCAGGGCAGAGATACGCCGCCATTGTTGAAGCGGCTTTGTGAGGCTCGGTAAAAGTCCAATATAGCGCCTATCAATCGCATAGAAAATGAGCAAAATCAGAACCAATGCCAAGAGCGGACTGCTAGTTATTCTGAAAATCATGAAGAGCAAATAGACCAGGAGTAGTTTTATCATCGACATCTCCCATCAGGAACTGACTGCAGAATGGATGGTCCCCTCAGTCAGCACTGCTTTGAGTTTTCCATTATTGTACCATGGGTGGACGTTGCGTCTTCGATTCTGTTTTTTTCCATCCGTCACAGGTCTCACTGGCCATCACAGAGGGGTTGTCCGTCTAGACCTGTTCTCGCATCACCTCGGAGGTCCTGTCATTGATTTCTAAAGAATTCATAATTATAGTAATCTATGACTGTAAATGTTGCGAATATGAGGGGAGAAATGTCCATGAAGGGCCTCAAAATTCCCGGTAAATTGGCACTGATGGCTGTGATGATGGGGACTGTGTTGCCGGCGTTGGCCACACCGGCGCAAGCGGAAACGACGCTCAATCAGGGTATGGGGCCAGTGGTGACCCAGAATGCCGCGGTGTTCGGCAACACGCCCGCGGATACACCGGTGACGGTGAGTATCATTCTAAAAATTCGCCATCAAAATCAACTGGAGCAGTACATACAAAACACCACTGCTCCCGGTCGGTCACCGTTTCACAGCTTTCTCAGTACCCAGCAATTTGCACAAAGCTTTGGCCAGTCCGAAAGTACTATTCAGGCGATTGTTCAGTACTTCCAGGGCTACGGGATTACTGCACAGGTGTATCCTAACAACCTGGACATCACTCTCAACGGAACCGCTGGCCAGTTTAATCAAGCTTTCAATGTGCAGTTGCAGGACATGGGGTACAAAGGCAAGCAGTTTCACGCACCCAAAGGGGCGCCCCAAGTACCTCACATGGTGGCAGACAGCGTGTTGGCTATTCTCGGGTTGAACAACTACAGTCCTTTCGCCAGCGATGTACAGCGGTTGCCCCAGTCCGTTTTGAGCAAGCTGAAAAATGAGGGTGATTCCACCAACCCCCCCACGGGAGTAGTGACTCCGCAAGAGTTTGCCACTCATTACGACATCACTCCCTTATATCAGCGGGGAGACTTGGGGCAGGGACAAACCTTGGGAATTGTCACCCTAGCCAGTCTGGTACCGAGTGACCCTACGACTTTCTGGCAGGCATACCACATTCCTGCCAATCCGAACCGGGTGTCGGAGGTGAACGTGGATGGCGGGGCAGGAGCGCCATCGGCGGCTGCGGGATCGAGTGAAACTGCCTTGGATGTAGAGCAGTCAGGGGCGGTGGCACCAGGGGCCAAAATTGTGGTTTATCAGGCACCCAACACGGACTACGGATTTGTGGACGCCTTTTTCAAAGCTATCTCCGCCAACCAGGTGAGTTCTCTGTCTGCCAGTTGGGGAGAAAGCGAGACGGCTATCGAATACTTTATCGCCAATGGGCAGGAGTCTCCGGGATACGCCCAGGCCTTCAACGAGGCATTCATGGAGGCGGCAGCGCAGGGTATCAGTACTTTTGTATCATCTGGTGATACCGGAGCTTATGCGGCGCTCGGCGACATGGGCACCACCAATTTAAGTGTGTTGAATCCCGCCGACAGTCCTTATGTCACGGCGGCAGGAGGCACCACCCTGCCTTGGTCGGATGTTGCCGCGAATTTTGGCAACACGGTACTCGGTATTCCGAACTCCGTCGTCACCCAGGAACGGGCTTGGGGTTGGGACTACCTGTGGCCCTTCTACCAGAACTTTGGCGCTCCCAACGAAACGAGTTTGGCGGAGGCTCTCGTTGCGGGCAGTGGGGGTGGATATAGCTCCCTATTCTCTCAACCTTTTTACCAGGACGGAGTTGCTGGCATCCGTCGGTACGAGGCGGTCCCCTATTTTACACCCACGCAGAACAACACATCGTGGAGTTTTAACCCGACTCCACCAGTTGTCAGCGGCACATCCAGTGGGGGCAGAGGCATGCCCGATGTGTCTCTGAATGCCGATCCGTTTACTGGCTATGCCATCTACAGCCAAGTTTTTGGTAGCAATCCTTGGTCTGCAGGTTGGGGTGGGACCAGTTTCGTGGCACCCCAGTTGAATGGCATTGCCGCACTGATGAACCAGCAGGCAGGGGGACGAGTGGGTTTTTGGAACCCGCAGATTTACCGGTTTGCGCAACAGGCCAACTCGCCCTTTACACCTATGAATACGGCAGGAACCAGCAATGACAACCTGTACTACACGGGAACTCCTGGAACGGTTTGGGACCCTGCAACAGGGTTGGGATATCCTAATGTCGTGAAACTAGCTCAGGATTTCCGGAACTCGCAAAACTTCCAGAACTTCCAAAACTTCCAGCACTGAACGGAGGGTGTTTGTGTTGGTGTCTGCTGGCGGAGTTCAGCGCTCCTCAACCTTGTTTTCCTTTGCCCTTTAGGAGGTTGTCCAAAAAGGGGTCTGACCTCACCCTTTCCGGACACGCCCTTTAAGCACCTCAAGTGCGCTTGGGACTTCGGCCAAGTCCCATACCGGGATGACCCATGGAGGGCAACGTAGGGGTGTGGTGACATCGCGGCGCAGGGAGACGATTGGGTTGAGGAGGAAAATGGCGTGAATGCCGCATCGGTTTGCTCCCAAAATATCCGACTCCCAGGTGTTTCCCACCATCACCGCTTGGTCGGGAAGAATGGAAAGGGCATCAAGGACCACATGGAAGGCGGCTGGATCTGGTTTTTCCGGCCTTCCATGGTTCAATTCAGACTGTGTGGCATACACGAAATCAAAATAATTGCCAATTTGCAAGTGTTCCAGCATGCGCTTGGCGGCATCGCTGTCGCTGACGGCGGTGTTGCTGAGCACTGCCTGCTGCAGTCCCATACTCGCAACTTGACCCAGGACCTGCGCCGCATGGGGGCGCAAGCGAATTTCTGAATAGGCATCCAAGGGTTTTAAGTCCATGCCTGTTGGAGGGCGGTTGTTCAGTGTGTCTCCCAAGTCCCAAATGACATGCGTAATCACTGGGTAGGCTCCTTTTTTGCCCTCCCGGGGTTTCCGTTGGGGCGCCTGCAGTGGGCCACAAAGTGGTATAGTAAGTGCCAGAACTTTTCTGAACCGTATGATGGTGCGACGAATTCATTCTACCTGCGTCCAAATCATCACGCAAATCTTAGATGAGAGAACGGGGTTGGCAGACCCAATGAGAGGCTGTCAATCGCGACAAATGAGGCGAATCCATTGCAAGAGCGTTACCGGGATACTTGGGCAGAAGTGGATTTGGGCGCGATTGCGCACAATGTCCACGAGGTGAAACAGCTTATAGGAACTAAAGTCAAACTCATGGCTGTGGTGAAAGCAAATGCTTATGGCCATGGCGACGTCCGCGTGGCTACTGTGGCTTTGGCGAATGGTGCGGACACGTTGGGAGTGGCCACTCTGGGTGAGGCTATGGCGCTAAGGGAAGCGGGATTACAAGCACCTATCCTGGTGTTGGGGTATGTGGCTGCAGAAAACCTGGCGGTGGCCGCGCAAAACAGAATTGACTTGACGGTGGTGTCGGTGGACCACGCACGGGCTTTGGCTGCCATAGACCGACAACTACAAGAGGCGAATGTGGATGAGGGTGCGGATGCAGACAGGCCGATGGATGGCAGGGAATTCGTCAGTTACTCGGTACACCTGAAACTGGACACGGGTATGAGTCGCCTTGGGGTGAGATCCGTTGCCGAGTTGGAACAGGCGGTTGCCGCTTTGTGGGGAACCCGTGCACACATCACGGGGGCCTTTACGCATTTTGCGCGGGCAGATGAGGTAGACAAGACCCACGCTTTGCAGCAGGTAGAAAGGGTCAAAGCCTGGTTTCAACGATTGCAGGAAATTGTGCCCAATTCGGCTGATCTGATCTTACACGCGGCCAATTCGGCCGCGATTCACGACTTGCCGGACAGTTACTTTTCCATGGTTCGCTTAGGGATTAGTCTGTATGGGGTGTACCCGTCCACGGAGGTGAACAAGTCTGCATTGTCCCTACGTCAAGCATTGCGATTATACACGCGGGTGGTTCATCTCAAGCAGGTACCGCCAGGAACCGCAGTGAGCTATGGGGGTACTTTTATCACCACACAGGAGACTCGCCTCGCCACCCTGCCTATAGGTTATGGCGATGGTTTGTTTCGAGTTTTGTCCAATCGCGGTTTTGTCACCATTGACGGTCAGCGCTGTCCTATCGTGGGGAGGATATGCATGGACCAAACAATAGTGGACGTGACCACCCTGCCACTGGTGCGGCTGGGGGACAGAGTCACCATTTATGACGAAAACAGCCTTGATGAACTTGCCAAGTTGGCCGAGACCATACCTTATGAATTGCTATGTGCCATTTCTGGACGAGTCCGTCGCGTGTATACTGAGGACAAGACGTAACTTCTGCGAATTTCAGTGCGTGTCTGGAAAGGGGTGAGGTCAGTCCCAAGCGGTGCGAGGAGTCCAACCCAAAATGCGCATCAGGTGAACATCGGGCGAAAAATTACCTATCCCAGTAAATACAGCGATGTGGATTTACATTCTTTGCTGGTGCCGCTATCAGCGGCATGACGGTCTATCCGGATGAAGGAGAGTGCAACAGATTGAGCACACATATTGGCGCCGCGCCGGGTGATGTGGCAGAACGAGTGCTGTTACCCGGAGATCCCCTGCGAGCTCGATATATTGCCAACCAGTTTTTGACCGATGCAAAGTGTTACAGCGAGGTTCGAGGAATGTTTGGCTACACCGGTACATATCAAGGGCAGAGGGTCTCCGTGCAGGGTACCGGCATGGGTGTGCCGTCCATCTCTATTTACACTCAAGAATTGATTCAAGATTACGGCGCCCAGCGCCTTATTCGCGTGGGGACCTGCGGGGCTTATCAGCAAAAGGTGAAACTGCGGGATGTGATTCTTGCCATGAGTGCTGCCACAGACTCGGCAGTCAATCAGTACCGCTTCGGTGCGGTAACGTATGCTCCAACGGCCAACTTTCCTTTACTGTTGGCTGCTCATCAAGCGGCTCTGGAGTTCGGCAAATCGGTACAAGTAGGCAGCGTGTTTACCACGGACACCTTCTACACAGAGGAGGAACGGGTAGTCAAGCGATTGACAGAGTACGGAGTGCTGGCCGTAGAGATGGAGGCCGCAGCACTGTACACACTGGCGGCCAAGTTTGGGGTACAGGCTCTAGCCGTGTTGACGGTCAGTGACCACCTATTAACCGGGGAACAAACCAGTGCACAAGAGCGGGAACGCACCTTCAACGACATGATTGAGATTGCTCTAGCCGCCATCGTGGCAGACTAGTGGGTAAACCCGGCCGGGTCTGTCCGCCCGGATGGGCTTACTATATGGGGTTGTCCGAAAAGGGGTCTAACCACACCCCTTTCCGAATATGCACTATATTGTTTTGAAAATTCCGCTTAAATACGCTAATCTATGAGTGATCTCCGGCGTGCCTCAGCACACTTTGGTGCGCCTTGTAATGGAGGGAGGAACAAGCATGCAATTATCGGGCAATAAGGTTTTCCCCACATCTCCAGTCCAGACCTTCGCTCTGTTAACCAACCCGGACGTCATCATTCGCTGCATGCCAGGCCTCAAGTCCTTAAAACCTAACGGCAACAATCAATTCGATGCGGAATTAGAAGTTGGCGTGGCTGGCATCAAGGGCACCTATCAAGGTAACCTGCAACTGGCGGACGTTAATCCGGGAGAGTCCTATCGCATGCGTGTCACAGGTGAGGGGCCCATGGGATTCATGGAGTCTGAAGTGCAGGTCCGCTTGGTGGAGGATGAGGAAGGAACTCAGGTGAATTACCAGGGGGAAGCCAAGGTGGGAGGAACTGTGGCCGGAGTGGGACAGCGCGTGCTCTCTGGGGTGGCTAAGCTCCTCATCAATCAGTTTTTTAATGGTGTGGTCAAGGAGGCTAAACAGGAATAGACCCTCATGCCGCTGATAGCGGCACCAGCAGGGAAGGTAAATCCACGCACCTGTATTTACTGGAATAGACCCTCATGCCGCTGATAGCGGCACCAGCAAGGAAGGTAAATCCACGCACCTGTATTTACTGGAATAGGATAACCTGAGTTAGGGCAAAGGGGGAAATGGGTACTGGCTACAGACACCCATGGAATTTGGGGAATTATTTTGGCGGCTGGCTTGGCACGGCGAATGGGCCGACAAAAGTTGATTCTGCCTCTGCCACCAGATGGGGTGGAGTCTGGTGAAGAACCTATGATTCGGCGGGTGGCTCGGACGGTTCTGACCGCTCCGTTGGCTGGTGTGGCAGTGGTGGTTAATGTGAACCAGTCCGAGGTGGCTTACAGTCTCCACAGCCTGCCGTTGACCCTGTTAGAAAACCGTCGAGCGGAGGAGGGCATGGCAACCTCATTGCACATGGCTGCCGAGTTTTTGCTGCAGGGTTCCGCCACAGCGGGCGTCCTGTTGTTGGGGGACCAACCGGGGCTAACGTCGATAGCCATTGCCGCAGTGGTGGGGGCTTTTCAGGCCACAGGGGCAGCGCTGGTGCAAGCAGTTTATGAGGATGGGGCGGGTCACCCGATACTGTTTGCAAGAGAGTTGTTCACCGAGTTGATGGAGGTTTCGGGAGATGAAGGGGGTCGATCCGTTGTTCGCCGCCATCGGGAGCAAGTATTGCGGGTGTCTGTGCCTGGTGGACGTCCCCAGGACGTGGATACTCAGGCCGATTATGAGGCTCTGTGGAGGGGATTTGACCGCTGGATTTGACTTCTTTCTGCCTTTGGTCAAGGAACGGATGATACAGCAACCAGCGGCGATGCCTGCAGGTGAACTCTAGCGGTTTCTGGTACGAAGCCATGCGTGTTTCACAAAATGGCTCCTGCTGTGACAAAAAAGTGTTGGCAAAGATGGAAACCTCACCATTACCTGCCGCTGGTGAGGCTTCCATAGCCAGTGACCGCTGTGACGCCGTGACGGTGTGGAGGTGAACGGACCGCGTCTGGAACTAATCGCGCTGGGCCATAAGAGCTTCAATTTCCTCCACCGTCTTGGGGATATCCGGAGAAAGCACGCGGCATCCGTCTGCAGTGACCAGCACATTGTCTTCAATGCGAATCCCTATTTTTTCCTCAGAAACGTAAATCCCAGGCTCTACGGTCAGGACCATTCCCGGTTCCAAGATGACGTCTCCATCCGGCCAGACGTCGTGGGTATCCAAGCCAAGAGAGTGACTGACATTGTGAAAGTAATACTGGGACAACTGCTCGTCCGAGTCTTCGCCGCGGGAAATCAAACCGATGGTCTGTAGTTCTTTGGCTAAGGTTTCTCGCGTTAGTTTGTTCAAATCTTTGTAGGCCACACCGGGCCGGATGGCGTCTAACACAACCTGTTGAGCACGCAGGACAATTTCGTACAACTGTTTCTGCCGATTGCTGAACTTACCATTGACCGGGAAGGTGCGGGTGATGTCCCCATTGTAGTATTCCATCTGGGCACCCACATCGGTCAATACCAAATCCCCATCGTCAATGACTCGGTTGTTTTCCGAGTAATGGAGGACGGTAGCGTTGTGTCCACCCGCGACGATGGAGGAAAAAGCAAAGTCGGTCACTCCCGCTTGTTTGAGGACAAAATCAAAATAGGCTTCCAATTCATGTTCCTTCATGCCGGGACGAGCGTGGTTCATCATGCTCAAGATACCGTCGCGAGTCACCTCAATGGCGTGCCGAATGGCCGCCACTTCGGCGTCTGACTTGATGGCCCGCAGTTTCGCCAACTCAAGGTGAGCATTGCGGATTTTCAGGTCCGGACGCCGACTGCGCAACTGTTCGCCTAGGTTTTGAGCGGGTGTGAGGGCCGTATCCCAGGGCTGTGCGGGCAAGTCCAGGTACACGTGTTGGACCGGTTGCCTGCGCAAAATTGCAGTTATCGCATCTGTCAATTCATCCATATAATTCGTCTGGGGAACACCGGAGACGGCCCTTGCTTCCTGTGCGGTCAAGATGTGCCCAGTCCACTTTTCGGCCACCGGGTTTGGTCGCTGCACAAACAGGGTTTCGCTGACGGTTTCACCCATCTTGTACAGCAGCAGGGCGAGATTGGCCTGCGTCAGACCCGTTAAGTAGTAAAAGTTGCGGTTAGGGGTGTAAGGAAAAGTCTCGTCCTCGGATTTCACCGGGGAGTTCCCCGAAAAAAGCAGCAGCAGGGACCGGTCCTGCAGAGCCTCGCCCAATCGGCGCCGACGGTCTGCGAAAATCTCGGCATGCATGAAAACCTCACTCCTTCGTGTCTTCCCACTTCAGAAGCTTCTCCACCACGCTCTATGTTTCTGAGCGATTGGCCGCAACAGTACGTACATCCGCTGGGCTTTCCAGGGTTAACAGGCGCAGAGCCCAGGGCTCCGCTTCTTGACGGGACATGACTCGAACGCGTTCCTTCACCCTGGGAATGGCGGCTGCGCCCATGGATAACTCGGTCAGACCAAGACCCAACAAAGCCTCTGTCATTTGTGCATCTCCCGCCAGTTCACCGCACATTCCCACCGGAATGTTTGCCTTGCGTCCCGCCTCACAGGTCATGCGCACCAACCGTAGTACGGCTGGATGGACGGCGTCGTACAGGTAGGCAATCTTCTCATTGCCTCTATCTGCCGCCAAGGTGTATTGGGTCAGGTCATTGGTGCCTATGCTCATGAAGTCGACTTCCTTGGCGAGGGTGTCAGCCGCCACCGCTGCGGCTGGAATCTCCACCATGATGCCCAATGGAATTTTGTCTGCCACAGAATAACCCTGTGTCGCTAACTCTTGGCGACACGCTGCCACTAAGGACTTGGCAGCACGCACCTCCTGCAAGTTTTCCACCATCGGCAACATAA
>DAHWFY010000289.1 GCA_027336365.1 Bacillota bacterium | reverse complement strand
GTTGCAGCTGCGAATTCCCACCAGAATAAATCGGGAAATTGGTTGGCGTAAGTCTGCGACCAATCCTGCAATCGTTGCTCGCGAACGTCGGGATGAATGTGTTTGTACGCCTGCAATTCGCAGTAGCGGTCCACCAACCATACGATGTGCGGCGTTACAACTTGATAGCCGGGCAGTCGTTGGACTTGTTGTCGACAGGTTTGCACCAAATGATTGAGATATCCGCCGTCTTGTGAGTTGGAGCGATACAGGTAGTAGTCGTGCAAAGGTTTTTCCGGGTCCACTGCGTCTTGCATGGCACGGTGCAGTTGCACAAAATCCGCCTCGTCCACACGACCACAGCGGTCACACAGGTTGTCCAAATAGTCGCTGATGGTTTGTAGGCTGACAATAAAACGAATGAGGGGTTTCTGATGGCGAGGGGCCGCGGCTGCAAATACGCTCCCTCCGTCTGCGTGAAATCTTTTGTCCCGCAAACTGGACATTGCCTGCAGGCGTAGCTGCGCATCGGGAATGCGCCCTGCAAACTCAGTCCAGTAAGACAATTCCCGTTTGGATTGGGGCAAGACCGAGTGAAATAGGGTATAGACAAAAGTAAGAGGATTCTTGGGACCGAGACGATGAGGCACATAAGCAGGGGAGGAGACGCTTGACAAGAGATGACCTTCTTTCGGGATACTGTTTTTAAGGCTCATGGATGGGTTAGATTCATGGATGCGTAGGAAAAATTCCAGCCTAGGACAGCGGGCTTCTATGAGTGCGGGTTCTCACACTCCTATGATAGAACTAATCTCGTCAATTGATGCATTGTTCTTGTATTGTCCTTGTATTGTTGATTCTCCGGGGAGCATCTTCAGGGAGCAGAATTTGGCGGAAGAACCCTTAGTCGTTGCAGACCAGTGAGGGGTTCTTCCGCTGTGCAGACAGGTCCTGTCTACGGTCTGTCATTTGGCCAAAAAGTGAGATAACTGTCCGGCGAAACTCAACGCCTTTTTGGCGTTGTCTTTTGTCAGGTACTTGCTGACATCCATTCCCGACAGCGGCGCAACCTGAGGAGTCGCCGCAGATGCAGGTGTGGGGGCCGGGGCAAAGGGCACTGACGGAGTTGAAGAACTGGGTGGAAGGGTAGAAACACTCGCCCCGGGGTGAACGTTAGAGCCCCCCTGTCCGCTGGAAACAAATCCAATCAGTCCACGGCGTTTAGCACCTTGGTGCACCAGAGTAAACAGTTGCTGCACCTTTTCATCTTGGGCCACATCGAAGGCTAGGCCACCAAGTTTAATGAAGGTGTTCAGTTGCACACGACTCACCCCCTTGTTGACAGGACTCACTTCCATAATATGTGTGGATGTTGCAGATGACTGAGACGACCGTCCCGGATCAGAGGAGATGTGAACCGTGGCAGTTGAATTCAAGGTATGATAGGTTTGTGCAAGAGGTCCTCGTGGACACACGTCTTACCGAGGTTTGGGCAGGTGTGAGTACCTTGAGGGAACCTGGGTGCAGGTTGGGAAATGGGAGGGGTCGGGGCATGGGAAAACGCGGGGTGTCCGCTGAAGACCTGTTTCAACTGGTTCTCGTGGGAAATGTGGCGGTTCATCCAGATGGGCAACGGATGGTCGTCAGTTTCACTCACATGAGGGACCAAGACAATGCGTACGAGACACACCTGTGGTTATTGCGAAAAAATACTCAGCAGTCGTCCCAACTCA
>DAHWFY010000288.1 GCA_027336365.1 Bacillota bacterium | reverse complement strand
GAGGTTTTTTAATCTATCAAACCTCAAATTGCTTCATTACAGGACTGCTTTTTTAAAAGAATAGAATGTGTACTATGTGCACAAACCCTTGTGGCACAAGAGAATTTTGAGTGCACATTGAAAAATCGGGCTAGTCGAGAGGGAAATCTTTCGAGGCTGCAGACATGGAAACGACTATATTTCGTGGGTAAATGTGATGTACAGGAAGAGCATTTGCCCAATCGCAGGAATCTATCATTCTCTGTCGAAAGTACATACAAATAGCGGTTTGGGAATGTCAGGCCATATCAATGTAATGTCTCCCGATACAGTGAACGGAAGTGAAAAGAGACGTGACGAGATATGAATTTTAAGATATCGAGAGGCAAACGACTTTTTCATCGGTCTCTCGCTCTTCAAGATCCTACGCCTATTCCGGGACGGTCTGCGACTGCACACCGCCTGTGATCTGGAAGTCGCGCATGGCCTCAAAGTCAAACGCCCAGATGGGTGAACTCTCCCGACACTGGACGCCCTGGAGTATACCTTGTCGCAATGGATTGCGAATCTGCAGCGATCTGGTGAATTTGGCGATCCGCTGACCGTGACGTACTATAGGCCGTATGATTGCTTTGGGGTCAAGTCCATCAGACGGTCGACGCAGATGCCGATGTATAATGTGGCGAGATTCGCCCTCGCGGGCAGCCCGCTGCCTCTCGCTAGGCGTTCACTCTGACAAACAACATTGGCGGATTTTGGACGGTAGAATTCGCCACGCCAATCACCGGGCCGCTCTGTCTGGGCATCGACTGTCACTATGGTCTTGACATGTTTGCAGCCGATTCGGGGGCGGCGCCACGAATTGCGAGTGGGACTAGCGCTGGGAGGGAGCGCCCGGGGGCCATTGGGTGACGGCGATTTCGCAAACTGGGAATCATATTCTCACAATGCTTTCCGTCTGGTCGGACATGTACGAACTCGTGGACAAGTGCGACAAAGTGGCACAGTTTTGCGTCACTTATGGCTAGCGCGTGCAGAAATTGGGCTTCAAGTGCCAACTGGTCGAAGTGGCGTACGTGGCCCTCATCCATGTCAACTGCGCGCGCATCCATCCGCTGGAGCACAAACGTGCGTGTCTATCGCATCCAGAACTTCACTCGGCAGACCTTGACGAACTTGGGTCGTCGGGTGGGTGTCGAATTTGACGATCCGCTGATTTTCTGACCTGACATCCGTTTGGTTCAGCCTAAGGCTTATCCGCTGGGTCACCGCGAGACTCAGTGGAATGGGAAACACCCTGCCCATGGCGGAATCCGAACAAGAATACACAGATAAAATTGCAAGCATGAGTTGGATGAACCGATGATTGTCTTACCAAACCTTTTTCCGGACGCACTCAATTAGTCTAAATTTTGATGTTTTTCTCTGATAAAAAGCGTACATTGAGCTTTTGGGGGCGGAGCGAAATCGAGCATCCATGGTTTGCTCGTTTCTATATTTGGGGGCAAGATGGACTGGAGAGGGCTGTTGGAGATCTGCGCAAATACCAAAATCAACGGGCGCTCGGACGAACTTTGATTGTGGGAGCGGGTACCGGACTGGACATACCCCAACTTGGTCTCGGGGTTACTGAGGCGGTGCTGAATGAACCAGAACCGACGTTACGTGAGTATCTTCATTCTCGCTACCCGAACATGTCGATACTAAGTACTCCTGGAGAAAGCCTGGATACGGGGGATCAAGAATTTGATACCGTTCTCTCTAGTTTTGTCCTCTGTTCGGTTAATCGAATAGATGATGTGCTAAAGGAGATTTTTCGCGTGTTGAAACCTGGGGGTCAATACCTCTTTCT
>DAHWFY010000287.1 GCA_027336365.1 Bacillota bacterium | reverse complement strand
CTCAACTCTCAGCCCAGCATAACTTATAGGCAATAGTATTTATTGGAATAGAGGTGCACAATGATGCTGGTAGCTGTTACAGGAGCAGACCCCGGTCGAGGGAGCAGGCGCCGGAAAATGGCATTCCTGGCACTGGCGGAAGGAGCCACCAACATAGGTTTGTCTGTCCACGTGGTGACTCCCACTGTACAACCCCTGCGGGATGGGCGTTGGCCGGGCTGGTCTTGGCAAGGGAATTCCCCTCATCCCTCTTGGCGAATGCAGGAGGTTAAGGTGTCGCCCCGGCACAGTGTACTTTTCGATGCCATGTACTTGGCAGACTTGCGCCGTTATCGTTATCCTTATCAACGTTTTATTGCGCAGGCGCGTTCCCGGGGATATATGGTATTTAATGCTCTCTTGCCTCACAAGGATGGGATATACGATTGGCTGGCAGCACATCCGGATTTGCAGCATTACCTGCCCGCCACCTGGCGTTTGTCGGATACGCACCAAGTAGAACAGGCCCTGTCTCACTACTCGCGGTTGTGGTTGAAGCCAGTGTACGGTTCCGGTGGAAGGCACATGGTTTATCTAGAAAATACAGGTAGGCAAATGTGGCGTTTGACCGGGGAACGGTTTTACGGGAGTCGCCTGGATAGTCTGTTGGAGCGGGAGGATTTATTCCATTGGCTATTGCAGCTCCAACGGCGACGTCCCTACGTGTTACAGGAAGACATTCCTTTGGTGTGCACGTCTAAGGGGAATCGGGTGGATTTTCGCATCACTCTGGTACGTAACCAGAAAGGGTTCTGGCAAGTCATTGCCGTTACGGCGCGAACGGCAGCTCCTCAAGCTTTGCTCACGAATTTTCATGCCGGCGGTCAGGTCCGGTCCTTGACTCTCCTGCACCCGGACAACTTTTCCTGGTTGGAGTCTCTGGGTATGGGCAGCAAAGACTTGTTGGACATGCGGGAATTGGGTGTGGCCGTAGCCAACGAGTTGGCAGCGCACGAGCCTCTTTTGGGGATACTCGGATTGGATGTAGGGCGTTCTCAACAGGGGCATTGGTACGTATATGATTGGAATGTACGCCCTGGAAGGGACATCTTGACCGATGAGGAATTGGTGGCTTGTATGACCACCGTTGCGGGGTATGCCTACTACTTGCACCGAGGACTGGGACGGTCCCGAGAACGAACGAAAATTACCCACACTTCCTATAAAATCTCGGAATCCGCCCATTGACGTGCCCATATTAAGCCCTGCAAGCGGGCGGACCAAGACCGGCGTAAGGCAGGGAGTTCGGGTGCCGACTTACCTTGACGAAATTTATGCAAACCGTTCCAGGCTTCCCAAGGTAAATGTAGATAGGCCACCACCAGTTTGCGTTCTTCTGCCGAGAGTGGGTGCAACACCATATATCCACGAATAAAATTTGTCATGAAGTCTGGGCAAAATCCGCACACATTCGCCAATGATTTGGCGAGTTCGACGGTTGGCATACCGGGGTGAGCGCGATCCCAGTCGAGTAATACCACTTCCGATCCCGTTTGTATGAGGTTTGGTACCGTGACATCGCCGTGCAGCCAGTGGGGATGAAACCACTCCTGTTGTAAACATCTGCTCACCGAGGGATGGTTGAGTCTGGTCAGTCCTTGGCGTGTCATCTGTTGACAGACCTGACCATGATTTCGAAACCAGGCAGCCGTCCCTGTTGAGCGGGGGTGCACCCACACCAGTTCTTTTTGAAACAAGGTCGCTCGCCTTTGCAGTTCCCGCAACCAGGGCTTGGCTTGGACAGTGCCGACAGCGGGGATCTGGCCCAGACCAGACTGCTTGCTCTGCCTGAGTTGTGTATGGGAGACGGTCAACTGATGGAGTTGAGCCAGTGC
>DAHWFY010000286.1 GCA_027336365.1 Bacillota bacterium | reverse complement strand
TCAGCGGCATGAGGGCGTATCTCTTAAAATCAATCATACAGAGATTCTCTGGCTAAGTTCTACCATAACTTGTTTTACATACAACAGTGTGCGCTACATCACGGCTTTTGTGGAGGTGGGATTTGCCGGGAATCGAACAATTTCGTCCATTATGTGGCGTGAAACGAGTAGTTCATTTGGAGCATTTTCTAACGATTGTGATTCAGCGCACATGCTGGACTCTCTGCGGATGTGTTCAATGAGGACGGCTGGACGGAGCTACTTGGGGAGAAGAGGCATCGGTTCACGCCAAATTTAAGCAGAGAGGAGTACAGGTCTTTCATGGTGGATCCACTCACGAGAATTCTTAAACGCATCTTTCTGGTAGTGGTCATTGGTTGTATCACCGTCTTTGTCTGGGGGACGGTGAAGACTTACCAAGGCTCACCTCCGATTCCTAGTCAGGTGGTTTCGTCGTCAGGCAACGTGCTGTTCACCAAGTCGGACATCATTGCAGGAAAAGCGGGGTTTCAGGAAGCTGACCTGATGGATTATGGCAGTGTGTATGGGAACGGAGCCTATTTTGGCGAGGACTGGACGGCATTGCTACTCCACCAAACTGCCACAGGTATGATGGATCAATACGCTCAAGCGGAGTACGGGCAGCCGTACAATGAGTTGAACAAGGGTCAGCAGGTGATGGTGGAAGACAAGGTGCAGCAGGAGTTGCAGGGTGTTCACTTGAGCAATGGCGTGTTGACAGTTTCCAATACGGAGGCTACGGTAATGCAATCCGTGTTACACAACACGGCGATAAGCCTGTTGCAAACCAACCCGCAAACCGGATATTCAGATCCTACGTCTTTAAATCCGCAAAAAGCACAGGATGTTTCGGACTTTTTGCTGTACACGGCATGGACAGCGGTGGCTCACAGGCCTGGACTCGACTACTCTTACACGAATAACTGGCCCTATGATCCGACGGTGGGGAATGTGCCCACACCGCAAACCTTCATCTGGACTTGGGCGTCTATTGGCGTGCTGTTGGCCGGGGTTGGCGCCACCGTTTACTTCTACTTTGCACATATTTCGGACCCCCTGGATGAAGTGGGGAAGGTGGTCATTGAGGGTTTTCCCGAGTTGACACCCAGCCAGCGCAAGACGGGCAAGTTTTTCATCAGCGTGGCTCTGTTGTTCCTCATCCAAATTGGCGCAGGCATGCTGATGGCTCACTACTATTCGGATCGAGCGAGCTTTTTTGGCATCAATCTGTTGAATATTTTACCCTTTAATGTACTGAAAGCCGTGCACATTCAAACGTCTATTTTTTGGATTGCCATTTCCTGGATGGCATCTGGAATTTTCTTGACGCCCATCATCACGGGGAAAGAACCGAAACGGCAGGGACTGATGGTGGACATCCTGTTTGGGGCGGTGTGGCTGGTGGGATTGTCCACGTTGTTTGGTTTGTATGCGGGGATAAAGGGTTGGCTACCGGGTAACAGTTGGTTTTGGTTTGGCAATCAGGGTTTGTCCTATCTGCAATTGGGCAGGTTTGACCAGTTGGCCCTGTTTGCGGTTTTGACCTTCTGGGTGGTGATTCTGGGACGTGGATTGTGGCCGGCGCTGCGCAGACAGCAGGGATTTGGTAGCCTGGAGCACTTGCTTTTGTACTCCGGCATTTCCATTGCCGGCATGTATGTCTTTGGCATGTTTCCTGTGACATGGATAATGAATTCCTTTACCCTCACGGACTTCTGGCGTTGGTGGGTGGTGCATCTGTGGGTGGAAGGAACTTTCGAGTTTTTCACCGTCATTGTGGGGGCCTACCTGCTCGTGTCGTTGGGTTTCATCTCTCGTAAAACCGCAGAGCGCTCCACCTGGTTTGAAATGACCTTGGTGTTTTTGGGTGGCATTGTGGGGAC
>DAHWFY010000285.1 GCA_027336365.1 Bacillota bacterium | reverse complement strand
AATTGTTACAGAGAAAGGTGGATCCACGCTGGCAACAGTGTATGACGAGGCAACTTCCCAATGGACAGCGGATGCGGATTGAATCTGGATATTCGAGTTCTCGTCACTGACAGCCACAGTGCCAGGATTCACTCCCTGATCCGGAAAATTGGGCCGCCTATATCAGTCTGAAGAAGACAATTTTTGATGCGGCTGCCAAAGAGGCCCGCCAAAAACGTCTTTTGAAAGAGGCAAGAGAACAGGGCTTGGAACAAGGGGAACACCACCAAGCCGTGACCATGGCGCGAAAAATGTTGTTGGCAGGCGAACCTGTCCACAAAGTGGTAGAGTTCACAGACTTGCCTCTGGAAAAAGTCCAGAGACTCAAAGAGGAGTTGCAGTAACCGGGAAAGCAACAAAAATCAAAGAGCCGGGCCCATCCGTGGATCTGGCTCTTTAGCTTTACTCCCTGCAGAGACGTCCTACTTGGACCTCCTCATTGCAGACACATACGGTTGGATAAATCCCCCACCTCCATATCCGTTTCCCGCCACCCCTTTCCCCCACGCGGTTTCGAGGGGCTCTCCCTCATCTTCGGCAGAGCATGGCTCAAGTCACCTTCTCAGCCGACACGAAACTTTCGTGACACACAATCATTGAGCGAATCATGTACACCGACTATTCAAACTCTAACTGACCTCCGGGCGGGTATACGAATTGTTCCGTACCGGATTGCACCGTCTCAACCGATTGAGGAGCAAGTAATCCAGTGAGCAGAAAACAAAATTGGCAGATGTTCGCACAGACATTAACCGTAATAGGGGCGTCGCTGGGCCCAAACCAATGGTGGATGAAGTATCTATTTCATTAAGGGGAAACTCCGAGTTGCACGGTTCGGTAACCGGTACAGAATTACAGAGACCGACATGCAGCAGTTCTGGGAGCAACAATTGATAACGAACAAGGACAAGCTACAGATAGGTTGAATCGTGATCCGGGTGTAGGGATAAAACTCTTAGCCACTCTGAATCTCGGTATGCAACTGCCCGAAATCCTTGTCCCATTCGAAAACTATAGATGCGCTCTCCATGGGGACCCACCTTAGAATAGATCAGTTCCCATTTTAATCCTGTATCTCCATATACCTGATTCCAACTCATATCAGAAAGTTTCCGTAGGGTTCCAAGAACAGAAATTTGCTGTTGCTTCGTCAATTGAAACAACGTCCGTTGAAATACCGGACTGTTGAGGTCAAGTCGTATGAGTTTGTCACACATCGCGGACTCTGCTCTCGAGTTCATTTAAATCACTCGCCTGTGGCGCTGTATTGTTGGCCCATTCAATCGCCTCATCCAGATCACTTTCGGTCCTTTGTTCAAAGAGCCAACGTTCATTATCCGGGATAAACTCGCCTAATTTCAAAATCCAAACCCCGGGCTCTACTTGATCCACAAGCACCAGTTTACCTGCAAATTCTTTCCCAATCGAAATCTGACCATTGTTGCCTACTGATTTTATGACGCTCATCCAATTCACCGCCCTATTCGTGCGTGCCTTAGTGCAGCACGATTTCTATACTCCATGATCTTACCCTGCTTGATAGACCATTGCAAGCTAGATTGAAGTGCAGCGGGCCGTTAAAACTTTGGCCAACTCCTCCAGGTGAGACTCTGTTTCAGGAAAAACCCAATTCATTCAGAGAATCCCGAATTTGTTTGACTTCCTCTACCGTTAAATCCACAAATTCCGCAATTTGCTTTACATCCAGTCCTGCCAAGAGCATCTTACGAGCAGTGAAACGTGCCCGAAGAAGTTCCCCTTCTTCCCTGCCTTCTTCCCTGCCTTCTTCCCTGCCTTCTTCCCTTGCCCCTTCCATATCCGCAGCGTAGGTTTGCAACCCCTTTTGCCGCTGTTCGTACAGTTCTCGGGTTCGTTTGTCCTGGCTTAAAAACTCCAGCGTCGTCAACGCCTTCTG
>DAHWFY010000284.1 GCA_027336365.1 Bacillota bacterium | reverse complement strand
ATGTTTATCCATTCTAATCCGTCTCTACTTTGATCTTGCCTTTCTTAGTCGAGCTCTTTAAGAATCCATAAATGAGGAAGCTTTATGATGAATATTTAGGTGGTGAATAGATTGTAGTAGATGGCGGCAATGAACCAAATCATGACTTCCTGTTTGAAAGTGTCATTATACACCACCATCACTTGAAAGCACAGCATTTTGGGAGTCTTATGAAGGTTCTAGTATCTCTAGGAAATTAGACAATTATGATTAGTAATGGGGAAAAAATTTCTAAGAGCAAGGATGATTCATCGAGAAGATAAGTATCTCAATTCTAGAAATATGCTTCTTGATATATGTAAGTTCTGAGTATAAGCACTTTTCCCAAACTTTCAGGGAAATCACCCTAAAGCCCGGGATGTTGCGTAAGCGTCTTGCGTGATCATTTCGTTGCACGCTCGTCGCGCCTCCGTATGATGAGCTTTCTCCAATCGCAAACCGGTGACTTTATCTATCCTATACGCATACGCAATATGCGTAGGCTACTATGGAGATTCCAGACTGGGCCGCCAAACACAGAACCAAGAACGTGGAGATCCACCAGCGAGGCCAGAACTACTACGCCTACCGTATCGGCAGTACCTACGTGCCAACGTTGAAACGCAGCCGCAAGATCACGGAGAAATACCTGGGAAAAGTGACCCGTGAGGGTATTGTTCCGCCTCGACCCAAAGGTCCTGTTCGCTACGGAGGCGCCTTGGACGCCGGTAACATCACCTTCCTCGACCGATTCGTGGAACCGTTGAAAACCGCCCTCGTGGAGTCCTTTCCCAACGACTGGCAGAACATCCTCTGTGCTGCCGTCCTTAAATTGTGCTACTTGGAACCCTTCTCTCGACTCCAACTCCGCTACGAGACAAGTCTGGCCAAGCGTCGCTGGCCCGATGCCCACATGGGGGATGATGCGCTGTCTGGGCTAGTGCCGCGCATCGGCTTCCAATGGGCGTCCCAGCGGGATGTGTTTCGCGCACTCGCACAGGACGAGAAGCACATGGCTATCGACTTGAGCCATGTATTCAGCGAATCGCAGAACATCCCCTGGTTGGAGTATGGCCACAATGGAGACGATGTGTGGCGGCCCCAACTGCAGATGCTGTTGTGCTGGGGCGCCACGACCCACCGCCCAGGCTACCTCCAACTCCTGTCTGGAGCCACACACAGCGCCCAGACCCTGGCTCACCTCATCCGGGAAATCCCCTTGCAGGAGGTGATTGCAGTCATGGACAAGGGGTTCTGGAGCCCCGACAATGTGAAGGCATTCGAGGAGTCCAAGGTGCACTATGCGATGGCGCTCCGGCGCGATCTGCCCATCGTGCATCTGGCATCTTCCACCCAGTATCGGAAACACTTCCTGTACCGGGAGCACGCACAGTGGTGGCGAGCGGATGAATGGGAAGGGCGCACCCTCTACCACTACTTGGACAAGCGCATTGCGGATGACGAAGAGTCTGCGTACCTGCGGCGTATCGAAACTGCCAAGACTACTGAGCTGAAGCGGAAAGAGATGGCGGCGTATCGGAAGGCGCGACACGAATTGGGAACGCTCAGCATACTCACGGACACGGGGATCGATGCGGCGCAGGTGTACACCCTCTACAAGGAGCGACGGGAAGTGGAGTATGCCTTTGACGCCTTACAGAACGATCTACGCGGGGACGTGACGTGGATGCGTTCCAGGGAAGGCATGGCGGGGTACTTCTTCATCCTCTTTCTGTCGCTCTACCTCTACAGCCAAGTGCTCGACCACCTGAAGTGCAAGAAGTTGACTTCCACCTATAGTGTCCGGGATGTACTGACATACCTGACGAAGATCATGGTGGTGGAAGTGGACGGGCGGGGCGTCCTCTTGCCAGTGACAAGGCAGACCCAGACGATGGTAGACAAGCTGGAGGTACCGATTACGCAAACCCTCGGGCTTTAGGGTAATAAATGTTAATGGATACAATTTGCATATTACAATAGTGACAATGGAACAGTAGTCGTTCGTTAT
>DAHWFY010000283.1 GCA_027336365.1 Bacillota bacterium | reverse complement strand
TCTTGCCAGGCCGTCAACCACTGCTCGGCTACCTCCCGACGCCCATTGGCAAACGCATTGAGGATGTGCGATTCGCCCCCACCCACCAAAGCGATGACTCCTTCTCTGTGCAAAGCAAGTTCCGCCATCGTAACGTAAATTTCCCGTCGACCGTGAGCCAAGGTAACGAGTCGCACAAGATTTTGGTAACCTCCGAAATCCTCCGCCAAAAGAACCGCGACATCTAAGGCTGGCGACAAGACCGTTTTGCGACGGTTTGTCGCAGACACCCCCGTTTCTGCTGCTGCAAGGCCGGCCACCCTGAGTTGTACCCCCAAAAGAGGCTTAATTCCTGCCTTGCGAGCCGCCTGGTAAAAGGCAACGGCTCCATATAAGGCACTCGTGTCGGTGATGGCCACGGCGGGCATGCCAAAAGCCGCAGCCCCAGCCACCAAATCCGGGATGCGCAGGGTGGATTCCCGCAGTGAATACTCACTGTGCACATGCAGGTGTACAAAAGATGACAGGCGGGTCACCTCTCCAACACCTGCATGGTGAGCATGGCCTTCCCCACCCGTTCAGCGACAGCAAATACTTCTACCTCCACCTTGGCAAATCTCCGGCCCAGGTCCAACACACGAGCCGTCACCTGTACCCGGGTATCCACCGGAATGGGTTTCAAAAAATAGAGCGTGATGTTATCCATCACCACATCTGCCTTGCGTTGTCTATGGACAATCAGCGTGGCACAGTTTTCCATTAGGGTGGTCAGTGGACCGGTGGCCAGTGTCCCTGTGGGACCCGTCATTTGCGCCCGAATATCCCCTGTGAGAGAAACGCTACGATCCTCGTGGTAAACTTCATCAAACCCTTGCAACACCAAGCCTTCCACCGTATCTCCCATTTGCGGCTGACGAGTGGTCAACTGCAGGGCCTTGATAATATCCTGTCGACTCACCACGCCAATCAGTTTGCGGTTCTGTACCACCGGCAGAATCTCCACTCCCTCCCACACCATCCTGTGAGCGGCCGACGCCACCGGAGTTTTGGGCCCCACCGTGAAAGGGTGACGCGACATACAGGCCGTAATAGGTGCAGCCACATCCGTTTCGGCCACGTCTCTCGCCGTCACCACCCCCACCAACCGATACTGGTCATCTACCACGGGAATGCGGGCATGACCGCTGTGTCCCACCAATTCCAGATAGTCCCGCACCGTCTGTCCAACGCGCAGGACCGCCAAGTCTTGGTGTCCTAAAACATCCTCAACAAACAAGATGTCCTTCTTGATGAGTCGGTCAAAAATGGCTCGATTAATCAGTGCAGCCGTGGTAAAAGTGTCATACGTACAAGAAATAAGAGGAAGTTGGTTCGCGTCGGCAAAACGCTGCACCTGTTCCGAAGCGGCAAACCCGCCCGTAATCAGCACAGCGGCTCCGTGTTCCAGAGAGGTCTTCTGCACTTGTTCACGATTTCCTACAATCATGAGACTATCAGGTTCTATGTAACGCACGGCCGCTTCCAGTTGCATAGCCCCAATCACAAACTTCTGCAAGGTTTTGTGCAACCCGTCTCGACCGCCCAGCACCGTGCCATCGACAATGTTGACAACCTCCGCAAAGGTCAATCGTTCAATGTTTTTCTTTTGCTGGCGCTCAATGCGCACCGTGCCAATGCGATCCATGGAACTCACCAGTCCCAGGTTTTCAGCCTCCTTGATAGCGCGGTACGCCGTGCCGTCACTGACACCAAGGGCACGGGCAATGCTCCGCACACTGATCTTGCTGCCGACTGGAAGGTCTTCAATGTACGTGATAATCTGCTCGTGTTTGGTCATCCAGCATCTACTCCTCCCGCAGCGGAACCTCCTGACGATGACTCGCCAAGTAGGGCAAGTCTTGTCCGCTGCAGTCTATGAAACATTATACGTATTTGCCATGAAGGGGTTCAACAAAACTCCGATATGTCCAGGTACCCTTTTGCGGGGTACACTCTGTACAGAAGCCTTTGCCAAGAAAGGGCGATGGGTAGTGGATAGAGAATTCAACGCCTCCAGTTTGGACCTCAACC
>DAHWFY010000282.1 GCA_027336365.1 Bacillota bacterium | reverse complement strand
TGATGGTGACTCCAGTCATCTGCAGAATTGTTCCTTGACCAGCGGCAAGGTTGGCTGTTGCCACAACGTGGGTAAATCCGTCTTGACTAAAATTTGGGACCGTAGCTGCATAGGCTGGGATAGTGGCCGTCAGAGTTCCTGCCAGGCTGGTAGCGCCAATAAATATTGCGGGATAAAGAGATGGACGTTTCATTTTGATTTCCTCCTCGTATAGTGTTTTTAGAGCCTTTTTGGATGCACTTATCAAACAAATTAATGACTTTCTATACTTGTTTATACGACGCGAATGAAAAAACGGTTTTGCGATTAATTTTCGTGAGTTCACCGGGAATGGGTCCCCTATGCGGTTCGATTCATGTCTTGCTTGATCCCTTTACGAGCACGCACTATAATGTTGGAAAACCATGTTAACTTGAGTCAGCCTGGGAAGAAGCCAGTAGCGGCGAGTGTTTCTGCAGAGAGTCGGCGGCGGGTGTGAGCCGACGAGACAGGCGTCGTGAACTCCCTTCGGAGGTGTTTGTCGGAGTCCACCTGGGAAGATTGCTCCAGTGGCGTGTACGGCAAACCGCAAAGCCGGCGTTATGGGCTTGAAGCGGGGCATGAGAGGTCTGCCTTTTGTGAGTGGAGGCCTCGTGTCCAAGTTAGGTGGTACCGCGGGAATTTACCTCTCGCCCTAACGGGTGAGGGGTTTTTTGCGTATTTTCGTTTATATTCACATTCGCTAGGAGTGGAAATCATGCCTAAGGAAGCCGAAAGTGTGGTCTACAATCCGCAAGCTCTGGAGAAAAAATGGCGTGCACACTGGGAACGAGAGTCTGCTCACAAGGTTCATGAGGGCAGTGGCAAGCCGAAGTATTACGCATTGGACATGTTTCCCTACCCGTCTGGCAGCGGGTTGCATGTGGGGCACTGGCGGGGCTATACAATTTCTGATGTGTGGAGTCGGTATAAGAAGCTGCAGGGATACGAGGTACTTCACCCCATGGGGTGGGATGCCTTTGGCCTACCGGCCGAAAATGCGGCGATTAAACTGGGAATTCATCCGGCCATCTCGACGGCCAACAACATCGCAAATTTTAAGCGTCAACTGCAACAGATTGGTGCGATGTACGACTGGGATCGAGAAATAAATACAAGTAGTCCTGAATTTTATAAGTGGACTCAATACTTTTTCGTCAAGATGTATGAACAAGGCCTCGCTTATCGCAAGAAAATGCCCATTAACTGGTGTCCAAGTTGTAAAACTGGGCTAGCCAATGAGGAGGTTGTGGAAGGTCGGTGCGAACGCTGCGGTACTGAGGTGACCAAGAAAGAAATGACTCAGTGGATGCTCAAAATTACCGCGTATGCGGATAGACTATTGAATGACCTGGACAAGCTGGACTGGCCAGACAAGGTCAAACGCATGCAGGCCGCCTGGATTGGTCGTAGCGAGGGAGCCCGCATCCGCTTTTCAGTACAGAATTACGAGCAAGTGAGCATTGAGGTGTTCACCACTCGACCAGACACCTTGTATGGAGCCACCTATATGGTGCTGGCTCCTGAGCATCCTTTGGTTGACCTTATCACCGCTCCAGAGCGACAATCCGATGTGGCGGAATACGTGCGGGAAACTTTGAAAAAGTCTGCCATTGCCAGGCAGGTTGTGGACAAGACGAAGACCGGAGTGTTTACTGGCGCCTATGCGGAACATCCTCTGACCGGTCATCCGTTGCCCATTTGGATTGCGGATTACGTTTTGATGGAGTATGGAACAGGGGCCATTATGGCTGTTCCTGCGCATGACGAACGAGATTATGAGTTTGCTCAGGCTTTCGCTCTGCCCATTCTTGAAGTGATATCTCCCAGGGGCGTTCCAATGACGACTCCTGGTGCCATCCCTGACCTTTTCACCGGAAGTGGCACGTTGGTCAATTCCGGTGCTTTTGACGGACTGAGCAGCCAGCAAGGAAAACAGGCCATTGTCGCCGAGTTGATTCGCCGCGGTGTGGGGGAGGACGCTATCACCTATCGCATGCGGGACTGGGTGTTTGCCCGTCAGCGCTATTGGGG
>DAHWFY010000281.1 GCA_027336365.1 Bacillota bacterium | reverse complement strand
GCGCGTATCGCCCGCGCGGCAGCAGCATCGGGTACAGGTGTGGGCTGGTCGCGGCTCAGCAGACCGAGCCGCCCCCGGAGAGCGCGCGAATGAAACCGAAGGTGTTGCGGACCGGCCTACACCATAGAACAGCTCGATAAGGCGCGTCATTCCTATGAATTACCTCAGAATTCAACCATAACTTTGAGCTTGGACCATGGACAGAATGGTTTGGGGACGGCAAGTTGCGGACCAGGGGTATTGCCAGAATACCAGCTTTCTACCAAACCATTTACTTTCGAACTGAGTCTGACTCCTTATTCTAAAGGTCAGTGCTCGCCTAGCTGGCTGAGTAAACAAATCCTGCGGCAATAAATGAATGCTATCTATCTGCACAGGGCATGGGCTGCAAGGCTGAAATTATACGAAACCTTGCAGCCTGAAAATATTTTTGTAAAGACCCACGTAGATCTGTCCCATGCCTGCCCCCTCATAGAGGTTATATCTCTTGACTGATGTATTTGACCTCCTGAAACTCTTCCATCCCCAAACGACCTCCCTCACGACCAAGCCCGCTGTGCTTCCACCCGCCCATCGGCGCGAACGCAACCGAGGGTAATGCATGATTCCATCCCACAATTCCGTAGTCTAATGCCTCCGTGACCCGAGTTCCCCTATCTGCACGCGCGGTGTAGACGTATGCGGCCAGTCCCATCTCCGTACGATTGGCTCGTTCAATAACCTCATCTTCATCCTGAAAGCGAAATATGGGTGACACTGGACCAAAAATCTCTTCATAAGCGACTTTCGTATCTTCTGATACATTTTCCAATAACACCGGAGAGAAAAAATAGCCTTTATCTGGTCGTTGTATCAGTTTGTTCACCTGATGAGCCCCCTTGCGGGTGGCCTCGTCTATCCACACATGTAACTCGTTCCATTTTGGAGCATCAATGACCGGACCTAGGTCACTCTCTGGGTCCACCAGTGGATCACTTAATCTCATGTGTTCAACCGCATGGGTCCATTTCTGAACGAATTCATCGTAAATCCCACTGTGGACAAAGAAGCGATTTGCCGCAATACACGACTGCCCGTTATTGCGAAACTTTGCCAACATTGCCCCCTCAACCGCTTTTGCGATATCCGCATCTTCAAACACAATGAAGGGAGCGTTCCCGCCCAATTCCAAGGCAAGATGCTGCACTCCTGTGGCAGACATCCGAATCAGAGACTGACCCACAGGAGTTGAACCCGTAAAACTGATAACCCGAACGGCTTTATGCTGCATCATGGCTTCCGTCGTTATTGATGCAGGGCCTTGAATCAGATTGACTACTCCTTCGGGAAATCCCGCTTCCTCAAGACAATGGAACATCTCAATGACCGACAATGGAGTTTTTTGAGAAGCACGTGCAACCACGGTACACCCCGCAGCTAGAGCCGGAGCAAGTTTCCGGGCCTGAATGGAAACCGGGAAATTCCATGGTGTCAAACTGAGCACCACCCCCGCCGGTTGTGCACGAGTCCAATGACGTTTATTCGGAACCTCATTGGGAATGTACGCTCCATTGGGTCTCCTTGCCTCTTCTGCAAACCAGCGAAAATACTCTGATGCAAAGTGAACCTCACCCACGGCCTCGGACAGGCGTTTTCCAGATTCGTTGGCCAAAACATAGCCGATTTGCTCTTCTCTTTGATGAATGAGGTTGTAAGCCTTTTGGAGCACGTCGGCGCGTTCCCGAGCCGTGGTCCGTTTCCATGTCTGAAACGCATGTGCCGCGACGTCAACTGCCTCTTTAGCTTCCTCAATCCCCCCCCATCCGAGTTCCGCAATCAGTTCACCAGTCGCCGGATTATTCACACCGATGAGTTCCCCGGAATACGGTTTTCGCCACTGACCATTAATGAACATAGATGCTTGATAGTTCCGAGACACTTCCATATCCTATTCGCCTCCATGTATGCATATTTTTAGAGTTCTTGTCCTTTGCATTAAAGTACAGACCGACAGTACATCATCTTTTCACGTACCGTTTGTCGCAACTTCCGACGCGCCATCTGCATTGCAGAATAAGGATCATTCGGATACTCTTCCGTTCCCTCGTGCAACCCACTCACAAATGCCTGACGCAACTCCGTGTCGAAATTGATTTTCGCGATGCCAAATCGTAAGGCA
>DAHWFY010000280.1 GCA_027336365.1 Bacillota bacterium | reverse complement strand
GTTTGTCAATGCAACCACGGCGTCAAAGGGGCTACAAGACAACCGCTACTACATGAGTGTTGTGATTCCAGCAAACTTCTCTAAGAACAGCATTTCAGTTTTTGATAGTCATCCGGTTCAGGCTCAATTGCAGTACACCGTCAATGACCGCTACAACTACATTTCATCTCAGATTGAGACTTCGGCCATGCAACAGGTGACCGCCAAATTGAATCAAACTTTGTCGCAAAGTTATGATGATGTGCTGTTAATGGATGTGGAAAAACTGACCACGGGTCTCCATTCGGCGGCTGCAGCTTCCGCTAACTTGAACAGAGGAGCAAGCAAAATGGCGAATGGCGCTCATTCGTTCGGCAGTCATCTTGTTGTTTTTGCGCAAGCCGCCAGTAAACTGCAGCAGAATATGCGCCAGGCAACCCATGGGTCGGCAGAGTTGGCTGTGGGCGGCAGGCAATTGTCCACGGGGGCGCAACAATTGTCCCACGGACTGGGCCAACTGGAAGCAGGAATTCAGCCGTTGACTGCTGGCATGGGACAGCTGAACAATGGCTTGCAACAAGCAGTTGAAGGTTCTCACGCCCTCGCTGGTGGACTCAATCAATTGAGTTCTGGAACAACCCTGCTGCAAGGCGGATTGACTCAGTTGCAAGGGGGAGCAAGCAGACTCACGGCAGGGGCGACCCAAATGCAGAGTTCACTGCAACAGTTGCAGTCGGGATTGCAGCAGGTTAACCAAGGTGGGCAGAGCGTCGCAAAAGGAACGACAGCTCTAACTCAGGGCTTACAGCAGTTTACCCAATATCCGGCATTTTCAGCTTTTCTGGCAACACATCCGCAGGAAGCTTCGGCATGGCAGCAATTAGAGACACAAAGTGAACAGTTAAGTACTGGATCGACCAAATTGGCACAGTCTCAGGGTCAATTGGTGCACGGAATGAACGCTATCAACGTTGGATTCGGTCCCTTGCAAACTGGGATTGTTCAATTGAATCAAAACCTGGGTGTTGTGGCGCAAAGCAGCAACGGTGTGACCGTGGGAACAAAGCAGGCCGCACGGACGGCCAATCTCTTGTCTCAGGGGCTGACCACCTTAAGCAGATCTGATGTGCGTCTGCAAAGCGGTCTAGGAGGTTTCTCCGCTCCCCTTGCACAGGCGGCACAGGCGGGAGAACAGTTGTCCACAGGTGCGAATCTGTTGACACAGCATCTGAATCAGTTGCAGTCTGGATTGTCTCAGTTGACCCAGGGTTCAGTCCAATTGTCCAATGGAGCACAGGCGTTGTCTAGTGGATTTTCTCCTTTAGAAAAGGGAGCCAGTCAATTGGCGCAAGGGATGTCGCAATACCACCTGAGGCTGACACAGAGTGTCCAGCAGGCGGAAATACCCCACTTTGACAGCAATACAGTCCAATACTTGACAAAACCGGTGGAACTGCAGGCACACAGTTTGGCGCAAATACCCAACTACGGCACCGGGTTTGCTCCCTACTTCATCTCCCTTGGACTGTGGGTGGGGGCCCTGTTGCTCTCGATTGTTTGGCCCATGCGGGAACCCGCCACAATCCCCACCTCTGCCTGGCAGTGGTTGTTGGCAAAACTCGGCGTGCTATTTCCCATGGGCATTGCCCAGGCGACGGTAGTGGATACCGTCATCCTGTACGGTCTGCATCTACACGTCGTCCACGTGATTGCCTTTTACGGTTTCACCATGTTGGCCAGTGTGACCTTCTTGGCTATGGTTCAATTTCTTGTGGCCGCCTTAGCTAACCCTGGCCGATTTGTGGCCGTGGTACTGCTGGTACTGCAGTTGACCACCAGCGCAGGCACATTTCCGGTTCAAGTGATTCCCCGCTTTTTGCAGCCTTTTCACGACTGGTTGCCCATGACTTATACGGTGGATGGAATGCGGGCTCTCATCGGTGGAGATCTATCCTGGGCATGGCTGTCCGTTGGAAAGGTGTCAATTTTTCTTGGGACGGCTGTTTTGGCTACCTGGGGCTTATTTATTCTGCTGAGGGTTCGAGTTCGTCATTACTCACCCGTTGAGGTCAGCTCTGCCGAATAACCGGTATCGCTCTGATCCGAGTATTAATCTAACTTTTACTGGATTCACTTCATTTTTCCGGGATGGCTTCTCTCGTGCGGGTGGGAAAGTGGACCGTCATCACTGTGCCCTGGCCCACCTTGCTTTCCACATCAATCATGCCACCGTG
>DAHWFY010000027.1 GCA_027336365.1 Bacillota bacterium | reverse complement strand
CGAGTTCGGACCGAATGCTGCGGCCAGCTCGCACGACCTCTTGCACCAAAACGACCTCTTTTTCTTCTTCGACGGCCACCCATTCCGAATGAATTTCAGGCCATTGGGTTACAATCAAGGCTTGTTTTCGTTGTGGCAGGGAACGCCAAATTTCCTCCGTCACAAAAGGAATGAATGGGTGCAAAAGCCGCAATAAGTTGTCCAAAACAGTGACCAACACGGCCTGGGTTTGCGCCCTCGCCTCCAAGTCCTCGCCGTACAAAGTCAGTTTGGAAAACTCAATATACCAATCGCAATAATCATCCCATGCAAAGTTGTACAGCACCCTACCTGCTTCACCAAAGTCATAACGGTCTAGAAAGTCCGAAACCGTTCTAACGGTATCATTGAGTCGATGCAAAATCCAGCGATCCACCGCCAGCAGACGGGAAAGATCTAATGGTGCCAGGGACTCATCTGCAGGTAAGTTCAACAACACGAAACGAGCCGCATTCCACAACTTATTGACGAAATTACGAGAACCCTCCACTTTATCCCAATGAAAACGTTGATCATTACCCGGAGTCGTTCCGGTAGCCAGGGTAAAACGCAAGGCATCCGCTCCATATTTGTCGATAACGGCCAGTGGATCCACTCCGTTGCCAAGACTTTTGGACATTTTCTTCCCATCGGCCGCCCGGATGAGACCGTGCAGTACGACTTGTTGAAAAGGCATGCTTCCTGTAAATTCGAGTCCCATGAAAACCATCCGAGCCACCCAAAAAAACAGAATATCATATCCGGTCATCAACGCACTGGTAGGAAAGTAACGCTGTAAATCCTCACTTTGTTGTGGCCATCCCATTGTGGAAAAGGGCCACAGTGCAGAGGAAAACCATGTATCAAGGACATCCTCGTCCTGGTGTATATTTAAACTGTGGCAGTACTCACAAGCAACAATGTCTTGTCTGCTCACACTGATTTGGCCGCAATCGTCACAGTACCATGCCGGAATGCGGTGACCCCACCAAAGCTGCCTGGAAATACACCAATCTCTAACATTTTCTAACCAATGGATGAAGATCTTACGGAACCGTTCTGGTACAAAACTCAGGTCTTGAGCCTCCACGCCAGTGAGAGCAGGTCGAGCCAAATCGTCCATGCGGACAAACCACTGGGTGGAAAGAAAGGGTTCCACCACGGTGTTACAACGGCTGCAGTGCCCCACGGCGTGAACCAATTCCGCTTCTCTTTCCAGATAGCCCTGTGCCCTCAAATCTGCCACAACTCGCTCCCGAGCCTGCTCTCGGCTCAGTCCGGCGTATATGCCAGCCAGCGTATTCAGTCTACCATCGGCGTCGATGCATTGTGGCATTTCCAAGTGATGCCGTACACCCACCTCAAAGTCGTTCGGGTCATGAGCAGGGGTAATTTTCAGGCAACCAGTGCCAAAATCAGCATCTACATACGTGTCCGCAATGACAGGAATCACTCTATCCGTAAGAGGCAAGCGCAAGGTCTGACCAACCAGAGCGGCGTATCGTGAATCATCAGGATGCACTGCCACCGCCACATCGGCAAACATCGTTTCCGGGCGAGTGGTGGCCACAACCACTGAATCGTGACCGACCGCAGCAGGATAGCGAACATAGTACAGTTTCGCAGTTACATCCAGGTGCTCCACTTCAATGTCGGAAAGGGCTGTCGAACACCGAGGACACCAGTTGATGATACGTCTCCCCCGATAAATCAGGCCCTTTTCGTATAAGGCTACGAACACTTCGCGCACAGCTTTGGACAGCCCATCATCCATCGTAAAACGTTGTCTCGACCAATCACAGGAAGAACCCAAAGCACGAATTTGGTCGGTAATTAAGTTACCAAACTGCTGTTTCCAGGACCAAACTCGCTGCACAAATTGTTCCCTGCCCAAGTCATGCCGAGTCAGCCCCTCTTGCTCCTGCAGAGCTTTCTCCACCCGCGTCTGCGTGGCAATCCCCGCGTGGTCTGTACCGGGCACCCATAGGGTATCAAACCCCGCCATGCGTTTGTAACGAATCACAATATCTTGCAAAGTGTTGTCCCAGGCATGCCCCAAGTGTAAAGAACCAGTAACATTGGGGGGCGGCATCACAATGGAAAAGGGTATCTTTTCTGACTCGGGATGGGGTCGAAAATACCCTCCGTGTTCCCACAATTCATAAATTTTTTGTTCAACCGTCCGTGGATCATACACAGACGCTAGAAATTTGTCCGATTGACTACTCTCCATAAGCAATCCCCCCATAACAAAGCCTTCCGTCCTGAGTCAGGACGGAAGGCCGATTTAACCTCCGCGGTACCACCTGAATTTTCGACACCGCAATGACGAAAAAAAGCACACCCACTTCTGTCTGGTCGCGCGGTGTTCGAACCCTCGCTCATGGATAACGGAATGACCCGGTTTGTCACAGCTCCAAGATGACATTCAGGTGGGAGAGCAAACAGGTTCCAGCCAAGCCCGTTCTCTCTGGAGCACACTCGCCACCTTACTCCTTCTCTTCATCACTATCACCAGAATAGACTTTGTAGTATCTTAACAAGGTTTCCAATGGTTTGTCAAGTTCACCCATAATCCCGGCAATCATGCGTACAGCCATCCGCGTCCATTCTTGATTATCTACGGCCCCGTTTTTTGTTTTTGTGATGCACTCTTCGCTGGACCGTTGGCGCTTGGCCCTCCCGGTCTGCTTTTCGTTTCGCCTCTCTGGCCATGCGTTTTTGTTCCGACCACTGAGACAATCGCAAATAGCCATAAGCAACGGCAATTCCAAGTAAAAGGCCAAATGCGTTCAACTGGATGAACTGGCCAAGTTGACCAACACGCAAAGCCGCAGTCAAATCATGCTCGGCGAAAACCTCCAACGCGAGGTCCAGCACAAACATCGCCGCTACTCCCAGCAATGCATTGAGTAAACGGCGTTCTTTTGCTCTAGGAATGACCAAATACGAAATCACCATCAAGACCACGGGAACAGACTGCAAAACGGGATAATGCAGATAACGGAACCCCAACCACTGTAAAAGTATTAAAGCTAAAACAGAGCCTCCAATAAATCTCCAATAAATCCCATGCCATATGCCATTGCTATACGCTGAGTCCCTCATGCAACCCCGCCCTCCATCTGTTATCCTGTCCATCTTATCAACTTCCTGGCGTGTTGTCATGGTCATACACCGCATATACATAAAGCGGCCGGATTGTTTATAGGCCAAGAAGAGATAAGGGGAGCGACATGAATGGGGTTCTTTGCCGGACTGGCGCGATTTGTTAAACTCTTGTTGGCCTTGGCTATTTCACTCCTTTTTTTGCGAGCAATTTTATGGCCCAGTGCGCTGGATCTAGTGGTTCTGTTGATTTTGTTTATCGTCTTTGTTGCCATGTTTCTCGGTCCGCCCTAAATCTGTAACTTGTGCGGAAATAATATGGCATGTCCATTTAAGACTTTTGAGATTGAGCAGATTGCGGGTGAGCCGGAGAAAACATTTCTCCGGCTCTAGCTGAAAAACAAAGACCGCTAATATATTTACGAGGGAATCTGCAAAACCTGACCCACAGTCACTGTCTCTGCCGTCAACTGGTTCAACTGCACTATTTCATCCTCGGAACAACCCAACCGTTGAGCCACCGTAGCAAGACTTTCTTCTTCTGTAATAATGACATAGCGCAGGGTATAATTTTTTTCAGGAGAATTAAAGTCGACAAAGGACCACAAGTCTTCGTCCTTCTTGCCTTCACCCCGCCGTACTTCTTCACTGCTGTCCGTCAATTCGCTTGCTTCGTCAAAGCGGACCGAGGATTGCTCAGACATTCTCTGATGACCAGTATCGACTTCCAAATGAACTCGCAGGGCTTCCGGACCCAGTGGAGTCTGTCCTGATGGCAAGGAAGGAGTCTGACCTTGACTGTGTGCTGTATCCTCATGAAAATCTACCTGATATTGAAAATCAAACTCGCTGACCGCATGAGCAGCCACTGTACCTGTCTCCCAATTCTCGTCGCCACTCTTTGACACCTCTCTCCTCACGACTTCAGATTGATTGGAAGATTTAGAACTCTGTGTGTTAACCTCGCCGTTATCCGTTGAATCATTCTTTACCGCCAGATCTGTAGGCTGAGTAACCGCGGTCTCCTGAACGGATTCCTCCGCCACCTTGCGATCCAAGTGAGTTAGCTCCGAGCGTTCCACGACCTCGTCCTGGTACACGGGCGACCCACCACGGGCAGCGCTGACTTGCTCAAGTCCCTTGGATGATTCCTTGGATGATTCCTTGGATGACCGAGAGAGCAGACCCTCTAGAGAACCCATGGTTTGCGTGCCGCACTGAAATTCGTATCCGCCGCTGGCATTCAGCCCGACAATCGTCAAATCGGACTCCACGTGCAACCAACCGTCCCCCACCACCTCCAGTTCCCATTGAGTAATACGGCTCGCTACATTGACCACTCCTCGTGACTGAACAGCAATGGGAACCTTCAACACAAAGGGCATACGGTAGTGAAAATTTTTCCCTGCCGACAATGCGCCGTCTGCCAAACCAGGAAACGGTCCTCCCGTATGCGGAGTTTCTACGGAATCCACTGAGTTTCGACTGACATACCCCGTGAAGATGACGGCACCTTCCAAAACATATAAACTACCCGACTTATCAAAGGAAGTGACTTCTGTGGACACGGTTGCATCAGCGACAGTGTCCTGGACTTGCACGGAATCAATGAACACGTCTTGGTTGATGGTCAAGCTAATATGTGGCTGTTTTTCCGACTCGCTCACTAGGGTCCCTCCTTCGCAAAACGGTGCCATAGGTCTGCACCCAAGCCGGAACCCTCCGGATCGGGGGCTCTTCGGGGTCCACTATGACCCTATGCCCACCCCCAATCCATTATGTCGAACGGAATCAACCGAGACTCGCCATGGCTCTTTCGATGGCCTCTTGCGTTATTGCCAGTTCTGCGGGTCCATGCATTGCAGAGACAAAACCAGTTTCTAACTGTGACGGAGCAAGAAGCACACCTTGCGCCAACATGTTTTGAAAGAACCGAGCATATGTCTGCCTGTTAGCTGCCATTGTATCCCCATAATCAAAAACCGGACCGGCGTGAAAGAACAAGCCAAACATCCCACCGATGGCATGACCATACACTGGAATCCCTTCCTTGTTTCCGGCCGACACGAAGGTCTCCACCAGTTGTCTACCGTAAGACTCCAGTCCCTCGTACAGAGCCTTCCCTCCGTCCCGCAACATTTGAAGAGTAACCAACCCAGCGGACATGGCCAAAGGATTTCCAGATAACGTCCCTGCCTGGTACACCTGTCCCTCGGGGGCAATGCGTTGCATGATCTCCCGTGGGCCCCCGTAGGCACCCACCGGTAATCCCCCCCCAATGATTTTACCCATGGTTGTTAAATCGGGTCGAATTCCAAATCGTTCTTGTCCACCCCCTAGGGCCACGCGAAATCCGGTCATCACCTCATCCATGATGAGCAAGGCACCATAATCCTCGGTGAGAGTCCGCAAGCCCGATAAAAACCCGGGTTTTGGCAACACACAGCCCATGTTACCAGCAACAGGTTCGACAATCACTGCAGCAATTTGTTCTCCCTGAGCCAGAAACAGCGCTTTAACCGCCTCCAAGTCGTTATAAGGGGCGGTCAGCGTGGTCTCCGTTGCGCCTCTCGGCACACCGGGACTGTCTGGAAGTCCCAGCGTTGCTACGCCAGAACCCGCCTTGACCAGTAAACTATCGGCATGACCATGATAACAACCTTCAAATTTCACAATATAGTCGCGTCCCGTGTAGGCTCTGGCCAGTCGCAGGGCGCTCATCGTGGCCTCCGTGCCACTGTTAACCATGCGGACAATTTCGACTGAGGGTACCAATTCGGAAACCAAAGCTGCCATTTGCGTTTCCAAAAGAGTCGGCAAGCCGAAGCTGGTGCCCTTTCGTGCTGCTTCTGTTACCTTAGCAATGATGGACGGATGAGCATGTCCCCAAATTAATGGCCCCCAGGACAGCAAATAGTCCACATACCGTTTGTCCTCAATGTCGTAAAGATAAGGTCCTTCTCCCCGCTCGGCAAATACAGGGGTTCCCCCAACGGCACCAAAGGCCCGCACCGGACTATTTACACCGCCTACCAAGTGTTTTTTCGCAGCAACGAAAGCCGCATCAGACAATTGACTCATCACTTTGCCTCCCCAATGCCTGTGTTTGTGATTGAAGATCCGGACTCTCGGTGAAAGTAGTCTCGTTACAAATTGTCTCACCCTGTTTTTCTAAATGGATAATCATCATTCACGGCACCATTGAGCCGCGTCTAACGCATGATAGGTGAAAATAAAATCTGCGCCAGCCCGCTTGAACCCAGTCAACATTTCCTCGACAGTTCTCCGTTCGTCAATCCATCCCTGAGCTGCGGCAGCCTTCACCATGCTATACTCACCGCTGACGTTGTAAGTCGCAACAGGGACATCAAAGGCTTCTTTCACAGTCTGAATAACGTCCAGGTAGGCAAGAGCAGGTTTAACCATGAGCATGTCCGCTCCTTCTTCAACATCGGACGCCGCCTCCCGCAAAGCCTCTCGGACGTTAGCAGGATCCATTTGATAGGAGCGCCTGTCGCCAAAGGAAGGAGCCGAATGAGCAGCTTCCCGAAAGGGTCCATAAAACGCGGAGGCATACTTAACTGCGTAGGAGAGCAATACGACATTTGGATATCCGGACTGATCTAGTTCTGTCCGAATTGCGGCCACTCGGCCATCCATCATATCGGATGGAGCAACCACGTCAGCCCCTGCTTGGGCGTGTGACACGGCAGTTTTCGCCAGCAGAACGAGACTTTCGTCATTCAATACAATACCATCCCGGACCAATCCGCAATGCCCCGTGGGGTTATACTGACACAAGCATACGTCGGTCATCACTAAAAGATCTGGATTTTCTTGCTTTGCGGCTCGCACCGCCTCCTGCACAACGCCATGTTCATGGTAAGCGGTGCTGCATAAGTCGTCTTTCTGCTCTGGAACGCCAAACAGCAAAATACCCGGAATTCCAGCTTTCGATATTTCGACCACTGCACGGCGAAACTCGTCCAACCCGTAGTGGTAAACACCCGGCATGGCCGCAATTTCTTCTTTGCCGAGTAAGCCTTCTTGGACAAACATGGGCAAAATCAGGTCAGCAACAGACCACCGTGTTTCCCGTACCAACCGACGCATATTTTCGGAACTGCGCAAACGACGATGACGTGAAAATGAGTTTTCCATTAAAAAACAAACCTCCTTTTCCGGCTGCAACATAGCATCCATCCCTCACTGAGACCGCACCAACCCAGGATACCCCACGAACTATGTCAGGCGTGCTAGAATCCTCGCTGAATTGCCTCAGACACAGCTTGAAGTAATTCGCTATCCGTAGGGTGCTTAGCTACCACCACTTCCCGCAAGCCACCGTCTTGTGCAGACCGCAGAGTGGTGTTCCCAATACAAGCAAATAGTGTACCACTCTTTGTACGCAAAAGACCGCCGGGATCGCTCTGCTGCAGAGAGAAAACGGCCGACGGACTAAACAGCAATACAACTAACCTTGGAATCGTCAGCAGATGATTTCTCAATTTCAATGACCATGGGGATAGGTCCGTCCGGTACACGAAGACATCCTGCACCTTATAACCCGCCTGTTCTAAAACGGGAACCCACCGCGTATCGGCCATTTGTCCTCGGGGCCAAAGAAAATGAGCATGAGGCGGGACCTTATCAAATGAGTTCACCAGGGCATAAGCCAAACCGAGGCTGTCTTTAACATCTGGAAATAATTGTGCTGACCAACCCAATTCCTCAGCAGTTCGGAGAGTGGCCTGTCCCACGGCGAAGATGGGAGGCAGGAAATCAGGCGAATTCAATTCGGCATGAAGGCCCAGCCACCGCTGCAGACCACGCACGGCATTCGCAGAAGTTGCGATAATGCCGTGATATCTACTGATCTCAATCACCCCAACTCCGGTCGCACCGAGGTCCTCCGCCAAAAAGTGAACCTTTATCAGTGGGGCTATGAGGGGCATCCCACCAAGAGACATCACCTTCAGTGCGGTGGCCTTGGACTCCTCTGTGCTCCGGGTAACGACGACGGTGATCCCATGCAAAATATCAGCTTTCTCCCCCTCAGTGTACACGGAGTTCACCTCACTATTTAGAGGTTGTCTGAAATTTCCACGGCCTGACGACCACCACCCATGTGGGTATTTCTCCCTCTGTAGAGTGAAAACCCCGTATAAAACTTTCACGGCCCAGTGGTCATCGCTGCACCCTTAGGTCAGCAAACTCAAAGCGCCTTGGTCTTTGAGAGTCTGAGCCACCTGTAGACCCAATTGATGGGGGTCAGTGCCCCGGGCCTCGGCAAACAACAGTTGATGTCCATCCAAGCTGGCCACAAGCCCGTGCAAAGACCACTCGCTACCATGACGAACACAGTGGCCCGCCAACGGTACTTGACAACTACCGTTCAGAGAAGTGAGCAGGACTCGTTCAGCCAATGTTGAGTTTGCCGTCATATCATCGTTCAACGGTGCCAATAATTTTTTTAAATCCTCATTTGAACTCCGTATTTCGATGGCTAGTGCACCCTGACCGACGGCTGGTAAACACACATGGATAGGCAGATACTCACTGATTCTGTCTGCCAATCCCATCCGTCTTAACCCGGCAGCAGCAAGAACCACAGCGTCCACCTCGCCCGCAGCAACTTTTCCCAGGCGAGTGTCCACATTGCCACGAATGGGTGTGAACTGCAAGTCCGGACGATTTCTACTCAACTGCACTATGCGGCGAACACTGGAAGTACCGATAACCGCACCGAGAGGTAAATGAGTCAAGTCCTTATTGCCCTGGGAAACCAGCACATCTCGAGCATCCTCCCGTTTTGGGAATACCGCCAGTTCCAAACCATTCGCCACCTGTGCAGGTACATCCTTCAAGCTATGGACGGCGAAATCTACTTCATCCTGCAACAACAGGTTTTCAATTTCCGTAACAAACAGGCCTTTGCCCCCAATTTCCGTGAGAGACACGTTGAGCATCTTGTCCCCTGTAGTGACCACAGGCACAATTTCATAGGTAATATCGGGTCTCATAGTCTGTAATTGGTCAATAACCCAACGAGTTTGGTTCATTGCTAAGGCACTGCGACGTGACGCTATACGAATCACACTCGACATGACAGCCCCTCCACTACCTTGTTTCGCGCGGTGCCGCGATACAACATAAAAAAGCGTTTAGCTGCGTATTCGCAAAAATTCATGAACGCAATTAGATGCCATGGTGAACTAAAGAAAAACCGTTGATCACCACAAAGTTGAGGATGGTCCCTAAGAAACACACTAAATTATACCAGACCAATCGACGAGTCCCAAATCCCGGTCTGTTTCGCAGCACCAAAAAAATTCCATACATAGCCCATAATCCGACGGTGGTGAGCAACTTAGGATCTGTCAAAAGGTACCGATTCAAGGTCAGTTTCCCCCAGACACTTCCAAGCACAATGGAAATTAACAGAAGGGGAAGTCCAATCAAGATAGAACTGAAAGCATAGTTCTCCAATCTGGCCAAGGGTGGCATTTGGAAAAACCAGCGATTCCAGCGTTTCTTACGCAACAGCCAGTTCTGCACAAGATACATGAGAGAAAACACAAAAGAAAAACAAAAAGCCACATAACTAGCAAGCCCAAACAAGATGTGCAACACCAGCAAGTCTCCCTGCCGAGCCGTATAGACGATGTGGCCCTGAAAACCAAAAGCATCCATAGCTACAATGGCAAAAGCAAACACATTGGCAAAAAATAAAAACAAGCCGATTGGGAAAAAAGCGTTAACCACCAGTGCAACCGTTAAAACAAGCCAAGAAACCAGCCATGACACGTCAAACGGAGTATACACTGGAAGAGTGCCAGAGGACCACAACCGATTCAAAAAAAACACCGTTTCCAAACAAAAGACCAGGAACAACAGTAGAACTGCCGTACGATTTATGCGGCGTCTCGGTTGGATGGCATCCATAAAAAACAAAACCAGACTCACCGCGTAAATCACCACAAATATATCGAATATCCCGCGTCCAAGCACGGTTCATCGCCTACCGAAGAATCGAGTGCGCCGCACTGCCGAGATTCGGGCCTACCCCATCACGACGCAAGGCATCCGACCATTGGCGGACGAGGTCGGCAACACCCAAATCTCCCATGTCAGGCTTGGTCTCATTCAATCTCTGAAGTTCTCTATTCTTGTTCAACACCTCTTCTGCAGAAATGCCAAACAACTCAGCAAATGCTTTCACTTGTTGCACACCGCCCGAACCAATCGCCAATTCCTTCATGTTTTGTACCGGATCTCGCAACAACTGGTTGACAATGCTCATGGTGTGCTTCTGAATAATCCGCAATTCTCGTTCGTCCAGATTGGGTAATTTGTGACGCAAACTATCCATGACAGTGGCCTGAATCTGCATTCCTTTCTCTCGTACAGCGGTAATGATAGGAACCACTTCTTGTTCTGATAACCAAGACAAAAATTCCCGAATGGCTTGATTAATCATCACTTGAACCGCCTCAACTTGACGTTGTCTCTCAGACAAATTGGCTTCTACCACGTCCCGCAAATCATCAATATCGTATAAATAAATGTTGGGTAGCTTACTTACGCCGGGATCAATGTCCCTGGGAACGGCTATATCAATCAGCACCATGGGTTTCACCCGTCCCTGCATGGCACCAGCCACTTGCTGGGAAGACAGAACAAAGGAATTGGCTGCCGTAGAACTCAATACAATATCGACATGCGGCAAAACGTCTCGGATATTTTCCCATGCAACCGCCTGTGCTCCAAATTCCTCAGCGAGTGCTTGAGCCCGGTCAAAGGTTCGATTTGTAACCCACATTTGCAGTGGACCATTTGATGTTAGGTTTTCTGCTGTTACGTACCCGTTCTTGCCAGCACCAATCAATAAAACTTTTCGTCCGTTCAGGTTGCCAAAAATTTTCTTTACCAACTGAACTGCGGCATAACTGATGGAAACTGCATTCTGTCCAATGGTGGTTTCCGACTGTGCCCGCTTTCCCACCTGTAACGCTCGGCGAAACAAATTGTCTAACAGAGCCCCCACACTTCCCGCAGTCTTGGCAGCGGTGTAAGCTTGACGAACTTGTCCTAAAATTTGTGTCTCACCCAACACCATGGAGTCAAGGCCGCAGGTTACCTGCATCAAGTGAGCAATAGCCTCTTCTCCATGATATACGTAAAAGGCTTTGGACAGATCCGCCTGTTTCGCCTGCTGCTCAAACCAAGATCGCAAGTAATCTTCACCCGCGTGCAGTGAAGAGACAACCGCATATATTTCAGTACGATTGCAAGTCGACAGAACCACACTTTCAAACAGGGTATGTGTGTCAAGCAATTGAGCATAAATTACACCCAACTCTGTCTCGAGGACACTGACCTGTTCCCGCACAGCCACTGGACAAGACTTGTCGCTGACACCCACCACCAAAATATCCACAGTATTACCACTTCCTTCCGATCCTGCAGACCAACACTCATACAGAGGTATTGTAACACCGTAGAGAGGGGCAAGTGTGTCTGCCGGGTGACAAAATCCTGCAGATTCTGCGAATCAGTCAACTCTACCGATAACCGCAATTCCGGTTAATCTTTTCATTCAACAATACCTCGTCCACGCAAGTCCTCTTCGAATAGGGACCATAGGTTCTCTAATCCGGTTCGTTTCTCAGCGGAAACCGGCACCACTGGCACCCGACTTTGCAACACTTGTGCGATTCGAATACGCTGCTTGACCTGCATATTTTTGCTGATTTTGTCCGCTTTCGTGGCTACAACCAACAAGGATGTGGATAATTCCTGCAACCAATGGTGAAATTCAACATCACTGTTCATGGGGTCGTGTCGAATATCTAATAGATGAGCCACTCGAACCAAGGATCCGCGGCCCGTTAAATAGGATTGGATCAATTGTGCCAAAAGGATTCGTTCTTGCCGACTGATGGCCGCATAACCATATCCCGGTAAGTCTACGAAACGAAATTGACCATTAATGAGAAAGAAGTTCACCTGCTGAGTTTTTCCCGGTGTACCCGATACTCGGGCGAGTCGCTTACGACCGATTAAGGCATTTAACAAAGAAGATTTACCCACATTGCTCCGACCGATAAAGGCAATCTCTGGGATACCATCCTGCGGCCATTGACTCGCCCGCACCGCACTCAGTTCAAACACAGATGATACGACCTTCACTGGTGAGCCCCCTGACCTGGGTAGTCCTCGTGAACCACATGAGTAAAACCTGGATACACCTCTAAGGGAGAGGGAGAATCCGAGACTCCTGGTAGCAAGGCTTGTTCCAAAACATCGTCCATCTGCCGCACGAAGAAAATCTCTAATGACTCTCTTGCAGAGGATGGAATATCTTGCATATCCTTCTTGTTCCCCTCCGGAATAATGAGTGAATGGATTCCCGCCCGGTGTGCAGCCAAAGCCTTTTCTTTCAGGCCGCCTATGGGCAAAACCCGACCACGCAAAGTGATTTCACCTGTCATCGCCAAATCATGGCGGACCGGACGCCGTGTCAAACACGAGGCAATCGCTGTAGCAATGGTGATACCCGCAGATGGACCATCTTTGGGAATTGCCCCCTCTGGCACGTGAATATGAATATCTAATTTTTCTGCAAAATCTGCAGCAATCAACAATTCCCGTGTCCGTGATCGAATGAAAGAAAGTGCCGTCTGGGCGCTCTCTTTCATCACATCCCCTAGGTGCCCTGTCAGAACTACTCGACCATTTCCAGGCACCACAGCTGCTTCAACCGTCAGGGTATCTCCTCCCACGGGCGTCCACGCAAGTCCGGTGACCACTCCTATTTCATCGTTTTCCTCTTTTGTGCCATAATTAAAAGGTGCGGGCCCTAAATATTCAACCAGGTTTTGCAGCGTAACCTGAACCCGCTTTTTCTTGCCCTCAGCGACCTGACGAGCCGATTTTCGTGCGACTGTAGCCAATAATCGGTCCAATTGCCGTACACCAGCTTCTCTGGAATACCCTCGGATGATTTCTAAAATTACATCTCCGTTCATACGCAAGCGTTCTCCTTGTAAGGCGTGCACCATTTTCTGATTAGGCAACAAATGACGTTTGGCGATTTCTAGTTTTTCCAATTCTGTATAACCGGATAATTGAATGACTTCCATCCTATCTCGCAGAGGCCCGGGAATTTGGTACAGGTCATTGGCCGTCGTAACAAACATGACATCCGACAAGTCAAAAGGAAGGTCAATATAGTGATCGACGAATGTGGAATTTTGCTCTGGATCAAGAACCTCCAACAAGGCAGAGGCGGGATCTCCTCTAAAGTCATTTGCCATTTTATCAATCTCATCCATGAGAAAAACGGGATTACGCACTCCGGCCTCTTTCATTCCCTGAATAATTCTTCCGGGAAGAGCTCCGATGTAAGTTCTGCGATGACCACGAATTTCCGCCTCATCCCGAACTCCACCCAAAGAAATACGGACAAAAGGTCGATGCAACGCCTCAGCAACTGATTTAACGAGAGAAGTTTTTCCCACACCCGGCGGTCCAACCAGGCAAATGATGGGTCCAGATGTCCTTTGCGTCAATTTTTGCACAGCCAGGTACTCAAGAATTCTATCTTTGATCTTCTCCAACCCATAGTGATGAGCGTTAAGCACCCGTTGCGCTCGCTCCAAGTTAATGGTAGAAGCAGCGCGAAGTGTCCACGGTAAATCCAACAACCAGTCAATATAGGTTCGGGCCACCGTGCCTTCTGCAGAAGAAATCGGAATTCGTTCCAGCCGATTGATTTCTTTGTCCACCCGCGCTGCCACCAACTCTGGCAACTCCAAGTCACTCATCTTCTCCCGCAGCTCTTCTATCTCTCCTTGCCGACCGTCCTTGTCTCCCAACTCCCGCTGAATGGCCTTCATTTGCTCACGAAGATAGTACTCCTTTTGCGTTTTCTCCATCTGTTTTCGCACTCTTTGATGAATTTTTCGTTCTAACTCCAACACTTCTTGTTCATCGGACAGAGAATTCAGCACTCTGTCTAACCGATCTGATACGTTAAAGGACTCTAAAATTTCTTGTTTTTCCCTAATTTTTAACGGTAACTGTGCAGCAATTGCGTCGGCCAATCGACCAGGATCATCTATGTCCACGACCGATGCATACGTCTCCTGATCAATCTTCTTTGATAATTTGGCATACTGCTCAAACTGTTGCAAAACGGTTCTTGTCACAGCACGTAATTCGGGATCTATGTCGATAGAAGCTGGCGCAGGAAAAGTTTGAATGCGCACTTCAAAGTATTCATCGTCTCGAACATAGCTTTTTATCTTGGAACGTTCCAGTCCCTCTACAAGAACACGCATCGTTCCATTGGGTAACTTCATCATCTGTTTGACTTCTGCCAAAGTACCCACGACAAACAAATCGTCTTGCAGCGGATCGTCCACTTGGCCGTCCTTCTGAGAAGTGAGCACAAGGTAACGGTCATGCACCATAGCCTTTTCTAAGGCCTTGACCGATTTATCCCGTCCGACGTCGAAATGAATCACCATACCCGGGAACACCAATAGCCCACGCAACGGCAAAAGCGGGTAAGTTCCCTCCAATTGCGTGCCTTCTGAACTCATCCCGATTCCCCCCGATATATGTAAGTACACAATGTATGTCAGTACGCAAAGCATGCATGTTTCAGGATTCCCGAGAATTCAATTTGCATCCTCAGACAATCATATAGAGGTTGTCCGGAAAGGGGTCAGAACTCCCCGGCGCATTGCTCGTCGTCGCCCAAAATGCGCACCCAGCGTACGTTTCTGGTACGTGAGGGAGCATTTTGGGCTGGCCTCCTGGCACTGCTTGGGTTTGACCAGACCCTTTTCCGGGCACGCACATATGGGCTTTTCTGGAACATCGAATGACGCTGCTCAAAACCAGAGCACATCATAACACAATCTTTCATCTTGAATCCTACATACGAATTGGCCTTATTGTACAAGAATGCCCTGGGTAAGTCGAATCCGCACCGGAAATCCGGCGCGGAATTTATGAAGAAGGGGGCCGATGTAGAAGTGAAGTCTGCGGAGAACATGCGCTAACGATTTACTGCACCGATGCTTCAAATCCACTGCTCGTAAGCTGTCTTGGAATAAAAGCAGTCAAGGGATGGTCCAACCCGCCCACCAAAGACAGACGTAGGGCGTCCTCAAACCGTTCCACTGGCACCACTTTCACCCCCTCAAGACGGAGAAAAGTCTCCTGCCAGTTGTCCCTTGGAATCAGAACCACCGAGGCTCCCGCTTCGATGGCCGCTTCCACTTTGGCCTGTACTCCACCCACAGGTCGGACGCCCCCTAGCAGACTCAGTTCTCCCGTCATAGCCACGGTGTTCAGTACAGGGACATTGAATACTGCCGAATAAATGGCCGTGGCCATGGAAATCCCGGCAGAGGGACCGTCCACTGGTAAGCCCCCTGGAAAATTGATGTGTAGATTGTAGTCGCGTACCCTGACTCCGGCTACCCTTTCCAGCGCTGTCAAAACATTATCTAAAGACGCCCTTGCCATGGATTTTCTGCGCATACTTCGTCCTCCACTGGTGATGGTTTCTTCTTCCACCAGTCCGCTCAGTATCACATGTCCCTTGCCTGACTCGGCGGTTGGGTTGGCCGTTACTTCAATTTCTATCATCAAGCCATTACCCGGGCCCGTAACCGCTAAACCGTTAACGACACCCACCGAGGGTTCCAATGGAATTTTTTTATCCGGACGGGGATTGATTTGACTAAATTGAATCACCCATTCCATGTCCTCAACGCTAATCTTGTTTCTCCGTTCCGTCAGCGCAAGCCCACCAGCAATCTGCACCATATTCACAGCATCTCTACCATTAGTCGCATATTGAGTGATTTCCGAGATGGCTTTTTCCTCCATGGGCATCTGGAGCTTATCCGCAGCGTTCATGGCAATTCGGGCAATTTCTCCTTTGTATAACGGCTTAAAAAAGATTTCCACACATCGAGAACGAATTGCGGGTGGGATTTCTTCTGGCATCCGTGTCGTTGCTCCCACCAATCGAAAGTCTGCTGGCAATCCGTTTTGAAAGATATCATGGACGTGTGGAGGAATATTTTGGTCCTCGGAACTGTAGTAGGCGCTCTCAAATAGAACTTTTCTGTCTTCCAAAACCTTTAACAACTTATTCATTTGAATAGGATGCAACTCCCCAATTTCATCAATAAACAACATGCCTCCATGGGCCTTGGTAACAGCACCCGCCTTTGGTTGCGGAATACCAGCCATACCCATGGCACCGGCTCCTTGATAAATGGGGTCATGGACAGAGCCAATGAGAGGATCGGCAATCCCACGTTCATCAAAACGAGCCGTGGTTGCATCTACCTCCACGAATTTTGCATCACTGCGAAAAGGACTGCCAGGACTCAACTTCGCTTCCTCTAACACCACACGGGCCGCAGCCGTTTTTCCCACTCCTGGTGGACCATAGACAATCACGTGCTGTGGGTGAGGACCACAAAGAGATGCCCGCAATGCCCGCAAACCATCCTTCTGTCCTACAATGTCCGTCATTGAGGCGGGCCTGGTTTTTTCGGATAACGGTTCCGTCAGCGAGACCGTTCTCAACTTACGCAACTTTTCCAGTTCCTTTTTAGACTCTCTTTCCACAGCGTGTCGATTGCTGTTTTGCGTCTTTAAGAGATTCCAGAAATATAAACCAATCACCGTGGCAAAAAACACTTGAATGACGGCTAGTACCGTGGCACTCACCGCAACCCCTCCCTAGCGATACTCAATTCTACAACTCAGTATCTCCAGGCCAGGATGGGTCTAAACAAAAAGACACTTGATGTCGACGACACCAAGTGTCTTTCTATTAGAGGTTGTCCGGAAAGGGGTCAGAACTCCCCGCCGCATTGCCGCCCAAAATGCTCCCTCACGTACCAGAAACGTACGCTGGGTGCGCATTTTGGGCTGGACTCTTCGCACTGGTTGGGTCTGATTTATTCCAGTAAATACAGTTGCGTGGATTTACCTTCCTTACTGGTGCCGCTAACAGCGGCATGAAGGTTTATCCCCTTTCCGGACACGCACTTCTACGCAGTTTCTTCTGTCTTCCGCAAAATTTTCATGGTTTTACCGTCTTTACCTACTAATACAGGTCCCTGTTCACCAGCAGCCGATTCGCGGGTAATGATACACTTTTTCACATCATCCCGAGAGGGAACCTCGTACATGACTTCCAACATAATGGCCTCGATGATGGCCCGTAATCCTCGCGCTCCTGTGCCTCGCTTGATGGCCTCATAAGCAATGTTGCTCAAGGCATCCTCATGAAATTCTAGTACAACATCATCCATTTCCAACAGTTTTTGGAACTGCTTAACCAAGGCATTCTTTGGCTCTGTCAAGATGCGCTTCAGCGCCGTCTCGTCCAAGGCTTCTAAAGTGGTTATCACAGGTAAACGTCCAATAAACTCTGGAATTAACCCGAACTTCAACAAATCTTCCGGTAACACCTTCCCCAATATGCTTCCGGACGTGTCTGCAACGGCAGCCACCGCGCCAAAGCCAATCACCTTGCGTCCAAGGCGTCGCTTAATCAGCGTTTCTAATCCATCGAAGGCACCGCCCACGATGAATAAAATATTGGTGGTATCAATTTGAATAAACTCCTGATGAGGATGCTTGCGTCCACCCTGAGGTGGGACACTGGCCACCGTACCCTCAAGAATCTTCAATAGCGCCTGCTGCACGCCTTCACCAGAAACGTCCCTCGTAATGGAGGGATTCTCTGACTTCCGAGCAATCTTGTCAATTTCGTCGATGTAGATGATGCCTCTTTCGGCCTTTTCCACATCATAGTCTGCAGCCTGAATCAGTTTCAATAAGATGTTTTCCACATCCTCGCCCACATACCCAGCCTCTGTAAGAGAAGTGGCATCGGCAATGGCAAACGGAACATTCAAGATGCGTGCCAATGTCTGAGCGAGCAAAGTTTTACCACTACCCGTTGGACCAATCAACATGATATTGCTTTTGGTCAGTTCTACCTCGTCATTCTTGGAAGTCCCGGCGTTAATCCGCTTATAGTGATTGTACACGGCCACCGACAGAGACTTCTTCGCAGACTCTTGACCAATCACGTACTGATCTAAAATTGTTTTAATTTCCGCCGGTTTTGGGACTTCCTTGAGATCAAACTCTTCGTCATCCCCCAACTGCTCCTCGACAATCTCATTGCACAACTCGATACACTCGTCACAGATGTAGACCCCAGGACCAGCCACTAACTTGCGTACCTGTTCCTGAGTTTTCCCACAGAAGGAACACTTCAATTGCCCCTTCTCCTCGTTAAACTTAAACATGTCATTCCCTCCCGTGGTCAAGGCATGCTACTTGCTTCTCGCCTGGCTTGGCAAGGGTACCCGATTGTGCAACTACACGCTAGGGCGTACGATTACGTCGTCGATTAATCCGTAATCTTTCGCCTCCATGGCAGACATAAAATGGTCTCGGTCCGTATCCCGTTCCACTCGCTCCAATGGTTGTCCAGTTCTTTCAGCCAGGATGCGGTTTAGTTTGGCTTTTGTTTTTAAAATCCAATCCGCATGAATTTTAATATCCGATGCCTGCCCCTGTACACCACCCAATGGTTGATGAATCATAATCTCACTGTTAGGCAAAGCATAACGCTTTCCCTTCTCGCCAGCAACAAGAAGAAATGCCCCCATACTGGCTGCCATCCCGATGCACATGGTGGAAACTGCAGGTTTAATGTGCTGCATCGTATCATAAATGGCCATGCCTGCAGTTACAGAACCTCCCGGGCTATTGATGTACAACTGAATATCCCGTTCCGGATCATCTGCGGCCAAAAACAGCAGTTGAGCCACAATGGAATTGGAAACAAAATCATCAATTGGCGTCCCTAAGATAATGATGCGATCCCGCAACAAACGGGAGTAAATGTCATAGGAACGTTCTCCACGGCTGGTTTGTTCAATCACAATTGGCGTCAAACTCATTGCCGCTCTCCTCCTCTGCTCCTGCCCAACCCTAGGGCTGGGTGAGAAAACAAGGCACGGTAACCACGTGCCTTGTTGAAGTCATAGCTGCCCCTATACACATTGTATCCGAAATCAAGCCACTTTGCTATGTGCAACTAAGAACTCCACTGTTTTTCGCCATCGTAAATCGACGCGCATCCTATTAAGACCCGGATCTCGCAGATTCATAATTTCCTTTGCACGCTCCACCGTTATATTCGCAGACTCGGCCAATCGCTGCAACTCAGCGTCCAGTTCTTCATCGGTGACCTGTAGGCCTTCCGCTTCTGCAATGGCCTCCAAAGCCAGTTGAGTCCGCACCGTCTGCTCAGCAGACTCCCGATACTGATTGCGCAACTCCTCCTTGGTCGCCCCAGTAAACTCCAAGTAAGCATCAAAAGGAATTTGCTGATACTGCAACTGACGAGCAAAATCCTCTACTCGATGGTCTGCCTCATGCTCAATCATCACGTCAGGAATATCAATGATGCAACTCTCCACCGCCAGTTTAACCGCTTCATTTTCTAGATATTGTTCGTGCTCGTGAGCCTGTCTGTCAATAAGTTGCTTCTTCAAATCTTCTATATACGCCTCGACGGTTTCAAAGTCACTAATTTCTTGAACAAACTCATCGTTCATTTCACGCAAAAATCGACGCTTGATGTCGTGCAACTTCACATGAAATTCCGCTTGTTGCCCGGCAAGAGACTTCACGTGGTAATCCTCCGGAAAAGTCACGTCGACGTCTCGTTCTTCTTGAGGGGCCATCCCTATCAGTTTCTCTTCGAACCCTGCAATGAACGTGCCCGAACCCACTTCCAAATGGAAATTTTCCGCTTCACCACCCTCAAAGGGTTCACCCTTGATGGTCCCCTTAAAGTCGATATTAACTGTGTCTCCATTCTCAACCTTCCCGTCTTCGACGGGATTGATTTCGGCATGTTCGCTACGAATACGGTCTATTTCCTTTTGGACCATCTCATCATCCACCGGAAACTCTTTATCCTGCAATTCCAATCCCTTGTAATCTCCCAATTTCACCTCAGGTTTCACCGTCACCGTGGCTTTGAATACCAAGGGTTCACCTACCTGCATTTGCACCACATCGACGGACGGTTGAGCTACGGGGATGATTCCCGCTTCTTCAACAGCCTGTTCATAGGCTTTAGGCAACAAATAATCTAAGGCATCTTGATAAAGAGACTCCACGCCAAAGCGCGACTCGAATATCTTTCGCGGCACCTTTCCCTTACGAAAGCCAGGGATGGTAACCCCCTTAACGACTTTTTTAAATGCCCAATCTAAAGCGTCAGTCAGTTGCTGTTTCTCAACTTCAACCTCCAGCACCCCGACGTTGGCCTCCGTCTTCTCCCACTTCGCAGTCATTCACTTTCCTCCCCAACGCATTTCGACAAACGAAAGCCCTCGTAACTGACCCTCGATTCGTCACCATTTGTCTCTGCTGTACAAGCTTTCTTATTATATCATGGATTTTTCCTCATACAATGGATAAATTCCCGCTGGGCACTGACCTCCAGCGGGCCATCCATAGTAAAGAGACATACCTCATCCTGGCGTCTCAGGAGGGATTCGAACCCCCGACCCACAGCTTAGAAGGCTGTTGCTCTATCCAACTGAGCTACTGAGACATGGAGCGGGTGATGGGAATCGAACCCACGCTCTCAGCTTGGAAGGCTGGAGTTCTACCATTGAACTACACCCGCGTCGTCGTTCAAAAATAGTGTGATTGCTTTCCCTTTACAAACAGTGTAGACGATATGTTCACGGTAATTCAAGTGGTTGTTTTCCCAGGTTAACTTCTTGAACCCGTGGCATGTTGAGGCAAGGCAACCTTTAGCACAGAACCCGCGATGTGACCATGAATGGTGACATGAGAAACACTGACATCCCAAGAAATCGTTTTGGAATTATCAAAAATTTCCAAAAGAGCACAGGTTCGTTCCCGACGACCTCTTGGTTCGGACAAACTACCCGGATTGATAAATAACATCCCTCCATTCCAAATAGAAATCGCTTGGTGAGTGTGACCGTAAACCGTTATCTGGGCGTCCCACTCTTGTGCTCTTTGTCTCAACAACTCCAATCCTTCTTTCACTTTCAGCATGTGCCCATGGGTCAGGAAAATTCGCGGTCCACTGTTGAACACTCGTTCTAATGGGTATTTTTCAGTCACCATATCCCAATTTCCAGCCACGCTGTAAATAGGCCAATCCACCCGTGCGGCCAACCATTCCGCATCGGAAGTTTCGTCCCCGGCGTGGAGAATTGCATCCAAAGGTTGTAGACTTTTGACTGCTGTTAATAATTCGTGGCGGTGGCGATGAGTGTCACTGACTACGCACAATCTCACTGAGCCACACCCTTCCATGTTCGGAGTAGCTCCCGTACTGCCATGGCACGGTGGGACAGAGAATGTTTTGTTTTGGCAGTCATTTGACCAAAGGTCTGACCTTTACTGGGAAGATAAAATAATGGGTCATAACCGAATCCATTTTCTCCAAAAGGTGACATGGTGATAATTCCTTTAACTTCTCCTTGAGCAAGCCACCCCCGCCCATTGGGATCCCATAAAGCCAACACGCAAATAAATCGAGCTGTGCGCTCCGCCCATGGCACCCCAGCCAGTGATTCTAACAACTTTTTGTTATTTGCCTGAGTATTGGATGGGTCCCCAGCATAACGGGCCGAAAGTACACCCGGCGCACCGAACAGCTTGTCCACACACAGCCCAGAGTCATCGGCCAACACCCAGTCATTCACATGCTCGCTGTAAAATATGGCCTTTTCCACAGCGTTTGCCGCGAAAGAACGAGCGCCCTCGGGAGCCGCAGGCAGCTTTTCAGGCAGTGCCTGTACCGAAATCCCCTGATGATGAAACAGAATTTCAAATTCTTTCACCTTATCTTGGTTGTGGGATGCAATATATAACATAACACAACTCCATATCATCACATGGATTCTGCTCTTGCGCTTCCCGCCCTCAATTGGTTGATAAGAACAGAAAGTACCTGTTCCTTCTTTACCTTCAAATGCAACCATGTACGCAAGGCTTCCATCATACTCTCGGCAGATCCGGTTGTAAAAAACAAGTCTTCCTCCATAGCATGGGTATTGTCGTCTGCCAGGTATCGCCAATCCGTCAATGTGAGCACC
>DAHWFY010000279.1 GCA_027336365.1 Bacillota bacterium | reverse complement strand
AGAGTACCATAACACATGTTGAGTGAGTGTAGGGGAATACCCGTCCGCTACCACAGGTCAATTTCTGAATAAGTCAGTTACTCTAGCCCCGACCAATTCTTGCGGTGCTTGTAAGGAGTTGTTTTCTTATCATAATCACACAGTTCGGATCGGTGCGTTTTTCGAAGGCTTCGTACCTTGGTTTGCTATGAAGATCGAATACTTAACGCATAAAGTGGTCCCCCTCCCTCCAATCGATTCGAAATAATTACGCACCTTCTATTGCTCTAGCTGTCCTACTGCTCAAATTACCGTGAGCTGCGCGTTCACAAGAAAACCTCACTGCCCTTCATTCCATACGGCAAGACAGTCCCTATATGGCGGATTTCGTGGTGTCCTCACACAAGCCGGCCTCGTGCTCTCCCATCCCTGCTTGGTTCACCTGCCCGCTCAAGCCGGGGCGCATCCTAACGTAATCCTCCAAAGTTTGGGATCAATTAGTGTGCGACCACACCCGGATCATAACAAGACCCCCAATGTGGTTATCGTCATCGGCCAAGCGTCCCCTTAGAACGCGTCAGGGGGATCATGGTCAAACAGAAACCGCCACACATCGAGCGATTCGGTCATCTGATAGCTCACTTTTCCACCCCCTAATAAAACATAACACCTGCGGCCTGGTGGCGCGTTATCGTCGAAGAATGGTTGTTGTGACGGTCATGCACAACGGTAATCCGCAGGCGAAGTGTTGCCGTGGCGTACCCCGCGGATCAATGGGCACTGTGCGAGATTCTGACCACGCAAGACGTCGCGCATCCATTCCCAAGCACCCTCATTAGGCGAAGTCTATCAGCAAATTAGCGGACGGGATTCAGAATGATGTATATTCGTGTGTGGCTAATGGTGATTTACCGTGAAGGACAAGAATTCATGCGAAACTGTGCCGGCAGGGTGACGGGTTTTGTTGCCCCCATTGTTGGCACGATTTGTCATGCATCCCGGGCCCAGCGGTTCCGAGAACCCCTGGAGTAGTGCGAGTTGGGTATGGTTTGCGGCGGTGATGCTTGCGGTCGCAAGTCTTGCCGGAGAACGTGAGCGGGGGACTGGGACGATCCTCCGACTGGCGCCGATATCTGCAACGTGGGTCATGATAGTAAAAATCGGAGTCGTGGGGCTCATAGCCATGGCCAGTGAAGTTGTTTTGTGGTCTCTTATTCCCCATCCCTATCTGGTTTGGACATTGACCATTGACAGCTATGGCATTCGGAGCAGGCTTTGGAGCCTTGACGGGGGCAGTTCTGGCCTTGGCAACGGATTCTCAGCGTGCATAGCGCAGCCTTATCCGCAGTAGTGATGGTGATGCTCTTTGTCAGCGCCCTTACCTATCCCGATTTATCGCATATGATGACTTCATGGCTTGTTTGGACACCGGGTATTGCCTGGGTTAATCTCTGTCAACTGAGGTGCAGGGTGCAATTCTTCCGGTCTTTCCTGGTATATCTTCGGCACGTGGATTGCTCTCTTATGGGCCATCAGCCAGTGGGGGCTGCACCGGCAATACCGTAAATGAAGGGGTTCGAATTTATGTTGCCAAGACGTCTTGGCATAGATGATATTCTCGGTAAAAGGCCATAGTTTTACCGAGATGCGGGGAGGTTTACTCCTTCTCGTAACATAACGTGTAATGCATGCTTCGTGAGTGGGTAACATCCCAGCCAACGAGAACAAGCAAATAGGGCCTTAAGGTTGTCATCCCCCTTGGATTAAGCTTATTTTTTCACGCTCAAAGTTTAAGGAAATAGGGTCAGTTATCATTAAGTTAGTCGAACTAAACATTTCGGCAGAACTATTCTCGCGGATTTTATGAATATTGGTTTTGCGGTGGATGAATTGCGTTTTTGTCATCCTTCTTTTTACGATGAAAGATTGATCCTTTTGGACATTACTCGGGGAGAGAAGGGATCATTAAAGTGAAATGAGAACGAATGTCATTATCGATTTCTAGGAGAAACCATGAATTGGCCAAATTCAAGTATCTCTCGCCGGGTTCACCGAACCAAATGGGAGTGGCTTAAGATTTTTGGACCCGGGATTCTGGTCATGTTGGCCGACACCGATGCGGGGAGTGTTGTCACCGCTGCTCAGTCCGGGGCTAAATACGGAAATGCCTTTGTCCTGCCTGATATTTTCCTGATTGTTGTTTTATACCTCGTGCAAGAAATGACAGTCCGAATGGGGCTCGCGACAGGTCAGGGACAGGGTGCGTTAATCCGCAAATATTTTGGAGTAAATTGG
>DAHWFY010000278.1 GCA_027336365.1 Bacillota bacterium | reverse complement strand
AGGTTAAAGTTGGGATCATCATATGTGATCGCTTTCGTACCTGTGCTGGAGGAAAATGTTTCAGGTCACTTGAAAATCGCGAGGGGGCTTTCAATATTTATGCAGACAAAGAGGTGGAACTAGTTGGTTATACAACTTGTGGAGGATGCCCTGGCGGTAATATAGAACATGCACCGACAGAGATGAAGAAAAACGGTGTGGATGTCATACATTTGGCGACTGGAATGATAGTTGGATATCCACCGTGCCCTTATGTAGAATATTTTAAAAAATTTATAGAAAACCAGTACAAATTAAAAGTTGTAATTGGAACGCATCCAATTCCGGAAAAATACTACACAACCCATGTAGCATTGAATAGCTGGGAGAGTCCTGAATGGAAAGCTCTCATTGCTCCTAATTTAACGAATGAAATAACCCGTTTAAAATACGACTGATAACAAACAACATACGTATCAACTGTTCTAAGGTTTGACCGCAAAACTATATGTGCGTGTTCGGAAAAGGGCCAGAATTCCCCAGCACATTGCTGCGTCATCGGAAAAAATGCTCCTTCATGTACCGAAACCGTACGCTCAGTACGCATTTTGGGCTTGCCTCCTTGCACTGCTTGGGTCTGACCGGACCCCTTTCCAGACACACACTTATAAATACCTTTTCGCAAACAAATCCGGGGAGATGGAGTGACTAAAAAAGTAACCTTGATACTCGTCACATTCACTTTGTCTCAGCGCAGCCAATTGCTGCTCTCGTTCCACGCCCTCAGCAATGACCTTTAACTGTCTCGAATGAGCCAATGTAATCACTGCGGACACAATAGAAGCATCCTCGTAGTTGCTGTCCATTTCTTGCACAAAAATCTTGTCCACCTTCAGAACATCCACCGGAAACTGCTTCAAAAAGCCCAATGAACTGTATCCTCGGCCAAAGTCATCCACAAAAATTTTTATTCCCAAGGCCTTCAACTCTTTCAATTTCTTTAGCGTTCTTTGCCCATTTTTCATGAGCGTCGATTCCGTAATTTCGATGGAAATCAACCGTGGCGGAATGTTCAGTTCAGCCAGAATCGAACGAAATCGGTCTACAAAACGATCTTGCCCCATCTCCACGGGAGACACATTGACGGCGACAGGTAAAGATTCCTTTCCTAAGCGCATCCACTCTTGAATTTGACGGCATACTCTTCGTAGAACATACTCTCCAAGCGGTTCAATAAGCCCACTTCCTTCCGCCATTGGAATAAATTCATCAGGAGGAATGAGTCCAATCACGGGGTGGTGCCAGCGAATCAAGGCTTCGGCTCCAACGACTGTGCCATCCATCACATCGACCTGAGGCTGATATTCTAAGAACAGTTGTTCGTTCCCCTGAAGGGCCTGTCGAAGGTCGTTTTCCAGACGAAACCGTTTATAGGCATGCTCGTGCATGGAGGGCAGGTGAACTTGAGATTGGTTCTTTCCATGCCTTTTGGCACTAAACATCGCCGTGTCTGCATTTCTTAGCAAAGCCATCGGGGATTCCCCACTCACCGGGTAAACGGCGATGCCAATACTGGAAGTCAAATAAAACTCATACCCATCAAAGTTGATACCCTCTTGTATGGTCTCAAGAATTCGCTCTGCTACCTCTTTCGCTTCTTTCACATGGCCAATGCGGGGTAAAAGCACAGCAAATTCATCGCCGCCGAACCGAGCTAAAATATCCTGGTCTCTTACACACTGGGACATCCGCCTCGAAACAATTTTTAACACTTCATCCCCAACGTCGTGTCCTAAGGCATCATTAATATTCTTGAACCGATCCAAGTCTATGAACAAGACGGCCAGATTTCGTTCTTCTTCCTGAGCTTGCCTTAAGGCGCGTGCCAACTGGTCAGAAAAGAACCTACGGTTGGGTAAGCCAGTCAAGTGATCATGGTGTGCCAATTTCCAAATTTCCTCTTCCGCTTCCCACCGCTCCGTAATGTCTTTTGCCATTACATAGACCCCTATGACCTCATCTCCTCGGTAGAAAGGCACGAATTTCTCCTCAACCTGGATCGTCCGTCCCGTCTTGGAAACGAAAAAATTATTGTATTCTTGTGTTTTCCCTTGTAGTGCCCTTTCAAAAAAGATTTGAGATCTGGTTTGCCCCATCACGTTTGCCAGCATTTCTGGACCCATTGTCAGCATTTCCTGCAGAGAATACTCAAGGATGTGTTGTGCCGCTGGATTCGCATTCACAATTTTCCCGTCTGTGTCGAGGGTGAACACCGCATCGGAATTATGAGAGAACAAAGACAGAAATTCATTATCTTTGTCATGCAATTCATTGGTGTATTGCTGTTGTCGTTTGAGTTGGCTGATGAGCCACCCATAGAGAATCGGTGTACTGATGACAAGCATCCACAATAAATGAGCCCCCATGGCCCACAACGTGTCATCGAGAATCCCCAGCTGGCTATCGATCCATCTGCCAACGATGTGATACCCAAACCCTTCAACTGCTAC
>DAHWFY010000277.1 GCA_027336365.1 Bacillota bacterium | reverse complement strand
ATCCAGGGAACGCGGTAATGTGTATGATGATAAACCATCATCCAGAAAATCGTCATCAGGCCAATGACTTTTTCTTGGTCGTTTGCTCCATAGGCGAGACCTTGCCAAAAAGCGGTCAAATACTGACCATACTGCAAAAAATCAATTTCTTCCATAGATAATCGTTTTAAGAAAAACCACAGAACCTTAGTGAACATGAACGCCGCCACAAATCCCAGTACTACAGAGCCCAACAGTCCCATGACTAATTTTCCCACACCCAGCCAATGAATGAGGTGAATTTGCCCACTCGCCAGAGTTGCCCCCACCATCCCTCCGCCCAGAGCAATAGTGGTGCTTGTGGGCATTTTCAGCCACCATGTCGCAGCTAAAGTCAGCAAGGCGGCAAACAATGAAACCATAAGAACCAGCAAACCAGCTTGTTGAAAATCCACCACCTCCACGGCTATCGTGTGGGAAACGGCTGTACCAAACAAAATCGGCCCCAAACCGATGCTCAACAACAACAAAGGCAAAACCAAAGCAGGCGCGAGGGTTCCACTGGCCAAAAAGGTGGCAACCAGATTGCCGCCATCATTGATGCCAGAAATCATCGTAAAACTGGCAATCAGCACAAAAATCAACACCTCTATGGTCATGTCTCCTTTGCTCCTCTCTTGCATCAACGAATGCACATGTTGTTTCCGTTTTTCGATATTTGTCTTAGACGCAGCAATGCGCTGGGAAGTTCTGACCCCTTTCCGGACAACTTCTAGTAGTTTTCTTTACCTTTTGACAAATCGTATTCCGGCACTCCACGTTGAGGCATCCACCGTCGTGTCCCCGGTGGAGGAATCAGGCGTTCAGGAGCCGGACTATGAATTGGCATGACGATGTCAGGGGCTACCCACTCCACCAATCGATGGATATCGTCAGGATACGCATGCCCACTCGTTCCTAGCTGCCAAAATGGAATGCGCCGCATTTTTAACCAGTCTTGCAGTAGACTGTAGCGTGAGTCAAATTGCCCCAAAGGTTCACCGTTGGCGTGCAAAAAGACCGTTTTAGGACCCTCCGGAAGATCCAACAGCTCCGGCAGGTGGGAAAGCGAAAGCTGCAGCACATAGTGCCCCGGGTTTTGTGCAATGTCGGCGGTTTGCACATCTTCACCCCAAGACTTAATTTGTTCAAATCCCCAACTGCGAAACAGCTTTGCCATCTCAGGGGGCCAAACAAACTCTCGATCTGCCCCTTGGGCCAGCGCCAGTAAGGCAGCAATTCGCTCCAGATTGCGTGGGTACAAAGTAGTTAGCAATAAGCCTGGAACCTCTGTGAAAGCCTGCGCAAAAGACTCGTCCACCTGAGCCTCTGTCCGCACTGTGAAACGAAAATCGCTCGCCAGGGTAGTCCCTTCCGTAATGAGCAAGTGGGCGCCGTGTACTGCCTGTGCAAACAAGCGTATCTTTTCCGGATGCCTCCCGTGCAGGCGAAAATCTCCGGTGTAAGCGACCACTCCGGCCGCTGTTTCAATGGCATAGGCCGAAGCCCCTTCCACATCGTGATCGACATCATACCGTGTCACGCGAAAGGGCCCAAATTGCAGTGGCTGTGCGGCTGGCAAAATTCGCACCCGGGCCGCTCCCCCACGCAATCCTTCACCGGCTGCTTCCAACGCATTCATCAGACGCACCGTTTCTTCTGCCGCATAGATGGGGATTTGTTCATCCACCCAGCCCGCTAGGCCAATGTGGTCAATGTGGGCGTGGCTCAAAAACAAGGCCGTATGACCATCTGTGCCTCCAGGCAGTTTCATGTCCGTCATACCAGTGAGAGCCTCGGCTTTGTAAACGTGAGGAATCATCGGGGCCATTCCCAATTTCAACAAGTCCTGCAATTCGTGGCCTGGACGAGGCAATATCGGAGTCCGCAGTAAATCTCCAGATTCCGGAATATCCAACCCCATATCCAGTAAAATACGCCAGCCCTCTTGTTCGAGGGCAATTTTTGTTCCACCAATCACGCCAATGCCGCCATAGAAGCGCAGTTTGGTCATGAAATACTCCTCCCTTCGTCTTCCTGCTGTGTACCCCCTGCGAGCCATTGATCTATGACTTGGAAGGCAGATTCTAAATTTTTGACCTGTAGCGTGGCTGGTCCTGGAAAATGTCCTCGCGGACTGAGGTGAACCGTTTTCCAACCGGCATGCAGGGCGGGAGCGATATCGTTGGTGTAGTTATCTCCTACGCTGATAATGTGTTGTACGGGCAACTCTTTTCCCAGTGGATGGACCTGCACTAAATCAAGCAGTCCCTCCGGTTTATGAGTATCGGCACGAATCAGGTCAAAGAATGATGATAATCCCAGCTTGTCTAGTAAAGGGAACGAAGCCGACTCCGGGCTATTAGTAGCTACTGTCAAATAAGCTTTTTTCCGCGCGGATGGCGCGAGATAAAAATAAGCAAGGCCACTTCGCTGGAAAATCCGCATACAGTCACCTTCCTCAGTGAGGA